>JBEHXR010000086.1:0-11673 GCA_048498595.1 Bacteroidota bacterium
TCAGGTTGTTTCCATGCACTGTATTCATTCTGCAGATCAGCACCAAAATCATTATCGGTTGGCGCTCTCCAAAAGTTTGGTTTTAGTTCTGCATCTTTCAGCATCATCGGCTGACCATTGATTTCAAAACGACTTAAAAAACCATCATGCCTGTTAAAATCAATACGCACTGTATTGTTTTGTATGATGAGATAATTACGATCGCTATCCATCACATTTAATGAATCAACATTATTGTTTGCGTTGTTTGCTTGCGCTGCATTTGTATTGAAATGATACGGTGAAATCGTTAATTGATTTTTTGCCACCGCATAGTTTGCAGGCACAAGATCTTTGGTTGTTTTTTGTTTGAAATAAATGTTCAATAAAACTTCTGCATTTGTATCAACACCATCAAGCTTATACGGCAACTGTATTTCTTTTGTTTGATGCGGTTGTACATCTAATTCATTAATTGTTCCGGTTTGCTCAACAACACCATTTACCAATAGTTGCCATTCGAGATAATCATTGCTCAGATCCTTAAAAAAGTTTTCATTATAAACATTGATGCTGCCTTTGTTGAGATCAACCGGCGTAGTCCATATCGATTGATAGAAATAATCCACTTCATGCATGTGCGGATTCAACACGCGATCCGGACCAATCAATCCATTATCTAAAAAATTTTTATCAGAAGGATCATACTTATTAAAATCGCCGCCATAAGCATAGAAAGCAACACCATTTGATTCTCTTCGTAAAGACTGGTCAACAAAATCCCAGATAAAGCCGCCCTGGTATTTTGGGTACTTGCGAATAATATCCCAGTAATCTTTAAAGCCACCTTCAGAGTTGCCCATTGCATGCGCATACTCGCATTGAATTAAAGGTTTTGAAGGATTGCTGTTTGCATACTTTATACATTCATCAGGTTCTAAATACATCGGGCAAAAAATATCGGTGAACTCATTATTTTCTGCACGCTCATATTGCACAGGTCTTGTGGTATCTTCTTTTTTTATCCAGCGATAAACATTTTCAAAGTTTGGTCCGAAGCCTGCTTCATTGCCCATCGACCAAATGATAACAGATGGATGATTAAAGTTGCGTTGCACATTGCGTTCATTTCTTTCCATGTGCGCTTTTGCATACAGCGGATTTTTTGCAAGTGTTTTATTACCATAACCCATTCCATGCGATTCAAGATTTGCTTCGGCGACTACATAAATGCCATACTTATCACAGAGGTCGTACCATAAATTGTTATCAGGGTAATGCGATGTGCGCACTGCATTGATGTTATTTTTTTTCATGATGGTAATATCCTCCAGCATACGCGCTGGCGAAATATTATAACCATCATCCGGATCCATTTCATGGCGGTCAACACCTTTAATTAATATCGGCTGACCATTCACCAGCAATTGCGCATTTTTAATTTCAATTTTTCTAAATCCAACTTTTACAGGAATAACTCCGAGCGTTTCGTTTTTATTTTTTAATGTAGTGATGAGTGTATATAAATGCGGTGTTTCCGCTGTCCATTTTAAAGGATTGTTTACGCTGATAGAAACGTTATGCATTCCATTTCCCTGTATTGAAGCATTGCCCGCTTCAGCGCCATCTTCATTCAATAATTTAAAATCAGCAGTTGCATTGCCGGCAATATTGATGGCAATATTTAGTTGTGCATTTTTATATTGATCATCTAATGCTGTATGCACGCGTATATCATCAACATGTTGCTGAGGTCGCACAAACAAATAACAATCTCTTGCAACACCACATAAACGCCAGAAATCCTGGTCTTCTAAATAGCTGCCATCGCACCAGCGAAAAACCTGGAATGCAAATAAATTTTTAGCGCCGGGCTTTATATATTTTGTTATATCAAATTCAGCTTCCAGTTTACTGTCTTCGCTGTAACCAACAAATTGCCCGTTAATCCATAAATACATATTGGAAGTAACAGAACCAAAATGCGCAATAATATCTTTGTCTTTCCAGTTAGCAGGAATAAAAAATTCTTTCCTGTAAGAACCCACATGATTATTTAATTCAGGAACAAGCGGCGGATTATTTGCGAACTGGTTGCTCCATGGATAGTTGATATTCGTATACAACGGATCACCATAACCATTTACTTCCCAAATGCCGGGCACCGGTAAACTATTCCAACCTTTATCGTTATAACCTGTTTTAAAAAAATCAAGTGGTCGCATATCAGCATTCTTCACCCAATTAAATTTCCAGTAACCATTTAACGACATATAATTGCCTGAGCTTTCCATTACACCGTTTAATGCTTCACTTTCATTTTCGTACGTGAAAAAATTGGTGTGCATAGGCAGCCTGTTTATTTCATTTACATTCGGATCAAGCCATTCATTTTTCTGTGCATGTAATAAAGATGAAACAGGTAGTAATAATGCGATAATGATAAAGCGAAACCATTTATTCATGATATAACATTTTTGTGAGCGCGATAAAGATATATTTCGTGCAGGAATTTTTTAAGATGAAAAGATAAAGCAGGAGGTAAGCAGCGGATTCCGGCAATATCAAAACAAAAAATTAATAAAATTGTGTAACTAAAGTCACCGGGTTAAATGTATTTGCATAGTAAATTTGGTGCTTAAGGGTTTAGGGTTGAAAAAAAAGTTCCTGTGTCTACAGGAGCTTTTTTTATTGTCTTTCATGTGTTGCGCAATTCTCAGCAAAAAACCCAGGCACAACGGCAAGAAATATCATTAAGAATTCTAAAAAATATTCTTTGAAATTTTTCTTCTCTGCCTTGGGGTGATGATGTACTTCCATTGATAATTTTTAGATAATTATTTATTGAGCATAATATCCAGCATTTTAATAAGTTCATCATTCATTTTATTTAATCTGTGAGCAATAATCTTGTCAGATATATATCGGACCAAATAGATGCTGTAAAAATTCAATATTTCCGTTCTTTCTTTTTGAGAGAGTGTTACAAATGGCGCTAACGCTACATTTGTATCTTGCGTAAAAAGGGAAGACATACTATACAATGGCTCTATAGAACTTATATCAGGGAAAGCATCTGACCGGTAGTCATCAACAATCTCGTTGTATTTTTGGAAATCGTAAATACCACCTTCATAAATGGTTAGTGAATCTCTGAATGCTGCGTCATGAACATATTTCAAGCCTCCGGAATTTACCATCTGCTCATATGCAGCCTTGCTTATGGTTGAAACAAATACCTGTCGTGTAAAATTTATAAGACGGGAAGTTGTTAAAAGGTTATCGTTTTCTTTTTTATTTGTAAAAATTTTTACAAGGCTGTCTGTAGCAGGTATTCTTCGAGCAAAAACACTATCATAGCGTTGGTACAAATCTTTGTTCTGCAGAAGTTCCTGCCGGAAATCTTCAAGATATTGTTTTGTGGTTTTTTCTTCATCAAAATGCTCTCTCACATTCTCTGCAAAAAAGCCAAGCGTTACCGCAAGAAATATCATTAAGAATTCCAAAAAATATTCTTTGAAGCTTTTCTTTTCTACGTGCGGGTGATGATGTACTTCCATTGTTTGTTTACCTTGTTTTTATTTGATAGAATATTCACTTCTTAATGTTTCAAGTAATGCATGATTAGACTTTACATATTGGTTGTATAATATCAGCCGAAAGCCCCGAATGATAACCAGGTATTCAGAAGCTATATTAGCAGCTTCCTGCCGGTTAAACTGTGCACTATTTATTATCTCAGGCTTTTTTATTGTAGTTAAGTCTAACTTTTTAAACCATCCTTCTATATATGGATTATCCAGTTTTTGTTGCGCCATTTCAGCCAATGCTTCAAACCATTTATAGTCGTAATGAGCAATAATAAATCCACGCATTTTTGAATCTCTGAAGGTTTCTTCTTCTTTGTTTCCTTCTCTCAGGTTAGCAATGTCAACGCTGATGTTACCTATTTCTTCCTGCAGTTTGCTGCTTTTAAAATATCGTAAGGCTCCTGAATTTGTAAGCTGATTCAGAATGCCGTCTTTTGGTTGAAAGATTATGGTTAAGGTGCTGATAAAAGTTGAAGTAAAAGCGGGATAGAAATTGGGAGAAAGATTTACAAGATCACTGTCCTGAACGTATTGCACAAAATATTTTATGTAATCTTCTTTTTCAAGCCTTCCCAATATTTTTTGATGAATATTAATGGAGTCAGAATAAATTTCTTTGTATAAACTTTTTGCCAGTTCTTTTGCCTGTGCGTTTTCAGAAATATGTTCACGAATATTCTCTGCAATAAATCCTAATGTTACTGCAAGAAATATCATTACAAATTCCAAAAAATATTCTTTAAAGCCTTTCTTTTCTATATGTGGATGATGATGTACTTCCATTGCTTTTATTTCGATGTGGAGATTTCTGATTTATTTATTTCATGCACGATTAACTGTTGACTATTGTTTCTTGACTGGTTTATTTTTGCTGTTCATTCATCTTTTAGATGATATTCTTTATTGATAGTTTGAATAAGTTGTATAGCTGATTTTTTTTCTTCCTTTAAAATGCCCACCTCACCAATAAAACTTCCTTTGCGCTCATGCAGGTAAAATATCAGTTGATTAATTGCATCAGCATTATGATTTCTTAATTGCGGGTTGCCTTCCGGCTTTACAATATTGGCAAATGCTGTTGCCGTAGAATCAACCGTAAAATGAGAATCATTTATCTCCATAGTATTGAATACAGAAGCATCGAACAAAGTTCCCAGTAAAGGATAAGCCATTTCCGTTTCCTGTTCATCAAGGTTTGTAATTGTGTTATATGCTTCAAGTGTCTTTTGAATTTTCACCAAACCATTTATTACATCTTGTTTTGTTATCAATCTAAAATTGCCGGAATGTTCCAGTTCAGTTAATGTTGTATTGTTTGCATTAAACGAGCGAAGCTTTGTAGTAAGCCGTGCCAGGTAATACATATCGCTGCCACGTTCAATAGTTCCCTTTGTTTGCAGAAATTTTATTAATGTATCACTCCGGTTAATTCTTTCAATTAGAGTAGGCAAAAAATCATTCAGCCCTGCCGTATCTGCTGCAAGATCTTTTTTTATGTTAATGATATATTCTTTTTCTTTTGAGCGGTCGCCTAAATTTTCACGGATATTTTCTGCAATAAAACCGAGCGTTACCGCAAGAAATATCATGATGAACTCAAGAAAATATTCTTTGAAATTTTTCTTTTCTACTTTAGGATGATGATGTACTTCCATATTAATTTTCTACGTTATAATTTTCGCGAATGATGTTTCTGATTACGGATGTTTGGTGCAAAATCTTAAGCAGGTTAAGTTTTTCAGCCAACATGGTTGATTTAACCTGGTGCAAATAATATATGAACCGGTTGTTTAACTTCTTATCGCTTATATCTAATGTGTGCAGTCCTGAAATTCTTTGAATGCGATTAGTGCTGTCAACCATAATTTGAAAGACATTCGCATCAAAAATGGAAGCAATGAAAGGATATAATGATTGACGTTCCTGCACCTCTGTCGGATGATTATCTTTATATCCGGCGAGATTTTTTTCATACTCTATAATACTGTCTGCAAGCGCAATATTTCTAATAAGCCTGAAATTGCCGGTGTTATTTAGTTGCTGAATGGTGCGATCGGTTTCTTCAAAATAAAATAATCTTGTTGCAATTCGTGCGCAGAAGTAAGCTGTATTTATTTCATTACTGTCTGGTAAAGGCTGGTTGATAATATAAATGAGAGAATCAATTTTTTGAATCTGCCTGCTTGCGAAACCAAGTGTTGCGTTAATCCTGATACTGTCCTGGCGCATATCATCATACAATGAGTTTACGTATTGCTTTTCCTTACCGTTGTCACTGATATCTTCCCGAACATTCTCTGCAAAAAAGCCAAGTGTTACTGCAAGAAATATCATTAAGAATTCCAAAAAATATTCTTTGAAATTTTTCTTTTCTACTGTAGGATGATGGTGTACTTCCATGTTTGCAGTTTGTAGTTTTGAGTTTTTCAGTATGCAGTTTCTTTACTTTAAATCGTATTCTTTGTTCAATAAAGTGATGAGGTTTTTACCATGCTCAAATTGTACTTGTTCTGACCAGGCAAGAACAGTGAACATCATCATTAAGGACCTTACTTTATTTGCATATTCGGTTATTAGCAGCTTATCGTTATTTGCCAATTTTAATTGAAGGGAATCGTTTAAGAAAAACTTGTACGTGTTTAAATCATGGGCAAATGTCTTTACCTGGTCGAAGGAAAATATTTTTTGAGACATTTTATTTAAATCAGTTAACCAGTCCTTGTACCCATCTGAATTGAGTTTTATGGCAGTTTCATTAAAATTATCATAAACACTTATGCTATCGCGGCAGGCTTTATTTTTTATAAGCGAAAACCCACCGGTATTTTTTATTTCCGAAATGGTTCGGTTATTCGGGACGAACGTATAAAGACCAAAGGCATAGGTGAAATTGATGTAGTAAAGTTTGTGTATATCATAAGGCTCTCCCTTACTTGCAGCCTGTAACAAAAAATATAAGCTGTCCAAGTTTTCATAGATTGAATCATCGAAAGGAAGTGCATTAGATAATTGCATCGTGTCAGACACAAGATCTTCTTTCATCGAAACAATAAAATCCTTTTCTTTTGACCTGTCAGAAAAATGCTCGCGAAGGTTCTCTGCAAAAAAGCCAAGCGTTACCGCGAGAAATATCATTAAGAATTCCAAAAAGTATTCTTTGAAATTTTTCTTTTCTACTGTAGGATGATGGTGTACTTCCATTGTTTTTTAATTGAGATGATGTTTGCTTTTATAAAAGGTGATAAGATTAGTCGCCTTTAACCGTAAACTATTTAACAATGTGCTTTGTGCTTTTGTAACTCTTAAATACAATTGCAACTGGTTAAACCATTTGTTTAATAACTCTTTGTTATCCGAAAACAATAACCATCCATTTAAAGAGCTGCTGCCTGAATCAGCACCGGAAAGTGAAGAAACAGTCTCAATAGGCGAGACTACTTTAAAGTTGGCTAATTCATTTAAGGTATTTCGTACATTATCCTGCGCTTCCTGGTAAACGGTTGCTTGAAAATCATAATCATTCCTGTACAGTCTTTCATAAGCAAGAATGCTGTCAGCATCTTCCTTCTTCAATAGCCTGTAACCACCTGCATTCGCAAGCTGTGTTATCGTGCGATCATTTATCAAAAAAGGTCTGTTTACTTTTGAATATTTAATCAATACACCCATACAGGATGTTGCCGTAAGATTATTCGTAACTGTATCATAACATTGATACATGCTGTTTAAAGCAGTTATTTTGGCTTTATCAAATTGAATAATATCATTCATTCTTGCCGTATCAGATTCAAGGTCTTCCACAAGAGATTGAATATATTGTGCACGCTGTTGGCCCTCTGAAATATGTTCTCTTAAATTCTCTGCAAAAAAGCCAAGCGTTACCGCAAGAAATATCATTAAGAATTCTAAAAAATATTCTTTAAAATTTTTCTTTTCTACATGTGGGTGATGATGGACTTCCATAAAACAGTTTGCAGTTTATAGTTTAAAGTTTGCAGTTATTTCAAGTTATAATTTTGGTTGATAAATTCTATTCAAAATGATATTTCTTTTTAAAATATTCAAGCAATACTATTTGTTCTTGTTTCAGTTTCACCAATTGCTCTTGTTGAGATAGTATGATCCGGCTATATACCAGCAATTCATTAAAATATTCATTCAATAAAGGCGTGTCTCCTAAAAAAAGTTGTGTAGTTGTATTGTCTTTGCCGGACAAATACAAACTGGTTCCTGTATTTGATAATTTGATTGCAACATTTACTTTGAAATTGGCGATACGGTTATATGTATTTCGCACATTATCCTGGGCTTCCTGAAAAATGGTTGACTGAAAATCTTGTAATAAAGCAAAAGCATTTTGATAAACTATAATACTGTCTGCGTCTGCTTTTTCCAATAGCCTGAAGCCACCTGTGTTGGCAAGTTGCTTTATGGTTCTGTCCGTCATTTGAAAAGGCCAATCCCTTATTGAGTTGAATAAAAGATTTAACTCGCATGAATTTGTCATTCCTTTTGAAATGCTGTCATAACATGCTGCGATTGTGTTGAACGCATCGTTCTTCGTTTGATCGAAAGCGATAACAGCAGAAATTTTTGCCGTATCTGTTTTCAGGTCTTCATAAAACGAACGTACATATTCTTTTCGCAGGCTATGTTCTTTGAAACTTTCACGAATATTCTCTGCAATAAAGCCAAGTGTTACTGCAAGAAATATCATAATAAATTCGAGAAAATATTCTTTGAATCCTTTCTTTTCTACATGCGGATGATGATGAACTTCCATTTTGCAGTTTATAGTTTTGAGTTTATAGTTTTAAGTTACTTTAAGCGTTTAGGTATTTTATTCATTCTTTAAGTGATATTCTTTGTTTAATGTTTGTATCAGGTTTGATGCATCCTGTTTCTGCTTATACAGAATTAAAATTTCTGCTGCAAACGTTGATCGTCGTTGGTGCAGGTAATATACAAAATCATTTATTTTTTCTTTGTCGGTGGTAAGCAGTTTTGGATTGCCTGATGGTTCTTTAAAAACATTTCGAAAACCACCTAACAATGTGTTGGCGCTGGTTACAGTTGAATCCTTTATCGGTTTGCTCATATCATTAAAAACAAAAGCATCAAAAAGTTTTGACTGTGGTTCATATAAAGAGCGGGCTTCGTATGAATCGTATTCATTTATTCTTTTGTAGTCGTCAATATCGTTTTGATAGGCAACTATTTTTTCCGCTGCAGCTTTATGGCGAATGAGCCTGAAGTTACCTGAAATATTTAATTGGATCATTGTATTGTTATTGTCTTCGAATACAGTTCCGCGTGTTGTAATTCTTGACGTATAATAAAGCTTTGCGCCATCTGCTATATGCTGCGGATCACGCAACATGCTAATAAGCAAATCATATTCGTTGATGCGGGAATTAAAAGCCTGCATCCATGTACTAAGATTTACAGTATCAGTTGCCAGGTCTTTTTTTAAAGCATTTATATATTCATGTTCTTTGGAGTTGTCGTTCACATGCTCTCTTAAACTTTCTGCAAAAAAGCCAAGCGTTACTGCGAGAAAGATCATTACAAATTCAAAAAAATATTCTTTGAAATTTTTCTTTTCAACTTTCGGGTGATGATGTACTTCCATATTTATTTAAGCATTTAATCCTTGATATCATATTCTTTTTCTAAAAGTGCGATGAGCGCTTGTGCCTGTTTTAAAGCAACCGATGTTCTATTGTTCATTAGTTTTAAAAAACCGTAATAATATTGATATTGCATAGTGACTGCGTTTATTTCATGTACATCATTGGTCATAAATGCAGGGTTGCTTTGAAGAATTTTTTGAAGAGAATCATTATCAGACCCGATTGCTTTATAGATAGAGAAGAAAACATCTGCATTGAATAATTTATCATTTAAAAAAATCAGGTTGTTTACACGTGCACGATGTAATTCAGACCAATCGTCAAACAATTTTATAAACTGATAATAAATAGCAATACTGTCGGCAACAAACCGGTGCTTTATAAGTCTGAATGTTCCTGTGCTCGTCATTTGCAAATAAGTTTTGGCATTGATGGACGGACCCATAGAACCTAACATGGTTAACTTTCTTGCCAGGTAATATATTTCACCTCTGTTGGAATTGCTTTTTAATAAAGTGAATATGGTATCAATCGTATTGCAATACACATTATTAATTGAATCATTGGCTTTATACATGCTCACATCATTTTTTAAATCGCTTATCATTGATTGAACATATTCGTTTGCCTGTGTGCTGTCTGAAATATCTTCCCTTATATTCTCAGCAAAAAAGCCAAGCGTTACGGCAAGAAATATCATTAAGAATTCTAAAAAATATTCTTTAAAATTTTTCTTTGCTACATGTGGGTGATGATGTACTTCCATTATTGTTATAACTTTAATTATTTATTAAAACCATATTGCTTTTTAATTAACTCAATCAGCCGGGCATTCATATCTTTTAACTTTCCAAGTTCCATTTTGTAATAAACTATTATCACATTTCTTTCAAATAATAAATTGTAAAGTTTTAAAAACTGAGCCTGTTGATCTTTGCTGAAAACAGCAGTATGATTGCCGGAAGGGAAAAAATTTGTTCTGAATGCATGGCGATAAATAATATCCTCAGCCGAAGGATAAAGCGTATCATTTAAAAGATTGCTCTGTAACTCTGCCTGGTTCTTTTCGGTTTCCAGCAGCCTCGTTTCTAATGACCGGATATCTGTATTAATGGTATTGTTATAATTTATAAGATCGTTTCTTATGTTATCATTGCGTATTAACCGCATATCACCTGAATTTTCTATTTCCTGGAACGTGGCATTTGAATATTCAAATACCCTGGAACCTCTTGTTTGGTATGCCATGCGATAAACGGCCTTCATATTTTCTGTATACTTACCTGTTTTTATTAAAGTCATTAAAGAATCTATTTGCATTTCAACTGCGCCGTAAACTTGTAATCCCGATTCAATTGTCAGAGAATCTGACGTAAGGTTTTTCATTAATCCGCTCATATCGTCGCGTTCTTTTGTTCTGTCAGATAAATACTCCCTGATGTTCTCTGCAAAAAAGCCCATGGTCACAGCAAGAAATATCATTAAGAATTCTAAAAAATATTCTTTAAAATTTTTCTTTGCTACATGTGGGTGATGATGTACTTCCATTTTAGTTTTGGTTGTATAAAACGAGTGTGGAAAATACTGAATAAAAAAGTGTAACCGTAAAAAATATAAATGCACGGGCTTTCGCTCATTACAATATAAGAAGACAGCGGGAGCGAAGAACATTTATAATGTAAACTTTCGTTTCAACAAAGCGCTGTAAGCAATAATATTGATGACTATAACAACGGCTATCAATAAATACTGAATATTAACTGCCACATTCTCCTGGTAAATAATAGGTACCAGGTAGCGCGAAACAAAATCGTCCTGGTAGGTTGATAGCCCTGCATGAAAAGCAAAATAATTTTCAAGTTTGGTAAGCGGGCATATAACGCCCGGCGATATTTCTGCAAATACAGCCCATGCTAAAGAACAAAGATGAATAATGATGAGCCAGCGTTTTCTTTTTACCATAAAACCGCCCGCTACAACAAACAGTATAAACATCAGGTGAATAATTATAGTTAGCTCGGTAAGAAATTTATATAAACTTGTCATTAGCTTGCCATACTGGTAAAAAATATCTGCAATATCCTGTTTTATGTGAGTGCTTATGAGGAGACGTTACAAAAAGAAAAAAGTTACAAACTTAGAAAGCCATTATTGCGGAAAAAGAGAGGGTTTACTTTGAATAATGGAGTCAACGCTTTTGGTTCTTTCAGCTTTTTAAATATTTATCAATTAAAATTTGAGATGGTTCAGTTGGCAACACTTCTGCGGCTCGTTTGTAGTGGGCAATAATTACTCCTTTTGATGTAACAGTATGCTCGGTCAGTGTAAATGCTGCAGCAACTGCAGCGTTGTTAAATAACTTTTTTCCTTTACCAAGTACTACAGGAAAGATCCTGAGATGTAGTTCATCCACCAAACTATTTTCAAACAGCAGGTGTATAAGTTCGCTGCTGCCCCAAACCTGGATATCA
>JBEHXR010000087.1:0-11635 GCA_048498595.1 Bacteroidota bacterium
AGACAACATTGCAGCCGTATCGGAAATGTTTAGTTTAGTTGAGAGCTGATTATTTACATCATTCGTTCTTGCATATGGATTAAGCATTGATGATGTATCAGCAATATTCAACTTCGTTGACAGGTCAGCATTCACATCATCACCTTTTGCGTAAGGAAGTAACATAGCTGAAGTATCAGAAATGTTTAGTTTCGGGCTTAACATCGCAGCGGTATCAGCAATATTTAATTTAGTTGAAAGCTGATCGTTTACATCATTTGTTCTTGCATAAGGGTTGAGCATTGATGATGTATCAGCAATATTCACCTTCGTTGATAAATCAGCATTCACATCATCACCTTTTGCGTAAGGAGATAACATAGCTGCTGTATCACTCACATTTAATTTTGTTATGAGCTGATCATTGACATCATTTGTTCTTGCGTAAGGATTAAGCATTGCAGATGTATCGGAGATGTTCAACTTCGTTGACAAATCAGCATTCACATCGTCACCTTTTGCATAAGGTGATAACATCGCCGCAGTATCAGCAATACTTAATTTTCCCGAAGGCAAATCGCTTAGTACATCCGGCGCCAGTTTTGAAAGTGTAATACTTCCATCTTCAATTTTATTTGAAGTAATTGCATTCGTTGCTATTTGCGGCGAAGGATAATTTCCGGTTAAGTCACCACTTGCTTTGCCAGAAGGAGTTGCTGCTAAAGCATACGCAACACTTTGCAATTGTGTAATGCCTGCTAAAGTGAAATTGTGAAAACCGTTGGGATCAATCTCAAGCTTAATATATTTTTTGCCTGTTGCCCATTGCACATTTGCAATACTGCCCGAAACATCTGAAGCACCGGGGCTTCCTATCACAACATTAAACAAGCCAACATAGTTCGTCATTGCGCGTCTGGTTTCACTGTAAGCAACTTTGCCGCCCGCTGCGCTATCAATCAATGAAACCTTTAATGTAACTGGCTGGAAAGAAATTGGCTCCCCCGTGGATGTGCGGGCAATACCCTGGTAGTTTAATTGCTGCGGCACCTGCGCTTGCACAATGGAGATAAGCAGTGTTGCTAAAACAAAAAGCAGTAGTTTTCTTTTCATAGTGTTATTTCACTTTTTCTATTTTAAAAGTTCCCTCTTTAAGTATGTTGCCTTGTGGAGATGTTAGTATTATCCTGAAAAAATAAATTGCAGATGTGAAGCCTGATAAATTCCATGTAACTGTGCTGCTGCCACCCGGCATGTCAAACTCTTTTGTGCCGAGCAGTTTACCGTTTGAGTTAAGCAGT
Source organism: Bacteroidota bacterium (assembly GCA_048498595.1). GTDB lineage: Bacteria > Bacteroidota > Bacteroidia > Chitinophagales > Chitinophagaceae > Parafilimonas. The sequence goes on from JBEHXR010000087.1 coordinate 1,281, forward strand.
TGTATGGAGATGTGACCCGAAAGCGATGACCTAAAGTCAATGGTTACATTATCAACTGCAGGTACAGGATAAAAATGAATTTCATAAACCGTCCACGATGGAATGTTCGGATTTACGATGATGTGTATTCTATCAAAAGGTTGAAGAATGCCGCTGGTGATTGTCCAGTTGTAACCTATGTATGTGTTGTAAACCGGGTTTTGTAAATAGTAAGTTTGAATATCGGTTGATTCGCCAAGGCTCCAATCCAGTATAAAATCGCCCTTGATTTTTTTTGAGCCGCCGCCCATATTCATTGTTGCCGGAGATACAGTTTGGGCAACAGACTTTAACGCAAACAACAACAAACAAAAAAGAATGGTCTTTTGCATGGATAAATTGGATTTGCAAAGCAGCTCCCTGGTGCAGAGCTAATTTGACACTATTAACAACGTCATTATATTAAAAAAAATTGCTTTGAATATATTTTTTTTAAAGTATAGTTTTAAACATAAAAGTCTTACCGGAAAAACTTCATTAAGTACCATCGGATGAAGTTTTTTAATAAAAAATAGCGTTAAGTTTGATGGCAACTTTACGGCTGCTGCTTATCAGAAATAATCAAACAAATGCCTTATAAGAACTATGACTGAAAAAACCAAGCAAATCATTATCAAGCTTATTATTTATGTAATTGTTGGTTTTGTAGTTGCCTTTCTTTGGCATCAAATGAAAAGCAGGTAATACAGGAGAAGAAAAATAAATAAGCCAAAATGATTACGTTAATCGTGAAATAGAAAAGAAAAATTTCAAAAAATATTGCAGAGCATGTAGGGTTTGAGCCATCAGTAATTTAATAAACAAAATTTATCTTTTCTGCTGAAAAAAAGTTTTTATCAATTCAGCACATTCATTTTTTAAAACACCTGTTCTGATTTTTGTTTTTGGATGAAACGGTGAATTGTTTTCCGTTATGTGACGAAATCCATTTTTCTCATCACTGGCTCCCCATACAACGCGTTCAAGTTTGCTCCAATACATAGCACCAGCACACATTAAACAAGGTTCGATAGTTACATACAACGTTGCATCTGGTAAATATTTGCTGCCAAGAAAATTATATGCTGAAGTAAGTGCTAAAATTTCCGCGTGTGCTGTTGAATCGTTCAATTGCTCTGTCATGTTATGTGCACGTGCAATAATTTTTTTATTAATGACAATAACACATCCTATGGGAATTTCATCTTCCTCAAATGCCTTTTGCGCTTCACGCAAAGCCTGTTGCATATAGTAATCATCGTTCAATCAAAAAAGCCTTTAATCTTTTTCTTTAAATTTTTTATCGTGTAATTTTCTAAATAGATCAAGCCCGATTTTTACCTGGCCGCCTTTATCTTTTGCGCGTAAATAAATACTTGGTCCGGGGCGGTCAACTTTACTTGAGTCGATTTTTTTATAGTTATCGGGTTTGCTTACAAGCGTTGATAATGGCACTTGTATCGAAATATCTGTTCTGTCTCCAAAACTATAAATACCTTCAATATACATGGTTAGTGCAGATGATTGTATAGGCATTCGCTGAATATAAATGTCGCCGTTTTTTATATCAAATGTGTCTTTCAATTCTGCAAACTGCACATTGTTTAGATCGCGGTTTTTAAAAACATATTTCTGCATGTTTAACAATGGCTGAAAATTTATAAGCGAAGCATTTTTAATTAAAAAATACATTTGCCCGTTGAGTGTTGAAGACACAAGTTTTCCCCTGCTATCAATATTAGAAGTAATATTTGCCGTTGAACTCATAACACCGCCGAGGTTATTGGATGTAAGCGATGTTTGACCAAAATTATCAAAGCCATAAAAAAGTTTTTTTATGTTGATGTTTTGCAAATTCATTTGTGCACTTAGCTGATGCAATTCATCATTAACCTGGTGCACTTTTGCTGTAAGATTAAAAGTTCCATCCGCATGTTGTAAAGAAGCTTTTTGAATTTGCCAATCGTCTTCGAGGAATAAAACATTGGCTGTTACATTGTTTGCAAGAAAATGATTCAACGTAACTGTCTTTGCTCTCATATTTAAATAGAGATTACCTTCTTCCACTGCATTATCAATAGAATTGGCTGTTTTTGCAAGACCACCTTTTTGTGTTCTGGTTTTAATTGTATTTCTTTTTGCAAACAATGTTTTAAAATCTGACAGATCAATATCAGGTGAATAAACATTGCACTTAATGTCTGCTTTGCCGGTTATTTTACTTGAAATACGATTTAAATTTTCACCTGTAATATTTACTATAAAATGGTTGGTGTTAAGGTTGCATCGAAAACTATCTACTAATAAATTATTGCCTGTTATGCTAATGTTGCCATAGCATTCAGAGAAGGTAAGATTTCTGGGTATGTACACGATCTTACCATTGTTGATATGAATTTTCGCATCTAACTGATCGAGCAGCGAAGCATCTGCAATTAAAGGACCGTTATATGCCAAATACATTTTTGCTTCTCCATTTACAAAATCTAAAGTGGAAGAATTCAATTGCTCGTCTAATTGCGGCAATGTACACTGTGTGTAAAATTGAAACTGGATAATTGGGTGCAACAGATTTGTTACAACAATGTTCTGTCCTTTTAAATTAATATCGCCCCACTTGCTTACAAACGAATTTATTATTACACGTGAGTTTTCATCTGTTAATGGTAATGCAGCATTTGCCTGGTTTATAAAGCTGCCAGAGAACGAGCAGTTATTAAGATTTACTACGGGGGTAACTATATCGTTGTCTGCAGTATTAAAATCAACCTTAACTAAGGGAACAGTTTTATATGCAAGCGGACCGTCGATTGTAATTTTTGCATTTAAGCCTTTTGAAAATTTTATCTTTTTTATTTTTTCACTTGTAGTAGGTTTAAGAATTGCCATTACAGCATCGTATGAAATATTTTTTGTGCTTGCATCAATTCTAAAATGTGCATCAGGTGTATTGGTATAAAACGCGCCTCTTATTATAAATGCTTGCCCTTGTATTTTTACTTTAGTATCATTAAAAGATAAAATATTACCTGCTGTATCAAACTGCAATTTCCAATCTGCCTGTATGCGCTGGTTTGCCAGCCAGTAACCTTTTGGAATATTAAAACCAAGACCGCGAACCAAAGCATCTTCATCAAGGTCAATAAAATATTTTGAACCGTTTAAAGAAATATCAGCATCAGCCTCGTTAATACGAACTTCAAAACGTTTTTGTTTTATAGCGTTTTCACTTATTGCAGTTACGTTATTTAATTCAACATTATTTATTACAACAGGCTTCTTGTTTTTATGTTTCGTTTTGTTTTGTGGTTTTAAAACATAATTATTGCTATAACCGTTTTTATCAATAAAAGTATGTATAACGGCATCGTCAATTTCCACTGAATGGATATTCACTTTCATCCCCATTAGGTCGAGCAAACCAACTTTTGCTGTTATTAAGTTTGCCTGCAGAAATGGTTTGTGATAAAAAGAATCACTTATAGTAACATTACTCAATCTAATTCCGATTCTGGGGAACGACCGCCACACCGTTATATCAGCCTTGTCTATTTTTAATTCCCCCAAAATAGATTCTTTCATTCTTGCCGTTAGAAAATTAACGAGTCTTTCTTTTGAAGATGAAATGTAAATACTAAGGCCAATCATAAACAGCAGATAAATACCAACAATTACGATTGAAACACGTAAAATGCGGCGCCAGGTTTTCTTTGAGAATGACTTCATGTAGTGCTTTAAATTATAAAAACCCCGCCAGTTTTAAAAATACTTGCTGTTAAAACTTGTTGTGTATAATGTAAGGTAGCATTGAGCGCCATGTTGGCCAATCGTGCGTTATATCAGGTCCCCAAATATCAAGGTCGTGCCAAATGCCTTTATCCCACAATACTTGCGAAAACCTCCTGTTTGCTTCGGGGTCTTCATAAGCACCGCTGCCTGTATAAATATGAATGTGGTGACTTGCTTTTATTCTATCAAGGTACCAGCTATCGGTTAAGTTTGGAATATAATGAATGGGGCTGTTGAAATAAACCTGTTCATCCCAATAACCTTTTGTGTATTCAGTAAGATCATAAACGCCGCTCATGCTGATAGCGCCATTTATTAAATCTGGTTTTTTTAAAAATAAATTCATTGCATGCAAAGCGCCGAACGATGCACCGCAGGTATAAATAAAAGTATCGTTGCTGGTATTGTTTCTTATAAAAGGAATTACTTCATTAAAAACATAATTATTAAAATCGTTTTGGCGGATGGCCTTATGCGGTGCATACATTTCATTGTTCATCCAGCTTTCTTTATTTATGCTGTCTATGCTAAACACTTTTACTTTACCGTTTTCAATAAATGGTGTAAGCGCATCTATTAATTGAAAGCGTTCATATTCCAAATAATCAGCCGCAGCGGTTGGAATTAACAGCAATGCAAAACCAAATTCGCCATAAGTTGCAATAGGCATTTCTTTATTGAGCGACGGACTAAACCATGAGGTAAGTTCTCTTTGCATAAAATTCTTTCTTAAACAAACTTAATGTTTAAAATGATGAAAAGAAATCTAATTGATAAAAAATGAAAGCAGGGAAATATTATAAGTTCACGAATTTTGTGTAAGAAAAATGTTCATCATCTTCAAGGTCTGTTAATATAAAACCAGCATTTCGTTTTTTACATTCTTCCGTAATTAAAGCGGCGGCTTTATCAATATTATTTTTATCGAGATGACTGAAAGGCTCATCCATAATTAGCCAATCAAAAGGTTGCATTAATGCGCGGATGATGGCAATGCGTTGTTGCTCGCCGTAACTGCACATAGATGCTTTTTGATGCAAGATTGAAGTGATGCCTAATTGCGCCGCCATCTCATCAATTTTACTGCTTTCATAAATGGGTTTTTGCAGTACACGCTTTAGTTCTATGTTTTCTCTTGCCGTGATATTGGGAAATAAACGAAGGTCCTGAAATATTACACTGATGTTTTGTTGCCTTAATGCAGCAAGCGCTTCTGCTTTTATTGAAACTAAATTTTTATTATTCCATAAAACATTTCCTTCATAATCGTTGCGCAGTTTATAAATGATGTGAACGAAAGTTGTTTTACCTGTTCCGCTGGGCGCTTTTATTTTTATAAATTCTCCATCATCAAATTGCAAACGCTTATTCCAGATATCAGAATTGCGTTGCAGCAATCTATCTTTTAAAGGAACGGGAATAATGTTTTGTAACTGAAGCAACATTAATTAGCAAATGTGATAATTAGCAAATGTGCAAATGAAAGCGAGCATACTTTCAGCATACTATTTTATTGATTATTGTTATCAGAATCGCTATCGTTCATTGAACTATCTGTATTGTTTGAAGGAGGCACAGGAGACATTTGCGTCCAGTTGTGATTTATTTTTTCCTGGTGTGCAACTGAAATAAATTTTACCAGGCTTGCCAAACTGTTTTCGTTTGTGTTTACAAAATTTAATTCAAGATTTCCAGTTACACTTTTTCCATCGCTTTTATCTGCTGAAGCAATAAAATTTTTAAATGTTGCCAGCGCAGCCTGCATGGTTTTTACTGAAGCGGTGTCATCGGTGTTTGCTTTTCTAAGCATACCTGCAATATCAATATACATCGCCATTGATTTGCCATCAATTTCTTTTTGTATATCATCGTTCAATGCAGACGTTGTTGTATTTGCTTCATATGCTTTCACCAATGCGTCATCAGAAGCAATAAAAAGATTATTGCTGGTTGTTTCAATTACAAAACCGTGTCCGCCAAAAGCACCAAGTTCATACTGGTCGCCGTTCTTCGATAAAATATTTTTATTCACCAAACCATTCATTAGTCTGTCAAAAGCAGCCTTATCACCTATTCTCATAGTTACTAAAAATTCTCCGCCGGGTGTTTTCGATTGCACGCCCGGTAAATATGGTATGGGTTTGTCTTCCATTTTAAAATCGGAAAATATAATGGCAATATCTCCGCTAAATGCGTTCACAATATCGTTTGTTGAAAAACCCATTTGCGATGTATAACTATCTGCCATGGTATCATAACCGAGATAATGCAAAATATCAACCAGCACTTTTGGATTAAAAGACATCACGCCAAAACCATTTATTGCTTGCGGATAACGGCTTATCATGCTTTTGTCAATTTCTCTTGCAGGATATTTTTCAAGTATATCTGAAAGTGTTTTATTAAAATGTGTTTCTGCTGAAGCAATAGCTTTTCCCTTTTCAAAATCTATTGTTCCATCTGTATATGTATCCTGGAACAAGCTTGTAATCTTCGTCATACCAAGCATTGGTATATTGTTCAAACTGCCCGATGCATTTGACCAAAAATGTATGTCGCCTGGTTTGTTCATCGCAGTTCTGAATTCACTGATGGAGGCAAGCGAATTAGATTCCGATTGCGTAAATAATGTTGTGAGCTGCTGATGCGATAAAGCTTCGTCTGCAGTTGTTTGTTTGTTTTGCTTAACGGATGAAAGAATCATCACATGATCATCCCAGCCAAGTACGCTTCCATCTTTCAGATCAACATATTTATACTTACTGTCTGTTTTAACATTGGGCGTATTCAGTTCCTTTTGTATAAAACTTTCCAACTGTCCTTTTGCAGATAATGATGCAACCATGCCGGAGTTTTCTGTATTACCATTTTGCATTGAGTTTATTGAACTGGTAAAAACATAAAAAGATTTTGTAAGATCAACACCGGAATTTTGAATTTCACTCCAGCTCACATTGGTTCCGTGCTTATCCATCATATTCACTATAGAATCCATCGTAATGCCTGAAGAATTTATTTTGTCGGTTATCGATTTTACATCAACTATAAAAACAGTAGCAGCATCTTTTGGAATATATAAAGCAAGCTGCGGTGCATTTTGTTTGCACGATGCAATAACGAGCATCGCAGCAAGCGCAAGCAATAAAAATTTATTTCTCATATAATAAATGATATAAGCGAAGGTATTTAATAACGCTATTTGTTTAGCATCGCTTGATAAACGGCTTCTAAAATTTTGCCACGCACATTCATATTAATAAGTTTATTGTTGCTGCCATCGGGATTAACGCGGTTTGACAGAAAGAGAAATAACAATTTATATTTCGGATCAACCCAAACCCAAATGCCTGTAAAACCAGAGTGACCGAAAGCCAATGGCGATGCATCGATGCATGGATAAGGCTCTTCCCGTTTTGCATTATCTTTTTCCGGTTTATCATAACCTAATCCGCGACGGCTGATATCGCTGTGATAAGCGGAAAAATAATCTATCGTTTCTTTTTTTAAATATTGAACGCCATTCCATCTTCCGCCATTCAACAACATTGAATATAAGATCGCAAGATCATGTACATTACTAAACAATCCAGCATGACCTGCAACACCGCCAAACATTGCTGCGCCCGGATCATGCACATAGCCTTTTAGCAATTGTTCTCTAAATATTTTTTCGCTTTCTGTTGGCGCAATATTGTTAACAGGTATATGTTCATTAGGTCTGAAAGTAGTGTTGTACAAATGCATCGGCTTGTAAAAAGTTTCAGCCACATAATCATTCATTGGCATGCCCGTGATTTGCTGTACAACCTTTGCCAAAAAAATAAAATCGTTATCGCTGTACACATATTTTTTTTCACTGAGTTTACTTTTCAAAATATGTTCAAACATTGTATCAACATAATCTTTGCGCATGTACATGTTTGCGGCTACGTGCACAGAATAAACAGAATCCGGAAACCTGTGATAAATATTTGAATCAGGATTTCCCTGGGCATCTAATGTTTCTTTATAAAACGGTATGTAGGCAATCAAGCCTGCCTGGTGCATCAATATATCTTCAATCACCAAATTGCTTTTATCTGTGCCGCGAACCCAGGGCAAATAATCGCCAAGCGTTTTATGCAAATCAAGCTTACCCGTTTCATACAATTTCATTACGGCTAACAACGTAGAAGAAATTTTTGTAACAGATGCGAGATCATAAATAGTATTGGTATCAACATGCTGTTGTTTATTGTAAGTGAGATAGCCGTATGCTTTATCCATTACAATTTTATTATCCTTCGCAACAAGCACTACACAACCCGGCGTTGCATGTTGAGCAATTGCATCGTTCGCAATGCTATCTATTTGAGCATACATTTTTAAACTGTCTATACCAACTTCACCAGGATTTGCATGCGCTAATTTTTGTAAACGATAATCTGTAATTCCATCACCGTAATGAAAATCATCGCAAACAGTAACCGGCAATTTTCCCTGCAATGTATATTCACCATTCAGCCAATCGAAAGCTGCCTGCTGAAAATAAGCATCGTCTTCATAACATTCAACAAGATTATCTGCATCGCAAAAATTCTTTAATGCATAAGGATTGCCAAATACCAGCGTAATGGCATGTGTTGTTACCTGCAAATGTTTTATGAAGTTTATTGCACTTTCAGTAATACCAAAATTGCGTGCAGGATATTTATTGAAATGATGAACGCCGATGATTACTGCATCATAATTATTGGTGATTTTTTTCAGAAGCGAATCAGCAATTGTTGCATCATCATCATAACCTAAAAAATAAATGTCAGCGAATTTTTCTATAGATAGAAAAGTTGAAAGTGCGTTTGAATCTACAACACCAACAGCTACATAGGCAACTTTTTTATTGTCATAAGCAAGCGGAAAAAATGATGAATCTTTTAAGCGCAATAGCGTTATTGCATTTCTTGCAACTTGTGCTCTTATATTGTTTATGCCTTTATTTAAATCATTATAAAGATTCGTTGTATCAATCGCATGAAAATGATTTAATCCTAAATTATATTTTGCCAGCAAAACTTTTTTTACGCGGCCGGCAATATCTGTTGAATCTAAAACACCATTAGCAATCGCTGTTTCAATTTTATTAATTGCCTGCGGAACGTCGCCTGGCAAACATAACATATCATTCCCTGCAACTAAAGATTGAACAGCGGCATCGCCCTTCGGAAAATATTTTGCAACGCCCTGCATTTCCAATGCATCTGTAAAAGAAATTCCGCCCAAGCCTAACTTATTTCTAAGTAAGTCAGTAACCGTTTTTTTAGATAACGATGTTGGAAGATGCGGCGTGTTATCAATTGCCGGAACACTCAGGTGCGCGATCATTACACTGCCAACGCCTTCATTAAATAATTGTTTGAACGGATACAATTCAAGCGAATCAAGCGCAGCATAAGATTTTGAAATAACAGGCAAATCCAAATGCGAGTCAACAGCTACATCACCATGACCAGGAAAATGTTTTGCACAAGCCATCACACCATTCTCCTGAATGCCGCGCATCATTTGCGTTCCAAACAAAGCCACTTTGTATTTGTCTTCACCAAACGAACGAAAATTAATAACAGGATTATTTGGATTATTATTAATATCAACTACCGGTGCATAGTTTACATTAATGCCTTCGCGCCTGCATTGTGCACCGATTGCTTTTCCTATTTGATAGACAATTCCTGCGTCCTGCAAAGCGCCTAATGTTAACTGGTCAGGAAATTTTGCAACGCTATCCAGCATGCGCATGCCTAAGCCTGTTTCACCATCAATACAAACCATTAATGGTGTTTGTGCTGTTTGCTGAAAATGATTTATTAAACCAGCTTGTGCATACGGTCCACCCTGGAACAAACAAATTGCGCCGATATTATAATCACGAATTAATTCATCAACCTTATCTGTATAAAAATATACAGCACCGGATTTCATTTCACTTTCGCGAATTACCATCAACTGTGCAATTCTTTGCTGCGGCGTTAAAGAATTAAAAACGCTATCAACCCATTGTTGTGAAGCAGGTGTTTGCTGATAATACGTTTGTGCAGACAAATTGCAGGTAAAGAGCAAAGAAAAAATTGAAACAACAAATAAGCGGAAGTGTTTAAAAAAATTTTTTATCATGGCAGTAACCGAAGGTGAAAAAATAAAAATTAAAAACTATTAAATCAATGATAAAGTTTGCAGACAGGATTGAATTATACACCCGTGTAATTATGCGGCGTTATTGCTTTCAATTCTTTTTTTATTGAAGCATTTACCTTAAGCTCATCAATAAATTTATGAATAGATTTTTTATCGATTGTTGCGTTGCCGCGTGTTAAAGCTTTTAATGCTTCGTAAGGGTTCGGATAATTTTCCCTGCGTAAAATTGTTTGAATAGCTTCTGCAACAACTGCCCAGTTATTTTCCAAATCCTCTTTCAATTTTGCTTCATTCAAAATAATTTTATTTAAACCCTTTTCAATTGAGCGCAGCGAAATAAAAGTATGCGCAACAGGAACACCCAAATTGCGCAACAC
>JBEHXR010000088.1:0-11634 GCA_048498595.1 Bacteroidota bacterium
GCGGTTCTTCCTTTTGCAATAATTATTTCAGGCAAAATAATTTTACTCGCATTTTCTATTTGTGTGATACTCGGAATTCTTTCAGGCATTATCCCCGCATCTATTGCTGCAAGAATGAATCCCGTTGTTGCAATAAGAAGTAAGTAACCGAAACAAAAAATCACCTGCTGTTCATTACTTAAAATTTAAATCAAGCGAAATAGCATTTGCAACCAAATCGGTTGTTTGCGTGTAATGCGCATATCTTATTTCAACTGAGTGCAAATGTTGCATGAGCACACCTTTTGGCGGTGCAATTCTTAACCCAACACCAAACGATTGACTTCTAAAAGCAGCGAGTGCATAATTACTTGTGTAATATTGTTCGTCTTGTTTATGTTGCGCATAAGGCGCAAAATATTTCGCTGCAGTTTGCTGATAATATCTATAGAAAGGTGATATAGAAAAAAATGGTGTGATCTTTATCGGAACTTCAAGGTCTGCGGTGTTCGACATCAAGCCCCAGCTATCAATATAAAAACGGTAATAACTGCGCAGGATAATATTATCGCCAAGAAAATAATTCAATCTAAAACCAATGGGCAATTTAAACCGCTGCGATGGTAAATTTTCAATCGTATCTTTTCCATTATTAAAATAAACGCGGTGAAACGGAAGCCCAAGATAACCTGTCTGCTCAACTAAATCCATTACTATACTGCCCTGCATACGCTGATTGAATATCTGCGAAAAAGAAAACTCTGCAGTAAATGTATTTCGTGATTTTGATGGTATGATATTTTTTGTTTGACCAACAAGCTGACCGTTTTTATTATAAATAATTTCTGTTGTGCGCCCGCTGGCTGTTGTAACATACACAATGCTATCTGAAGCATTGTTGTTTGAAGAATCAACGGGAGTAAACTCTGAGGGTTTAATCATTTTTATCTTATCAAGATAAGTGGTAAGTTTTACTGCAAACTCGCCGTTATGATTCGTCTTTTTTGAAAACGAAGTATTAAGGCCAAGCGAATGATAATAATGATGCTCTGCAGAATAATAAGCGCCCAAACCAAATGATGTTCCTTTGCTCTCGTTTTCGGTAGTCCAGTTAAAAGTTGGATAAATTCTCGTTCCAAAATTTCTTGCATGCCCGTTAGAATCAACATAAGCTTGTGAAGCGGCAGTATGATAGTCAACATCTAACCCAAGATCAAATGTATTCTTGCGCGTATCAGAATTCCATTTTACAAAATTCAGATCAATGCCATTTGCAAAATCTGTAACATCGCCAATACCTTTTGCATCGGTGCGGCCGCCCATTACAGAAGATTTATCTGCAGTTTGTGCATAATAACCAGATACAAGATTTACTTCATCCAGCTTAAGCGTTTTGGATTTATAAGAAGTATCTGTTGAAGATTGTGAGAAAGCGTGCAGCAGCATAAGGTACATTCCTATAACAGTAAGGCAGATCTTTTTCATGTAGTTTTTCTATTGAGATATGAATTAATTGCAGCCGCAACCACCACCGGTTTTGCCGCTGTTAGCACCTGATGAACCTTCGCGATAAGATTGTGCGTTCAGTTCTGTTTTTTCAACCTTACGGTTTCCAAGCGCCATCTCTGAATCGTTAAGCCTACTCTTTTGATAGGCTTTTACATCACTGCAGGAAATGATAACAGCGCTGCATAAAAATGCAAGCGCGCATTTAAATAAATTGTTTCTTGCTTTTCTCATTTTTAATTATTGATTTTAATTTTCAATTATGCAGCTTCAGTTAAAATGAATGTTATTTGATTTATAAACGCGGTCATTATCATCTATAATAATTGCCTCGATATCTTTCATTTGATTTATCATATCCAGTCCTGCTTCAATTCCCATAATCATTACGGGTGTTGCCATGGCATCTGCTATTTCTGCGTTTGTTGTTAAAATGGTTACGCTCTTAATTCCTGTTACCGGCAAACCTGTTCTTGGATTAATTGTGTGCGAATATTTTTTTCCATCTATCATCACATATTTTTCATAATTACCAGAGGTAGCAATTGCCATATTGGTAACCTTCATATAAGAAAAAATTTCGCCTGCCATATTTGGATTTACAATACCTATTGTCCATGCCTCACCATTTGGCTGAAAACCCCAAACCGTTAAATCGCCTGAAGCATTCACAATGCCGCTATCCATATTCATCGATTGCATTACATGCCTCGCACGTTCCGCAGCATATCCTTTTCCAATACCGCCGAAACCAATACGCATTCCATGTTCTTTTAAAAAAACTGTTGTATTTTTTTTATCGAGAATGATATTGCGGTAATTCACCAGGCGCACCATTTTTTTTGCAGTTTGTTTATCCGGCAATGCCTGCATGGTTGTATCAAAATTCCATAAGCGCTTATCAACTGATCCGTAGGTTATATCAAAAGCACCTTGTGTAAGTTTAGAAATTCGAATTGAACGTTCAATAATATTAAATGTTTCTTCGCTCACCTTTACCGGTTCAATACCGGCATTCCTGTTGATGTTTGCTGTTTCACTTTCTTCACTAAACGTTGTAAGCAATTTTTCAATTCGACGGATTTCTTCAATCGCGGCATCAATACAATGATTGGCGAAAGTTTCATTATAAGCAACCGCACTTAATTGAAAACGGTTACCCATCAGCTTCAGGCTTTTACTGAAAACTTTTTTTTCAATCTTTGTATTACTCGCCATCATCAACTTCTACTTTACGCGTCGACAATTTTTACAGTTATTTTCTGTTATGGGTAGAACTCAAAATTTTTATTCAAGAACTGAATAAATGCTTGCCTGGAAATAAAACTATTATTAAAATCTGTAGCAAAAATGAAGGAAAGCGTTAAATGAATTTTTGTAACAAGTCAATAACAAAAAAAATTTACTGAAAAAATTTAATGAAGCAATAAGTCCATTTTTATTCATATCGCAACGCTTCGATAGGATCGCGCCTGATGCTTTTTGTGCAGGAAGTACCATGGAAGTTTTTCTCATATTGATTAATATAAAATGAATCCTGTTACTTTTGAAACTTTGAAAATATTTGTTGAAATGACGACCATACTTGCAATAGAATCTTCCTGTGATGAAACATCAGCTTCAGTTTGTGTTGATGGAAAAATTTTATCGAATGTTACTGCCAATCAAACCGTGCATGAACAATATGGTGGCGTTGTACCTGAATTGGCAAGTCGTGCACACATGCAAAATATTGTTCCGGTGGTTGAAGCTGCAATAAAAAAAGCAAATCAAATTCACGGTTCACGTTTGACGATTCACGATATTGATGCTATTGCCTTCACACAATCTCCAGGCTTAATTGGAAGTTTGCTGGTGGGTACCCAATTTGCAAAATCATTGGCATTATCATTAGATAAACCGTTGATTGCAGTACATCACATGCAGGCGCATGTGTTAGCAAATTTGATTTCAGAACCAAAACCGGATTTTCCTTTTTTATGTTTAACCGTGAGTGGCGGGCATACACAAATTGTGATTGCACATTCGCCATTGCAATTAGAAATTATTGGTGAAACAATTGACGATGCTGCCGGCGAAGCATTTGATAAAACCGCGAAGATGTTAGGCTTGCCTTATCCCGGCGGACCATTAATTGATAAGTATGCACAACAGGGAAATCCGAAAGCTTTCAAATTTGCAGAGCCACAAATTCCGGGTTTAAATTTTTCCTTCAGCGGATTAAAAACTTCTGTGCTTTATTTTTTACAAGACGAGATAAAGAAAGATGAAAACTTCATCGACAAAAATCTTGTTGATTTATGTGCTTCTGTTCAGTTTACTATAATCAATATTTTAATGAAGAAATTAAAGAAAGCAACCGAGCAAACAAACATCAAACAGGTTTGTATTGCCGGCGGTGTTAGTGCCAACAGTGGTTTAAGAACTGCATTAAAAGAATATGGCGCGAAATATAACTGGCAAACTTTTATCCCTGCATTTGAATATTGTACAGATAATGCCGGCATGATTGCCATCACCGCATATTATAAATATCTCGCAAAAGATTTTGCAGATTTAAGTGTAAGCCCCAGTGCAAGAGCGGAATGGTAAACCCCAGCCCTAAAGGGAGAAGAGAGATTTGCCTTAAAAAAATAATTCCTTAGAATCTTTTTAATTTTTGAATGCATAACTCCCCTTTAGGGTTTGGAAGTTTTCGCACTAAACAACGTCCACGGATACGCAAGCATATTATTTAAATATTTTGCCTGCCACGCAAATTGCGGATGTGCTTTATAAAATGTTGCACCAATAAAATTTTCTCCGCAAGGATGCCCCATGTGCGCCCAAAACTGCATGTGGCTTGCTAAGTCTGCAGTTGTTACTTTGCTCTGCACTGCACCCATCGGCCAATAAGCAGGCTCATCCCATTCAGGGCAACCTTTCGGATCTTCATCGATGTGACCACAAATAACGCAGCGATTATTTTCTTTCTTACCAACCGTTGCATCTATGTGATCGGCTTCAATTATTTTTCCTGTTGCGTCATCGAGTTTACCTTTCATATCAACATTTACCAGCTGATACATTCTTAGTTTTCTTGCGTTGGGTGAAGTGGTATTATCGTTTACATTAAATGTAGTTTCATCTTTTATCAGTTTCGGATCGCTGGCAAAATTAGAACCGATGATAGCCGTGTCTTTACTTCTCCACACGCGATAATCTTTCAAACCCAATTCAAACTTTGCTACTTCATTCGTTTTTGTATCGCCAATGAGCCAGTCGTTTGCATAACCGCCATTATTATCTTTCAGAAAAATATTTATTACATCATCAATGCTGTTTGCATATTGCGCCGCTTTTCTTGCGCGCATAAATTCCGGTGTTTTGGTTGAATCAAAACCAATAAACTGCGTGATAGTTGTTTCAGTAATTAAAATACCGTTATCATTAATTACAAAATCATCGCCGCTGTGAATGAAGCCAGGCATGCAATCCATCATGATGTGATGACCATGTTCGGGAACAATATCTGCAATCACATTCCAATGCTGACCGACAATATATTCTGTCCAGTTGTTATGACCCATCACAATCTTTCCATCTTTTGTATAACTGCCTGTTGCAATAAAGGCACTGCAATTTCCCGGCGCTTTGTTCTTTGCATTATCGAGCAATGGCACATAATAAAAAGCCAGCTCTTCCATAGCATTGTAAGCAGTTAAATCAAGGCTGTCATAATTTTTATTTTGTGCATGAAGACCAGCAACAATTCCATTGATCTCATCTTTATATTCACGGTCGAGTTTATCCCACAAGAAGTTCTTTGCTGCCTGTCGATAAAAACTCCAGTCATGATGTGTGTCATGTGCGAGATAATATGAAACAGCTTGTATTGAAGTATCAATATCATTTGCCAATAAATAACCATGCTGATAACCGATGTCAGAAGGCGAACCTTCGAGATGCACATAAATCCATCCGTTTTTATTTTCCCGTGAAGCTTTTGCAAGCACATCTTTTTTATCATCGTTTGAACCTGCAACCGTTTTTGTTTTTGATGTTTGATTGCAGGATGCAATCGTTAAAATCAGCACAGCAAAAAATAAATATTTCATAAAAGCAGTTTTAAGTGTTAACCGTTCACCGATTACCGTTGACCGATTGTTTCATAAATGTATGATATATTTAAAAACCTTAGCGGTTAACAGTAAACGGTTATCGGTCAACTCAATTCACACATGTTAGCATCTTAATAACAAACTCAATGAATGCCTGTAAATAAATTTGTGCTATGGTAAATGCTGCCGATTTAAATTTTGAAAGAAATAAAAATATTAAAGCACTTAGTTATACAATTATAATTATGGGCGGATTGTTTTTACTTTTTGTGTTATTGAGTTGGACGTTACCGGTAACACCACCACCGCCGGTTGATGAAGGTGTTGAAGTAAATCTCGGCAACAGCGACCAGGGTTTTGGAACCGTCGCACCGCAAATTCCGGGTGAGCCTGCACAAGAACAACAAACCAATTTTAATCCGCCGCCATCGCAACAAGCGCAGGCAGAAACAAATCCTGAAGTGGCAGAGAATAAAGATGAAGATGTTCCGGCAATTCATACATCACCCAAACCAGAAAAGAAAAAAGATATTAAGCCTGTTAATAATGAAACAAAAAAGGTAAGTGCAAAGCCCGTAACAAATCCAACACCAACACCGCCTAAGCCAAAAGCGGTTTATGCCGGTGGCAAAAGCGCATCGAACAGTGGAAATAATGCTGATAGTTATAATAACAGTCGTAACCAGGGAATTGCCGGTGGTAATGGCGACCAGGGCAAACCAAATGGAAATCCAAACAGTGACAGCTATACAGGCAATGGTGGAAGTGGCAGTGCAGGCATCAGCATAACAAATGGTTTGCAGGGAAGGCATATTGCAAGTGCTGCGCGTTTTCAGGATCAATATAAATATGGCGGCAAAGTTTCTGTTGATATTACGGTTGATGAAAATGGCAATGTAACATCGGCGCATGTAAAACCGGGAAGCCCGTTTGCAGATTTAAATGCTATTGCAGAACGCAGAGCAAAACAATTAAAATTTAATAAAGGCAATACACCGCAAACCGGAACCATTCAAATTGTTTTTCAAAATCCAAAAGGATAAATAAATCTTTCATAGTGAGTATTGCGATAACAAAAAGAGGGTTTTTGATATCGTTAATGCTATTTGCTTTTTTTTATTCAAAAGAACAAAAGAACGAAGCTGCAGTTTCTAAATCAACAAATTCAGAAGGCATTGAAGGGAAGATATTTGATACAATCTCTAAGCTACCGGAATATAAAGCGCGAGCACTTTATATTGAAAAGAAGACAAGGGGTAAGCGGCATTTAGCTATCATAATCTATAAACGCCCCTCGAATAAAACACAATATTATTGGGTAAAAGCAGTGGAGGATAATGGACCGAGTTTTTACACACATTTCAACTTTTATATTTATACAGATCCATTCAGTATCAAATACTATGATGTAATAAACGATATAGTCATTACTTTAGAAGAATGGCGACGGCAAACGAAAGCCCAGTCAACTAAAATTCAGTAACGCAAACCTGCTGAAACCGGAACCATTCAAATTGTTTTTCAAAATCCAAAAGGATAACCTTCTTACCAAAATATAATTGAAGCGATTTCATAATTTGCATAAATGAAAATTGCTGAAATTATTTCTTCACTCGAACAATTAGCGCCTCCTTCTTTACAGGAAGATTATGATAATGCAGGATTGATTACCGGCAATGCATCCTGGAATTGCACCGGCGCTTTATGTTCACTCGATGCAACTGAAGAAATTATTCAAGAAGCTAAATCAAAAAATTGCAATTTGATTGTGGCACATCATCCAATTGTTTTTCGCGGATTAAAAAAAATCACAGGTAAAAATTATGTTGAAAAAACAATTATCAACGCAATAAAAAATGACATTGCCATTTATGCCATCCACACCAATCTTGACAATGTTATTGAAGGTGTAAATAATAAAATTGCCGATAAACTAAATCTCATCAATCGCAATATTCTTTTGCCAAAGCAAAATCTTTTAATGAAGCTATACACTTTCGTTCCGGTTGAGCAAGCGGAAAAAGTTCGTTCAGCTTTATTTAATGCAGGTGCAGGAAATATCGGTAACTACAGTGAAGCGAGTTTCAATGCATCAGGAACAGGAACATTTAAAGCAAATGAAAACGCCAACCCATTTGCGGGTGAAAAAGGAAAAAGGCACGAAGAGAATGAAATAAAAATGGAAGTAATTTTTCCATCTTATCTAAAACAAAAAATTATAAGCGCTTTAATCGAGGCGCATCCTTATGAAGAAGTTGCTTACGATGTTGTTGCGCTTTCAAATGCGTTTAATAAAACCGGCAGTGGTTTAATAGGTGAATTAGAAAACGAAATGCCGGAAAAAGATCTTCTTAATCTCATTAAAAATCAATTCCACCTAAAAGTTATAAAACACACAAAATTTTTAGATAAGCCGGTAAAAAAAATAGCCCTTTGCGGTGGCGCCGGAAGTTTTTTAATTGAAGTCGCCTCGGCTGCAAATGCGGATGTTTACATTACTTCCGACATAAAATATCACGAGTTCTTCGAGGCAAATGACCGCATCTTGATTGCAGACATTGGTCATTGGGAAAGCGAGCAATTTACCATTGAATTGCTGCATGATTTTTTGAGGGTGAAATTCCCTACCTTTGCCGTCCTCAAAACGGGGCTCAACACAAATCCCGTTCATTATTTTATATAACTTTTTTATATGGCAGCAGTTAAAGAATATTCAGTTGAAGAAAAACTTGCAGCGCTGGTACGCCTGCAAAAGATTGACAGCAAACTGGATGAAATTAAAATTTTAAAAGGCGAACTTCCAATGGAAGTAAGCGATCTTGAAGATGAAATCCAGGGTTTGCACAGCCGTCAAACAAGAATTGAAGAAGAAATAAACGGCATCACAGAATTTATCGAACAGAAAAAAAATACGATAAAAGAATCTGAGGCGCTGGTAAAAAAATATGAAAAGCAAAGCAGCACTGTAAAAAATAACCGCGAATACGAAGCGCTTACCAAAGAAATTGAAATGCAGGAGTTGGAAGGTAAGCTGGCTGAAAAACATATTCGCGATGCGAACGAAGAAATTGCCGAGAAAGCGAAGTTGCTCGATCAAACAAAAAAACATATTGCAACAAAGGATGCTGCACTCAACCAGAAAAAAGGTGAGCTTGAAAAAATAATCGCCGATACAGAAAAAGAAGAAAAACAGTATACCAAAATTTCAGCGGAAGCGCGTGAAGGCATTGATGATCGCTTGCTGTATTCTTACGATCGTATTCGCAAAAGTTATCGTAATGGTCTTGCAGTTGTGCCTGTGTTGAGAGATGCATGTGGTGGTTGCTTCAATGCAATTCCTCCGCAGCGTCAAAGCGAAATTCGTCAGCACAAAAAAATTATTGTGTGCGAAAACTGCGGCCGCATTTTGGTTGATGAAGAATTGAATACTGCTACCGGCGTAAAATAAGATTAACACTTTATGTTATTAAAAGGATGCTGATATCAGCGTCCTTTTTTATTTTCGGGGCGTATGAAATGGATAGTGCAAAAGTCAGTCTGTTTTTTCCTGTGCTTTTTTATTACTGCTTCCGCATTCGCTGATAAGGTGTATGATTTTAATGTAATCTGTCAACAGGCATATAAAGAAATTACAAGTTTGCGCCTCGAAAATGGAGAGCGGCTTCTTGAACAGGCAAGACAGCAAAATCCCGATAATTTAATTCCCGACTTACTTGATAGCTACATTGATTTTTTTATTTTATTTTTTAATGAAGATCCTGCCGAATTAGATGTGCGCAAACCGCATTTCGATCATTATCTTGATCGTGTGGATGATGGCCCGGAATCTTCTCCTTTTTATAATTACAGCCGTTCTGTTATTTTAATTCAACGTGCATGTGTTGAAATCAAATTTAGTGAGCGATGGAGCGCCGGCTGGGATTTTAGAAAAGCATTTTCATTAATTAAAGACAATAGAAAAAGATTTCCTTCATTCGTTCCAAATAATATGATCTATGGACCTATGCAGGTTGTTGCCGGAACAATCCCCGATGGGTACAAGTGGCTCGCAGGTTTGTTTGGAATAAAAGGTTCTATCAGCAATGGAATGGCGATGATGGAAAGTGTGCTGAACAGCAATGATGGTTATGCAAAATTATTTTCAAACGAGGCATCATTTTATTACTGTTATATTTTATTTTATATTGAAAACAAACCGGAGCAAACGTTTCAATACATCGAACAAAAAAAACTTGATCTTGTAAATAATAATTTACTTGCTTACATGGCAGCAAATCTTGCGATCAATAATAAGATGAATGAATTTGCGCGCAGCGTGATACAAAACAGGAATGATTCGCCAGCCTACATGCAAACGCCTGTGTGGAATTTTGAAATGGGCTATGTGCAAATGCGCGATCTTGAACTAAATGATGCAATTAAAAACTTTGAATTTTTTCTCACACATTTTAAAGGGAAATTTTATGTAAAAGATGCGTGGGAAAAACTTGCATGGTGTTATTATCTTGAAGGAAATATGAGTGCGGCTAATTATGCAAAGCAAATGATCTTAAAAAAAGGAAGTACAGATACAGATGCAGATAAACAAGCAAACAAAGATGCAAAATCAGATCGCTGGCCTAACCCGATATTACTTAAATCGCGTGTGTTGAGTGATGGCGGTTATAACACGCAGGCGCTTGCAATGCTGAACGGAAAAACGATGCAGGATTTTCCGTTGGTAGAAGACCAGCTTGAATTTACGTATCGCCTTGCAAGGATTAATGATGATTTGAACAGAGACGACATCGCTATAAAAAATTATCTTAACGCAATCGCGATCGGTGAGAACAGAACGGAATATTATGCTTCCCGTGCTGCTTTACAAATCGGATTAATTTATGAAAAGCAAGGCAACAAAACATTGGCTGTTCAGTATTACAAAAAATGTTTGGGAATGGATGATCATGATTATAAAGATTCAATAGATCAAAAGGCAAAAGCCGGCATTGCAAGATGCACAGGAGGATAAAATATGAAAATAGCAACCTACAACGTAAACGGAATTAATAGTCGCTTGCCTGTTTTATTAAAATGGTTAAGCGAATCAAAACCTGATGTGGTTTGTTTGCAGGAATTAAAAGCGCCACAGGAAAAAATTCCTTTGCAGGCAATAGAAGATGCAGGTTATAATGCAATATGGCATGGGCAAAAAAGCTGGAACGGCGTTGCGATTTTATCGCGGATTGGTGACCCCGAAGAGAGAAGACGCGTGTTGCCCGGCGATCCAACTGATGAGCATAGTCGCTACGTTGAAGCAACAGTAAATGGAATTGTTATTGGTTGTTTGTATTTGCCCAACGGTAATCCTGCACCCGGACCAAAGTTTGATTATAAGTTGCGTTGGTTTGAAAGATTAACCGCACATGCGAAAGAATTATTTACTTCTGGTTTACCTGTTATATTAACCGGCGATTATAATGTTATGCCAACAGAGCTTGATGTTTATAAACCGGAGCGCTGGGTGGATGATGCTTTGTTTCGCCCCGAAACACGCGAAGCATTTCATACATTGGTTGAACAGGGATGGACAGATGCGTTACGGAAATTGCATCCTGGTGAAGTGATTTATACATTCTGGGATTATTTCAGAAATGCATACGGAAGAAATGCAGGTTTGCGTATTGACCATTTTTTACTGAGTCCACAAATAGACAAACGACTTGTTGGTGCAGGTGTTGACCATCATGTTCGCGGTTGGGAAAAATCAAGCGACCATGCACCGGTATGGATTGAATTGAAAGATGAATAAATATTCATTTTTGATTCAGCATACTTGCTGCTTCTTTATCAGCAAATATTTTAAAATTGGAATGATTGCGCATTAAGGATGCAGGCACTTGTTCTGTAATTTCTCCTTCAATTGCCTGCTTCAAAATTTCTGCTTTCTTTTTTCCGCTTACAAGAAGTATTAAACATTTTGCTTTCATCAGCGAAGCTAAACCCAATGTAATGCCTTGCGTTAATTGTGTTGGTGATGAAAAATATTTTTGACCAACTGTTTTTGTTA
>JBEHXR010000089.1:0-11606 GCA_048498595.1 Bacteroidota bacterium
TATAAAGTAATTTTTCCAACACCGCTGCCAACATAACCAAAATCTGCATCCGCCATTTCGCCCGGACCATTTACAATGCAACCCATGATGGCAATTTTTACGCCTTTTAAATGATTGGTTACAGCGCGAATTTTCGCAGTGGTTTCCTGCAAATCAAATAAAGTTCTTCCGCAACTTGGACAACTAATGTATTCTGTTTTAGAAATGCGTGTTCTTGTTGCCTGAAGAATTGAAAAAGCAGTTGTGTTTAAAAAATGATGATTGTTTGTAACAGAAATATAATTACGACCGCTCAGTTTTGTGTTATGCATTTTTTTCGGATCGTTCATCAGCCACAATCCATCACCAAAACCATCGAGTAATAATGCGCCGGCTTCTGCAGAAAATTGGATCAGCTGCTCATCCACTTCGCTGCAATTACTTTCAATACAAATTATAACAGGCGTTTTAATATTACGTTCCATCAATTCAATAATATTTCTGCGCACATCTGCCATGCCGTGTTTGTTGGTTGAATACAAACACAGTACTGCTGTAACATCAGTCGCAATTAAATCAAATATTTTTTCTTTGATGATTTTATCAATCGTGTGCACATCCATCGCAATAAAATTTTGCTTAGATGATTTTTCAGGCACATCTAAATATTCCACACCATTGAACAACGGAAACGCAAGCTCTGATCCTTCTTCATTCAACAAATTATTTTTTTGTTCGATCCATATTTTTGCGTTGCAAATAATTTTTAAAGTGCCCGGTAAATGAAAGTCTAAAATTTTATTTGCCGTATAAATATAATCTGCAGCAGAATCGCCAATATTCCATTTGTCTGTCGTTGCATCATAACTGTAACCAATTGCCTGTAAATCTCCGGCAGTGATTTTTTCTTTTTGCATGAAGTCGGCAATTACAACAGGCACTAACATTCCGCCAATATTATTTACTTCATGTGTATGCCTGCGTTTATATTCAAACGGGTTGTAATGAAGATGATTAGTTGCAAGTTGCTGGTTGCCGGTTTCATCGCTTACGTTTGAAGATTCACGATTCACATCCTTGCCTCGTAATTTACTTGATACGTTATGCAATATGTTTTTTATGGGTGAATGATGTGCCCTGTTTTCATACCGTTTTACTAAATCTTTACAAACAGGAATTTCAAATTCCGGATCTTCTGTTAATGAAACACGAATCGTATCACCCAAGCCATCTTCCATTAAAGTGCCAATACCAACAGCACTTTTTATTCTCCCATCTTCGCCATCACCAGCTTCTGTAACGCCAAGATGCAAAGGATAACATTCATGAAATTCTTCCTGCATTGTATTTACCAGCAAGCGGTAAGCTTCAACCATCACCAGCGGATTGCTGGCTTTCATGCTTAATACAATGTTGTGATAATTTTCGCCTCTTGCAATACGTAAAAATTCCATAGCACTTTCAACCATGCCCATTGGTGTATCGCCATAACGACTCATAATTCTGTCGCTTAAAGAACCATGATTCGTTCCAATGCGCATTGCCGTTCCATATTCTTTACAAATTTTAATTAATGGTGTAAAGCGTTCACGAATGCGATCAATTTCTTCTGCATATTCTGTATCGGTATATTCAATCTGTTCAAACTTTTTCTTGTCAACATAATTGCCCGGATTTACTCTTACTTTTTCAACAATGCGTGCCGCAATTTCTGCGGCGTTTGGCGTAAAATGAATGTCCGCAATCAATGGCGTTTTATATCCGCGTTTACGCAATTCATTTTTTATATTGAGTAAATTTTCTGCTTCGCGTTTTGAAGGTGCTGTTATGCGTACAAGTTCTGCACCCGCTTCAATACAGCGAATAGATTGTTCAACAGTAGCAATCGTATTCATTGTATCAGTTGTCGTCATTGTTTGTACACGAACTGGATGAAGATTGCCCAAAAGAAGATCACCTATTTTTACTTCGAGCGTTTTTAAGCGACTATATTCTGTAAGCGAATTGCAATATACCTGCATAGAATGCAAAGGTATGAATTAGCAAATGTGTATTTGAAAATTTGAAAATGAGATTAGCATATTAGCAGATTGGCAAATTATCTACTTGAAATCACCAATCTTTGTCAGGCTGTGTTTGATTGTTTTTGCTTTGTAATTTTTTCTGTAGTTGATTTTCCTGGTTGCGCAGCTCATTAAATTTTTGCTCCATCATATCTTTATTTAATGGCGGTTGTTTTTGTTGTTTTGGATTTTGTTGTTGTTTCTGTTTTTGATTTTGCGGCTGATTTTGCTGTTGCTGCTTTTTCAGATCATTGATTGCTTTTTGCAAATTTTCTCTTGCATCATCATCAGTTGGATCTTCTTTTAACGACTCTTCAAAAAAAGTGACTGCATTTTTTAAATCTTTTTCTTTTACAAAATCGAGTGCCTTGTTATAATTTGATTCTGATTTTAATGAATTCACATCAGCACTGGCAATTATTTTATCATACTCTTTTTTTGATTGCTCTGTTTGATTTTGTTTTTGCAACGCATTAGCAAGATTGAAGCGGGCTGTACCATTCTCCGGCTCTTTTCTCAAAGCATTTTTGTAATTGTCAACCGCAGTTTTGTAATCCCCCTTCTTATAAGCTTCATTTCCTTTAGCAATATAATTATCTGCTTGTGAAAACAACAAATTGCTGATTAATAAAAATAATATCGCTGTAATATATTTCAGGCTGTAACTTTTTTTGTTTCAGGAATAAAAACTTCTGCAATCAACATCAATAAAGCTATAATTACAAAGACTGCATAAAATGATGCATACTGCCGCGTATCACCTTTATCTTGAATTGCTTTTTTCTCCATTCCATTTAATATCGATGCCATTTGTGATGCTGTTGTTTCTGCATTATCCAAATGCATATAAGTGCCCCCGGTTTGCTGCGCTATTTGCATCAGCTCCGGTTCATTTAATTTACTGATAACGGTTTGTCCGTTTACATCTGTTTTGTAATCTGCAGCCCCTGGTTCTTTTATAGGTGCACCTTCCGCACTGCCAACACCAATTGTATTTACAATAACACCGTTATCTGCGAGTTGCTGTAATACTTCTGTTGAATGCGGATCATGATCTTCACCATCAGAAATTAGAACTACCGCTTTATATTTTTTTTCTTTTGTGTCTAATGAATTTTCGCAAAGTTGTAATGCATCACCAACAACAGTGCCTTGCACCGGAACTTCATCCGGCGAAGCATTCGACACATATAATTTAGCAACAGAAAAATCTGTTGTGAGTGGCATTTGTAAAAATGCTCTGCCTGCAAACAAAACAATGCCAACACGATTATCGCTTAAACGATCGATCATAGAATTTACAAACTGTTTTGCTGCTTCAAGCCTTGATGGCTTTGTGTCTTCTGCCCACATACTCTTACTAACATCTAAAGCAATCATTACATCAATACCTGCTTTAGTTTCTTTTGCGCCGGCAACAGGCTTTCTTAAATTGGCTGCAGAAATAATTAATAGCAGGATCGCTGCTAACACTAAAATAAATTTCAGGTTAAAACGCTTTGCAGAATAATTTTTTGTTAGCTGGTTGATGAGCACTTCATCTCCCAGGTTTCTTGTTGCTTTCTTTTTCCAACTTAAAACAAAATAGAAAAGTGCAACTAATGGAATCAGCGCCGCTAAGCCAATTAAAAATTCTTTATGTTCAAATGAAAACATGTAGCTATACGATTATCAGAATTTTATTGGTCAAACACTTTAAAGCGGCTGACCAAGTGCAATCTACAAGCATTATGCTAATAAGAAAACGATGCCTTAAATATTATAGTTTGATTAAGAGCATAAAAAAAGTCCCGCGGGTTGCGGGACTTACTTGATAGAATTATTTAGACTTATTCTTCTTCGTCAAAGTTCATTGCTTCGCGTGCAGTAGAAAGCAATTCATATTCTTCTTTATTGCCTACTATTACATTTTCAAAATCGCGTAAGCCTGTACCTGCAGGAATTAAATGACCTGTGATTACATTCTCTTTCAAGCCAAGCATGTCATCGCTCTTACCTTGAATAGCTGCAGAGCTTAACACTTTTGTTGTTTCCTGGAAAGAAGCAGCAGATATCCAGCTTTGCACACCTAATGAAGCTTTCGTAATACCAAGCAACACTGGTTTTGCTGTTGCCGGTTCTGCATCTCTTACTTCAGCCAGTTTTTTATCAGCCCTGCGCAGCAAAGAATTTTCTTCTCTTAATTCACGCAAAGTAACGATTTGACCTGGACGTAATTTTGTGCTTTCACCCGGGTCTGTAACTACTTTCTTTTCAAAGATGCGGTCGTTTTCTTCAATGAAATCAAACCTGTCTTCCAAATCTTCTTCAAGGAATTTGCTATCGCCTGCATCAACAATTTCAACCTTCTTCATCATCTGGCGAACGATCACTTCAATGTGTTTATCGTTAATACGCACACCTTGCAAACGATATACTTCCTGAATTTCATTTACTACATATTCCTGAACTGCGAAAGGACCTTTTATTGAAAGAATATCTCCTGGTGCAGTTTGTCCGTCACTTAACGGCGTACCTGCTTTTACAAAGTCACCATCCTGAACAAGAATCTGGCGTGTAAGCGGAACAAGATATTTTTTAATGATGCCATCTCTTGCTTCTACGATTATTTCACGGTTACCGCGTTTAATATTTCCGAAAGCAACTACACCATCAATTTCTGAAACGATTGCGGGATTGCTCGGAGAACGTGCTTCGAACAATTCCTGAACACGTGGCAAACCACCGGTAATATCACCAGATTTGCGAAGCGTTCTTGGAATTTTTACAATTACTTGCCCTGCAAGTACAGCATCACCTTCTTCAACAATCAAACGGCTGCCAACAGGCAGGTTGTACATTTTTACGTCTTTACCTTCAACAATAATAGAAGGAATTTTTGTTTTGTCTTTTGTCTCGATAACAACTTTATCCCTGTGTCCTGTTTGTTCATCAGCTTCTTCACGGTAAGTAATGCCCTCAATAACATTTTCAAATTTAATGTTACCTGCAACTTCTGCTACAACAACGTTGTTAAATGGATCCCATGTACAAATGGTATCGCCTTTTTTCACATTCTGTCCATCCTTTACAGCTAAAATGGCGCCGTAAGGAACATTGTTGGTAATTAATAAGCGGTCATTTTTTAAATCCATGATACGCACTTCACCTGTACGACCGATTACTACCTGTATTTTTTCACCTTCATTATTTAAGGCAGTTACACTACGCAAACCATCAAACTGAACTGTACCATCAAATCTTGCTGTTAATGCAGATTCAATTGAAGCACCGCCTGCAACACCACCCACGTGGAATGTACGCAAGGTTAACTGTGTTCCCGGCTCACCAATCGATTGTGCGGCAATAATTCCAACTGCATCGCCTTTTTGTGCGAGATAACCTGTTGCCAGATTTTTACCGTAACATTTTACACAAACACCGCGCTTGCTTTCGCAGGTTAACACCGAACGAATTTCAACGCTTTCAATTCCTGAATCATCAATTTGTTTAGCAACATCAGGAGAAATTTCTTCACCTGCTTTTATAATCAATTCATCATTTTGGGGATCATATACATTGTGCAATGATGTACGACCCATGATACGATCTGCTAATGATTCAATAACATCTTCATTATCTTTTAAAGCAGAAGTTGCAATACCACGCAGTGTGCCGCAATCTTCTTCCGTAATTACAACATCCTGTGCCACGTCAACCAAACGACGGGTAAGGTAACCGGCATCTGCAGTTTTCAACGCTGTATCCGCCAAACCTTTTCTTGCACCGTGTGTAGAGATAAAGTAATCCAATACATTCAACCCACCTTTGAAGTTGGAGAGAATCGGGTTCTCAATTACTTCAGAACCTGACGAACCACTCTTCCTGGGTTTTGCCATTAAACCACGAATACCTACCAACTGTTTAACCTGTGTTTTGGAACCGCGGGCACCAGAATCAAGCATCATATAAACAGAGTTGAAGCCTTGTTTATCTTTTGCCATTTCATAAATGAGCGATTCAGTGATACGCATATCAACACGGCCCCAGATATCAATAACCTGGTTGTATCTTTCATTATTAGTGATAAGACCCATGTTGTAGCTTTCCCGAATATCTTCTACTTCAGATTTTGCGTTTTCAATCATTTCATTTCTTACATCAGGAATGATAAGGTCGTTAACGCTGAAGCTTAAGCCACCTTTGAACGCCATTCTGAAACCAAGCGTTTTGATATCATCCAAAAACTTAGCTGACTTTGGAACGTCAGTAATCTTGATAATATCACCAATGATTTCGCGAAGATTTTTCTTGGTAAGTAATGCATTGATGAAACCTACTTCTTTTGGAACATGCTGGTTAAACATTACACGCCCAACGGTAGTTTCAATCAGCCTCTTAACAATCTGGCCTTTCTCGCGCACATCAGCTTTTACTTTTATGTGTGCATGAAGATCAACGATGCCTTCATTGTAGGCAATCATTACTTCATCAAGATTGTAAAATGTTTTTCCTTCACCTTTTACAACTTCACCGTCCATGCTTTTCTTGCCCTTAGTAATGTAGTATAAACCAAGCACCATGTCCTGAGAGGGAAGCGTGATTGGAGTACCATTCTGCGGGTTAAGAATGTTGTGAGATGAAAGCATCAATAACTGAGCTTCTAAAATTGCTGCATTGCTTAAAGGAACATGCACCGCCATTTGGTCACCATCAAAGTCGGCGTTGAACGCTGTTGTTACCAATGGGTGCAATTGAATTGCTTTACCTTCTACCAATTTAGGTTGGAAAGCTTGAATTGATAAACGGTGCAATGTGGGTGCACGGTTAAGCATAACCGGGTGACCCTTCAAAATATTTTCAAGAATATCCCAAACAACAGCTTCTTTTCTGTCAACTAATTTCTTGGCAGACTTCACTGTTTTTACAATACCTCTTTCAATTAATTTACGAATGATAAATGGCTTGAATAATTCTGCAGCCATATCTTTTGGCAAACCGCATTCGTGCATTTTTAATTCAGGTCCAACCACAATTACCGAACGACCTGAATAGTCAACACGTTTACCTAATAAGTTTTGACGGAAACGACCTTGTTTACCTTTCAGTACATCACTTAAAGATTTTAAAGCGCGTCCACCTTCAGCTTTTACCGCATTTGATTTACGGCTGTTATCAAATAAGCTATCAACGGCTTCCTGCAGCATACGTTTTTCATTACGTAAAATCACTTCAGGCGCTTTAATTTCTAATAATCTTTTTAAACGATTATTTCTAATGATAACACGACGATATAAATCGTTCAAATCAGAAGAAGCAAAACGACCACCATCCAAAGGAACAAGCGGACGAAGTTCTGGCGGAATAACCGGGATGTATTGCATTACCATCCATTCAGGGCGGTTGCTAATGCGTGTGTTAGCATCACGCAAAGCTTCAACAACACTCAATCTTTTTAAAGCATCTGCCTTTCGTTGCTGCGATGTTTCGTTGGCAGCAGTTGTACGCAGAGTATAACTTAAATCATCCAACTGAATACGGGCCAGCAAATCATGTACTGCTTCCGCACCCATTTTTGCGATGAACTTCTGCGGGTCATCATCAGGTAAATACTGATTATCTTTTGGGAGATTATCAATTATATCTAAATATTCTTCTTCAGTTAATAAGTCACCCGGCTGTAAATTTTTATCTTCACGAATACCAGGTTGAATCACTGCATATCTTTCATAATATACAATGCTCTCAAGTTTCTTAGAACTCATACCCAGCAAGTAACCAATCTTGTTAGGCAAACTTTTGA
Source organism: Bacteroidota bacterium (assembly GCA_048498595.1). Classification (GTDB taxonomy): domain Bacteria; phylum Bacteroidota; class Bacteroidia; order Chitinophagales; family Chitinophagaceae; genus Parafilimonas. Next base: position 7,825 of record JBEHXR010000089.1, read on the forward strand.
AATACCAGATGTGCACAACCGGCACAACCAGTTTAATATGCCCCATTCTTTCACGACGAACTTTCTTTTCAGTAACTTCTACACCGCAACGGTCGCACACAATGCCTTTATAACGGATTCTTTTGTATTTACCGCAGGCACATTCGTAATCTTTTACCGGTCCAAAAATTCTTTCGCAAAACAAACCATCACGTTCAGGTTTGTAGGTGCGGTAATTAATGGTTTCAGGTTTCAGAACTTCGCCAAAACTGCGTTCAAGAATACTGTCTGGTGAAGCAAGACCAATAGTTATTTTCGAAAAATTGGCTTTGGGACGATTTTCTTTTTTGATAGCCATATTGAAATTTCAATTTTTCTGTTTAATTTTTTTGGAGACAACTCTTTCAGCAATCAATTTGTACTTACATTGCATGCACTTACACTTTAAAAGCAAAGCTTAAAAGCTAAGTTGATTTTAGAAACGATTATTATTGAAATTGAATGTAGAAGAAGGTCCAATGCTCCAAAAAACATAAGTCGGCAAAGGTAATGGATTTAGATTAAAAAATCGTATTAAATTATAAAGCTTTCTTAATTTATACCAGATATAATTTATACAGTGACGGAAAAACCTGGGGCGAATTCAAAACTTCTCCATAACGCCTAATCCAAACAAAGCGAAATCATACTTAACCGGGTCTTTGGGGTCTAAAGTTCTCAGGTAATCTGTTAGATATATGGCAGCCTGCCAGTCGATTTGCTTTCTCTGTAACAAATTAAGGCGTTTTGCAACCCTTGCCACATGCAAATCTACGGGGCAAATAAGCTGGGATGGTTTGATATTTTTCCAGATGCCGAAGTCAACGCCTTTATTGTCATTTCGCACCATCCAGCGTAAAAACATGTTTAAGCGTTTGCAGTTCGATTTTTTCTCCGGTGTAGCAATATGTTTTTTGGTTCGCAGCGGTACATCTTCCAGACTAAAAAAATAGTGATGAAAACCGATTAGCATTTCCTCCACAGAACTGCCCCATTTTGCAAATGCAGATTCCAAGGATTCATTGTGCCGGTAATGATGCTGTAAAAATTCAACGAAATAAAATAAATCTGTTGCGTTGAAAGTTCGATGTTTAAACTCCAATAATTTTTTCAATCTCCCCAAATTCTCGTTCAGACAAAATTCATGCGGCTGCATATTCATCAACAGCATTAATTCTTTTGACTTATTGATGATAGTTGTTCGGTTTCCCCAGGCAAAAACGGCGGCAAAAAATCCGGCAATTTCTATGTCTTGTTTTTTGGTGAAAAGATGTGGAATTGAAACCGGGTCGTCTTTTATAAATGAAGGCTGGTTGTATTGTTCAACCTTACTATCGAGAAATTCTTTAAGATTTTTATTTGAAGGAACGCTCATTCAGCGCAAAACAAATACATGTGCATAATTTAACCAAAGTGCTGCGAAAAAAAACCAACTACATGCTTACATTGCACGTTGCTATGGATAAGTTTATTGTTTCTGCGAGAAAGTATCGTCCACAAAATTTTGATTCTGTTGTTGGTCAAAAGCATATTACTACTACACTAAAAAATGCTATAAAAAATAATCAACTGGCGCATGCATTTTTGTTTTGCGGTCCGAGAGGCGTGGGCAAAACAACCTGTGCGCGTATTCTTGCCAAAACAATTAACTGCGAAAATCTGCAGCCTGATGGCGAAGCCTGCAATAAATGCAATTCCTGCAAGAGCTTTAATGAAGGCACATCTTTAAATATTCATGAACTGGATGCTGCGAGTAATAATTCTGTTGATGATATCAGAACACTTGTTGAGCAGGTACGTTTTATGCCACAGGCTGGTAAATACAAAGTGTATATTGTGGATGAAGTACATATGTTGAGCGCTGCGGCATTTAATGCTTTTTTAAAAACGCTTGAAGAACCGCCACCCTATGCCATTTTTATTTTGGCAACAACGGAGAAACATAAAATTATTCCAACCATTTTATCGCGTTGCCAGATTTTCGATTTCAAACGCATTACTACAAACGATACAGTTGAACATTTAGAAGAAATAGTAAACAAAGAACATATTAAGGCGGAAAAGTCAGCTTTACAAGTTATTGCGCAAAAGAGTGAAGGTTGCATGCGTGATGCGCTGAGCATTCTTGATAAAATTGTAAGCTTTACGAACGGTGAAGTGAACTACAAGAACACGCTTGAACATCTGAATATTTTAGATGAAGATTATTATTTCAAACTGCTCGATAATTTGTTGCAACAAGATATTGGCGCTGCAATGTTACTGTACGATGAAATAAACAGCAAAGGTTTTGAAGGCGATATGGTGTTGAACGGCTTTGCCGAATTTTTGCGCAATTTACTGGTTAGCAAAAATGCAAAAGCCGCAGCCTTACTCGAAGTGGTTGAAGGCATGCAGCAACGTTATATTGATAAAGCTGCAGAAGTAAGCATGTCTTATATTGTAAGTGCATTAAATATTTTGAATGAAGCTGAGATAAATTATAAAATGGCGCGCAATAAGCGACTTCACGTTGAGCTTGCTCTAATCAAATTAAATTATTTATCCCAGGCAATTGAACTGGTAAATGATAACGGCAGCATCATTAAAAAAAAACGGGTTGACACGCCTGTGATGCATAAAATAAAATCTATTCATTCAACTGTAATTGCTCCAAAAAAAGTTGAAGAACCGAAACTTTACATTAAAGAGAATAAAGAAGCGCGGGAAATAAAAACGAAAGTTGTTGAAGAAATTCAGGATAATATTATTACCGAACCAACTCAAAATAGAGTACGCGAAGAAAAGCCTGCTTATAAAAATACAAACGGCAGCAAAAAAAATTTGCTACAATCATTAAGAGAAAAAATAAGTGAAGAATATAATATTGAAGAAGTAAGAGACGCTGAAGCGCTAACCATTTCAAGACTTGAAGAAGTATGGAATGAATATGCAGCAAAGCTGGAAAATGAAACGAATAAACATTCCACTATTCAAACGCTTAAATCTGCCAAACTAAATATTGAAGCGGATAATTTTTTCACAATAACTGTTCATGCCTTAACACAACAAAAATTTATTGAGCAGGAAAAAACAATGTTATGCGATTTTATTCAACAGGCGTTTAATAACCGCAGCATCAGTTTTAAGATTTTGGTTGAAGCGGGAGAGCAGGAAGAAATTCCAATTCATCTTACACTAAACAGCCGTCAAAAATTTGAGCGTATTGCAGAGAAGTATCCGTTGGTGAAAGAGTTGAAGAACAGGTTGAATTTGGATATCGATTATTAACGTGAAGCGTGAATCGTCAAACGTGAAAGCTCTCACTTTTCACCTTTGTTTTTCTTAATTATCGTTTGATAATATTTACAAACCGGTTTCAATCCGCATTCATCACATTTTGGGTTTCTCGCAACGCAAACATACCGCCCGTGCAAAATCAACCAGTGATGTGCTTTATGAATTAGTTCTTTCGGAATAAATTCTGTTAACTGTTTTTCCGCAGCTAAAACTGTTTTTGCATTTACGGTTAATCCAATTCTTGCAGACACACGAAACACGTGCGTATCAACGGCCATGTTTGGTTGCGCGTCAATTACAGATGTAATAACATTTGCTGTTTTTCTTCCAACCCCTGGCAACTTCATTAATTCTTCAACTGTCATCGGAATTTTGCCATTAAAATTATTCATCACCATTTGCGCCATTCCAATTAAATGTTTGGTTTTATTGTTGGGATATGAAATGCTTTTTATAAAAGGAAATAATTCATCAAACTCAGCCTC
>JBEHXR010000090.1:0-11570 GCA_048498595.1 Bacteroidota bacterium
TTATGCGTGCAGCGATTATGTTTCTATTAATCCTGAATTTGGAACATTGGATGATTTTAAAGCGCTGATAAAACAAACGCATGATGCAGGTATGTTATTGATTATCGACTGGGTCGCGAATCACACGGGTTACGATCATCCCTGGACAAAAGAACACAGTGATTGGTATGAACATGATGATGCGGGAAATTTTGTAGAAAAGCACGGATGGAAAGATGTGATCGATTTGAATTATGATAATAAAGATTTGCGTGCTGAAATGATTAAGTGCATGCAATACTGGATCAACGAATGTAACATTGATGGCTTTCGCTGCGATATGGCACATTTGGTGCCACTTGATTTTTGGATAGAAGCAAAAGAACAATGCGAAAAAATAAAACCGTTATTCTGGCTTGCAGAATGTGAGGTACCGGAATATCACAAAGTATTTAATGCTACTTATGCATGGAAGTGGATGCACGTAACGGCAAAGCTTGCAAAGAACATGGCTCCGATACATGACATGGTTGATGTATTAAAATCTTATAATGCATATCCGCCCGGTGCATTAAAACTTTTCTTTACAGCAAATCACGATGAGAATACATGGAATGGAACTGAATATGAAAAGTATGGTGATCTTGCGAAAGCATTTGCCATTTTTTCAATAACATGGATGGGCATTCCTTTAATTTACAGCGGGCAGGAATTACCAAATCTAAAGCGCCTGAAATTTTTCGATAAAGATGAAATTGAATGGACCGATAAAGAACCTGCATTGCAAGATTTTTATCATCGTTTGCTTGATCTTAAATCAAATAATGCTGCTTTGCACATAACAGGAAACACAGAAACGCTTTCAACAGATTACAACGAAAATATTTTTGCATTCCTGCGTACAAATGGTAAAGACAGGGTTTTGGTAATTCTTAATTTAAGCAACAGGGATAAATTGCAATTTCATCTTGAGCATCCTTTATTGGAAGGAACATTTCAAAATGTATTTTCAGACATTCAATACAAATTAGGTGCAGTGCAAACTTTTGAATTGCAGGCTTACGAATATATTGTTTCATTTGCTGTTTAAAACTCTTTTCAGCAACGGCAAATAAAAAAGTCTTTAATTTTCATTAAAGACTTTAGCAATGTTTATATTTTGTTCAATTTATTTCCCAAATATTTTTGATCCTAAGATCAGCACCAGGATAAATAACACGAGAAAAATAAAGAACAAAACTTTTGCGATGGATGCTGCACCCGCAGCAATGCCTGTGAAACCGAATATGGCTGCAACAATTGCTATGATAAAAAATATGGCGGCCCATTTAAGCATACAATAAAATTTTACTTTATATTTAAATTTTCATGCCAGAATTAAATTAAGATTTATTACGCAGGTAAAACTTATTATAACTAACATCTGATTATGGGTAAGCGTGATAACAAAAAAGAAAAAATTATTCCCGAAAAATACGAGGTTGTTGAAAGACCTTTAAAAAAAGAAAATGAAGATCTTTTTAAAATTGCTTTTCGAAATTATTTGAATCTTATTGGCATTGCAGATAAAAAAGCAGGATTATTAATACAGGTTAATTCAATTTTAGCTTCCGTAATCATTGCTTTTGTTACAAGAAAAATTCATGATTATCCTTTGCTCATCATTCCTGCAGCAACCATTCTTGTTGTGGCAGGTGTTACCATCTTCTTCAGCATTATGGCAAGCAAACCTTTAGATAAAAATTATTTGAAAGATGTAACGTATGATAAAGAACCATTTTTCTTTGGCAGTTTCGACAAAATGGATCCTGCATTCCGCCACAAACAATTAGAGAGTTATTATAAAGACATGACCGAGCTTTTTAATGATGAAAGAAATCTCTTGTTTGATGAATTGATCAAAGAATCGTTTGCCGTAAGAAAAGTGCTATCTAAAAAATTCAGTTATCTTGATATTGCTTATAAAATATTTTTTGCCGGGCTTGTTTTAGTGATAATCACTTTTTTGGTGGTGATATTTAAAATGATGCATTCATAATTTCCTTTTCAATTTTTTGGCTGAATTGTATTTGATTATAGCCCATGCTTTAGGTTTTTAGTCTTTCATACATTAATTTGCCGCCTTTCAGAACCACAACTATTATTATTCGTCTTTATGAATGACCTATTGAAAATTTCCATTGAAGCAGCATTAGCGGCAGGTAAAGAGATACTTCAGGTTTACGAACATGAATTTGAGGTTGAAACAAAGGAAGACAAATCGCCACTTACCGAAGCCGACAAAAGAAGTCACAATAAAATAAAAGAAATGCTTTCTCCGCTATCGATTGAAATGTTAAGCGAAGAAGGAAAACAACTTGCTTATGATGATCGTAGGCAGTGGAAAAAATTCTGGCTTATCGATCCGCTGGATGGCACAAAAGAATTTATTAAACGCAACGGAGAATTTACCGTTAATATAGCATTGATTGAAAATGGTGTTCCGGTTGCCGGTGTAGTGTATGTTCCTGTAACAGGAAAAATGTTTTATGGCTCGAAAGAAAACGGCAGCTACGCTTTTACCTATAATGAAAAAGAAAATAAAACGGTAGAAGCATACATGCAGTCTGCAGAAAAACTGCCTGATTCTGCGCCTCCGAAAATGTTTACCATTGTTGCAAGCCGCAGCCACAACACACCGGAAACAGAAGCATTCATAGATGAAAAAAGAAAGCAGTATGGCGAAGTGAATTGCGTAAGTTCAGGCAGTTCTATAAAATTATGTTTGGTGGCAGAAGGTAAAGCAAATGTGTATCCGCGTTTAGCGCCAACGATGGAATGGGATACGGCAGCCGGGCATGCTGTTGCAAAATTCGCCGGCTGTAATGTTTACGATTATAAAACCGGTAAAGAATTACAATACAATAAAGAAAATTTATTAAATCCATGGTTTGTGGTTGAACGTTCTTAGTTGTATGAAGCATAATTTTTATATCCAATGAAAACTGATGAGGCAAACGCTCCTTTTCCAAATACATTTTTAATCGGTGTTCAAAAAGCTGGCACAACTACGCTGAATGATTGGCTTAGCCAGCATCCGCAGGTATATGGTTATGCTTCGCTGAAAGATATTCCGCTGTTTGTAAAATATCCTGATGAAAAACAACTGAACAAAAGACTTTCGCTTGAAACACCTGCATACAATAATGAAAAGATCGTATTGCATTCTGCAGTGAATTATATTTTTTATCCTTCATTGCTTCAAAAAATTGCAGAAAAAAAACCGAATGCAAAGCTTTTACTCATACTGCGCAATCCCGTAGCAAGAGCTATATCATCTTATTTTTATTTTGAAAAGATGTTGCGCGAAAAACGCGGCATAAAAGAAGCGCTGATATATCAACCTAAAAAAGATTTTGAAATAACAAGAGACAATAATGATTTCACTTATATAGAACATGGATTTTATTATGCGCAAATAAAAACCTGTCTGCAATATTTTTCAAGAGAACAGCTACTGATCTTAGATTATGATGATCTGAAAAATAACCCAAATGATTTATTGAAAACTGTTTTTCATTTTTTGAATATTGATGAAAATTTTAGACCTGATCTTGAAGCAAAAAATGTTACCGGTGATTTAAAAAGCCGTTTTCTGCAGGAAAAAATGTTGCATAAAAATAAATTCAGGAAATGGGTGGTTGATCATTTAATTGATCCCTGGCTACCGGTGAATAAAAGAAAAATGCTGAAGAACAAGTTCTTTGAAATGAATACATCAAAGCAAAAAAAACCAACTATAGCTGCTGTAATAAACGAAGCCGAAATGCAGGATGTTAAAAATAATTTGAGAGAATTTTATTTGCATGATACAACCTTGCTGGATGAATTGCTGGGTACATCGTTTTATAAAAAATGGTTTGCGCACGAAATAATTCCTAATAACTAATTGTATGTATAAAATTGTTCAAATGGTGCCGGCTTTGGGATGGGGAGGTGCACAGGTTTTTTGCATACAGTTGTGTAATGAACTTGCACAATACAAAGACTATAGTGTTACACTTATTTCAATGTACGATTATGATGCTGCGAAACATTTGCCGCTTGCAATGCTTGATAAAAGAGTAAAGTTTATTACGCTTGGTAAAAAACATGGCATTGATATTTCAATGTTCAAAAAAATCTATAAAGCATTAAAAGAAATACATCCTGATGTTGTGCACACACATTTGCATTCGGGTTACTATTGTTTTTATGCTTACAGGAAATTGAAATATCCATTTAAAAAAATACATACGCTGCACAACCTTGCAAAAGAAGATGCGCCATTGCATGGCAGAAAAATGTTTAAATATTTTTTTAAGCGCAACATTATTGTTCCTGTAACCATTTCTGAAGAAGTGCACAAAAGTGCCATTAAAGAATATGGCAATTGCATAAAAACACTTATCAATAATGGCTCAGATCCTGTGAAGCCAACAAGCGCTTTCGAAGAAACAAAACAAAAAATTGATCAGCTTAAAAAAGATAAGCACACAAAAGTTTTGTTGAATGTTGCAAGAATAAGCAGGCAAAAAAATCAGCAGCTTTTAATTGATTGTATGCGGCAGATCGAACAAAAAAATATCAATGCCATTGCAATAATACTGGGCGATTACCTGCCTGCAGATAAAGCAATTTATGATGAGCTGATTGCAAAGAAACCCGGCAATGTGCACTTGCTCGGCAAAGTAACCAACGTGAGCGATTACCTTTTAAACGCAGATGCATTCGTGCTTACTTCTTTGTTTGAAGGGTTGCCAATCAGTTTGCTTGAAGCACTTTCTGCAGGCGCCATTCCGATATGTACGCCGGTAGGTGGCATAATAAATATTGTAACAAAAGACATTGGCTTTTTGAGCAACGATATAAGTACAGATGCGTATTTAAGTGCGATGAATAGTTTTTTTAATGCAAATAATACGGAGTTAAACAGAATAAAAGAGAATGGAAAACGTTTATACGAGCAAGAATTTAGTATGAAAAGCTGCGCTGCAAAGTATGATGCTTTGTATCACGCATAAACCAAATTTTAAACCATACTGCAATAGCAGAAAATTTTTAATCAAAAATAAAAACTAAATGAAAATTGTTGTTGTTGGCACCGGGTACGTTGGTCTTGTAACAGGTTCATGCCTGGCAGAAGTTGGAACAGAAGTTATTTGTGTTGATGTGAATGAGGAAAAAATTAATAACCTGCAAAAAGGTATTTTACCCATTTATGAACCCGGGCTTGATGAAATTGTTGAACGCAATTTTAAAAAAGGAAGATTGCGTTTCAGTACATCGCTGGAAGAGTCTATAATTGGTGCACAGGTTGTTTTTATTGCCGTTGGCACACCGCCGGATGAAGATGGCAGCGCCGATTTAAAATATGTCATACAGGTGGCAGAATCTGTAGGTAAATACATGAATGGCTATTTGATAGTAGTAACAAAAAGTACAGTGCCTGTTGGTACTGCCTTAAAAGTTAAGAAGGCAATAAAAAAATCTTTGCAGGAAAGAAGAGCGAATATTGATTATGATGTTGCATCTAATCCGGAGTTTTTAAAAGAAGGTGCGGCAGTAGATGATTTTTTAAAGCCTGATAGAATTGTAATTGGTGTTGAAAACGAAAAAGCGGAAGCACTTTTGCGCCAGTTGTATGATCCGTTCGTACTAAATGGTCACCCGCTTTTGTTCATGGATATTCCTTCTGCTGAAATGACAAAGTATGCAGCAAATGCAATGCTGGCAACAAAGATTTCCTTCATGAATGATATTGCAAATCTTTGTGAATTGGTTGGTGCCAACGTAAACGAAGTACGCAATGGCATTGGCTCTGATGCAAGAATCGGTAACAAATTTATTTATCCGGGAATTGGTTATGGCGGTTCCTGCTTTCCCAAAGATGTAAAGGCACTTATTAAAACGGCTGAAGAATATAATTACAAGTTGCGCATTTTACAATCGGTTGATGATGTAAATGATGATCAGAAAAAAGTGTTGTTTAATAAGATCATGAAACATTACAATGGCGATATAAAAGGAAAAGTATTTGCGATGTGGGGTTTATCCTTCAAACCTAAAACAGATGATATGCGTGAAGCGCCTTCTTTGGTTTTAATTGATTTACTAACCGAAGCAGGTGCCAAAGTTCAGGCGTATGACCCGGTATCAATGAATGAAGCAAAACATTTATTAAACGGTAAAGCTGAATTAAAAGATGATCTGATCGCAGCATCAAAAAATGCAGATGCTATTTTGCTTGTTACCGAATGGCCGGAATTTCGTTTGCCGGATTGGGCAACTATTTGTGCAGACGTGAAAGCTAAGGTAATGTTCGACGGTCGTAATATTTATAAACGCAGGGGACTTGAAGCACTGGGCTTTACATACTATGCAATCGGTCGTGGTAAAGTTTAAAGATTAGAATAATCCAAATAACATTCCATCAATTTTACTGATGATTTCCCCGAGATGTTCTTCATTTTCGGGGAATTTATTTTTGTCGATGTCAATCGTTAGAACAGCACCTTCTTTATAATTTTCAATCCAGCGATCGTACAGTTGATTTAATTTTTTTAAATAATCAAGGCGAATATTTTCTTCATATTCTCTGCCGCGCTTTTGTATATGACCAACCAATGTGGGAACAGAAGCTTTTAAATAAATTAAAAGATCCGGCGGCTGCACCATTGAACGTAATGTTTGAAAAAAATTAAAATAATTGTCAAAATCACGCTTATTCATTAAACCCATATCATGCAGGTTGGGTGCAAATATGTGCGCGTCTTCATAAATCGTTCTGTCTTGTATTACGGTTTCACTTCCGCGTTGTATATCGAGTAACTGGTTTAATCTTCCATTTAAAAAATATATCTGCAGGTTAAAGCTCCAGCGCGGCATGTCTTCATAAAAATCCATCAGGTATGGATTATGATCGATGTCTTCAAACTGCGGAATCCATTTATAATGCTTGCTTAATAATTCTGTAAGTGTGGTTTTTCCTGCGCCGATATTTCCGGCTACAGCAATGTGCTTCGGTTTTTTTTGTTTCGCCATTACAATGTATAAATTCTGAGATTCAAATTACAATTTCCAAATTAAACAAAAGAAATTTTAATAATAAAGCAAATCAAACATAATTTAAGTTCATTGCTTCTTTTACAAGTTGAAGTGTTTTGCCTGCACTTGCTCTTGCTTTCTCCTCTCCCATTTTAATAACCTTTGAAAGATAGGTTTTATCATTTTTAATAGATGCTGCTTTTTCACGAATAGGTTTTATAAAAGCAACCATATCTTCTGCTAATTGCTTTTTCATATCGCCATAACGAATGCTGCAGTTTTCATAATCTGTTTCAAAGCGCGCAACATCTTCATAGTTGCTTACAATTTGCATTAACGAAAATAAGTTTTCAATATAGTCAGGCTTCGGCATTCCTTTCTCTGTTGGGCCGCTATCTGTTTTTGCCTTCATTATTTTTTTGCGAATGAGATCATCATCATCATTTAAATAAATGGTGGCCATTTCATTTGCGCTCTTGCTCATTTTGCCTCCGCCATCCAAACTTAAAATTTTGGTAAGGGCTTCACCATAATTAAATCCGTAAGGCATAGGAAATACATCATGATAACGACGGTTAAAACGTTCTGCAAAATCTCTTGCAATTTCAACATGCTGCTCCTGGTCTTTGCCTACAGGAACTTTTATGGCACGGTGCACTAAAATATCTGCTGCCATCAATACAGGGTATGTAAGCAAACCGGCATTTACATTGTTTGGATGCTGCCGCACTTTATCTTTAAATGTTGGGGTTTTTTCCAGCTCGCCTTTATAGGCAAGCATGTTTAAATACAAATACAATTCTGCAATTTCAGGCACACTGCTTTGTACATAAATAACAGATTTTTCCGGATCAAGTCCTGATGCCAGCAACTCACTTAAAAGTCTGTACACATTTTCACGCAACTCTTTTGTATCAGGATGTGTGGTTAAACTGTGCCAGTCAACTACACAGAAATAACAATCATATTCATCCTGCATGCGCACCCAGTTTTTTACTGCGCCAAAATAATTTCCAAAATGCAGAAAACCTGTAGGTCTTATTCCGCTTAATACAATTTCTTTCGCCATGCGGCGAAGATAAGGATTGAGTTTTTTGATTTATAAATTGATTGCGCCTTCAGCCTATCACATAAAAAAATAAAAAAATTTGTGTAGTTAAATAGCTACACATATATTTGTAGTCAAATAGCTACACGATTAAATAGTTTTACTATTCCATCCGGCAATAAAAAAAATTAGAAAGATGAATTTAAGACGAGATGTTTTCCAGGCAATAGCAGATCCAACAAGAAGAGCAATACTTTTATTACTCGCTTCGCAATCACTTACAGCAGGCACAATAGCGGCAAACTTTCATACGGCAAGACCAACCGTTTCAAAACATTTACAAATACTCACCGAATGCGAATTGCTGAAGCAAGAACAAAACGGCAGGGAAATGTATTATCACATCAATGCAAAAAAAATGAAACAGATAGATGACTTCATTGAACCATTCCGCAAAATGTGGGATGAAAGGTTTAATAAATTAGAAACGATCATGAAGAAATATTCCAAAGGAATGCCTTCGCACAAAACAAAAAAATAAAACAATAAAACGTGGAGCAGAACCCATAACAAAAACGGGAGGACCGAAAATCCAAAAGAGTAGGAAATAAAATAAAACTATATGAATAACGGAATCAAAATTATTCTTTACCCGGTTAAGGATATAAACGAATCAAAAAAACTATTTCAAAAATTCTTAGGCGTTGATCCGTATGCAGACCAACCTTATTATGTTGGCTTTAAAGTTAATAACCAGGACATTGGATTGGTGCCTGATAATCCTGAAGGAAAAATGACAGCATTTTATAATGTTGATGATATTAAAAACAGTTTGCAAATCTGCGTTGATGCGGGTGCGCAAATTATTCAAAACATAAAAAATGTTGGCGGCGACAGATTAATTGCAAGTGTAAAAGATAAAAACGATAATGTTATCGGTCTTGTTCAAGGTTAAAGAAAAAAAATATTAAAATAATATGGAACAGAAAACAAAGATCAATGCTGAAGATGGCCAACAAGATTTAATAATAACAAGAGAATTTGATTTGCCATTGGAATTATTATTTAAAGCGTATGAAGACCCGGAACTTGTTGAACAATGGATGAGCAACGAATACGCAACAACAAAACTGCTGAAGCTTGAAAGCAAAAAACACGGTAGCTGGCAGTTGCAATCAAGCGATGCAAAAGGCAATGTTGTATTTCGTGCGAATGGTGTGATACATGAATTCATTCCGGATAAAAAAATCACGCGCACATTTGAAATGGAGAATACACCTTATGGTGTGCAGCTTGAGATATACCAATTTGAAAAACTTACTGATGACACCAGTAAACTTACCATGCATGTGATATATGAATCGAAAGAACAAAGAGACCAGGTGTTGAAGTTGCCATTTGCACAAGGCATAAATATGGCACATAACCGGCTTGAAAATACTATGCATCAAATAAAATAGCTGTCATGACAAAAACAACTAAAATCATTTACTGGGTTGCTACCATTTGGCTTGCATTAGGAATGGTTTCAACCGGCGCAGTACAATTATTAAAAGCTAAAGAAGGACAAGGCGGCGCAGATATGCTCGCGCATCTTGGCTATCCTCTTTATATACTTACCCTATTAGGCATTGGAAAAATCTTAGGTGTTGTCGCGATTCTTATTCCGAAATTTCCTGTAGTGAAAGAATGGGCTTATGCAGGTTTTTTCTTCATTATGTCTGGCGCCATATTTTCACACATGGTAACGGGTGATTCGATAACTGAAATATTGCCTTCGTTGTTATTGTTGATACTTACAGTTGTGTCGTGGTATTTCAGACCGCCAAACAGAAAACCCGTTTTAATGCATCAATAAAAAAAATTGAATGATGAGTAACAGCAAAAAACATTTGTCGCAGCAACAACAGGATGAATTGATCAAAATATTAAAAACACGGTTTGAAAAAAACATGCATCGCCATAAAGGAATTGAATGGAATAAAGTACAATCCAAACTCGGGGCTACCCCTGAAAAATTATGGTCGCTGAATGAAATGGAAAGAACAGGCGGCGAACCTGATGTTGTTGCGCATGATAAAGAAACAGGCGAATACATTTTTTATGATTGCGCTGCTGAAAGTCCTAAAGAACGAAGAAGTCTTTGCTATGATCGCGAAGCACTCAATGCAAGAAAAGAATTTAAACCTGCTGACAGTGCCATTGATATGGCTGCTGCTATGGGCATTGAACTTTTAACTGAAGCCCAATACAAAGAACTGCAAGAACTCGGAAAGTTTGATTTAAAAACTTCCAGTTGGGTTGTAACACCTGCCAACATCAGAAAACTTGGCGGTGCAATTTTTTGTGACCGTCGCTACGATACAGTTTTCACCTATCATAACGGCGCAGAATCGTATTATGCGGCGAGAGGTTTTCGTGGTGCGTTGAGCGTTTAAAGTTTTCAACTTATCAACTGCCGCCAATTTTTCTTCAATAAAAATCAGCATTGACATATTCATCTTCATGATGAATGTTTTGATGCGTTCCTAACTTTGTTTTATTCACAACTCCTTTTATTTTGCGTTGTTATGAAGCAAAACAAAACAATCGAACCCGATAGCACTGCAGTAAGAACAGCCCTATGGAGAGCGTTGCATATGCAAACAGATGCAAAGCCTTATATAATTGAAGATGAAATTGGATTAAAATTAATCGCGCCACCAGGTGATTGGCAACAACGTCCTGATATGAAATTTACCAAACGGTTGCGTGCTTCCATTGTTGCGCGTGCACGTTTTATCGAGGATTTAGTTATTGAAGAAAGCAAAAAGGGAATCAGTCAGTATGTTATTCTTGGTGCGGGACTTGACACATTTGCTCAACGCAATATGGAGATTGCATCTAAACTTCAGATATACGAAATTGATCAGCCCGATACATTAAAATGGAAACAGCAACGATTGATTGAACTTGATTTTGGTGTTCCCCAATATTTGCATTTTGTTCCTGTAGATTTTGAAACTTCATCATGGTGGAAAGAATTATTACAAGCAGGATTTGATGTAACAAAGCCGGCTGTTATAGCGTGCACCGGTGTAAGTTTATATTTAACGAAAGAAGCCATCGTTTCAACGTTAAATCATATAGCAAAACTTGCTGCGTGTTCAACACTTGCCATGACTTTTTATTTGCCTATGGAATTACTTGATGAAGAAGATAAACCGATGCAGGCAATAGCAGAGAAAGGTGCGCTTGCCGCAGGAACGCCGTTTGTAAGTTTCTTTACTCCGGATGAAATATTAGCTTTAGGAAAAGATGCAGGTTTTAGAGATGCCAAAACAATATCAACAAAAGATATGGAACAACTTTATTTTAAAAACAGGAACGATGATCTTTTACCTGCAAGCGGCGAAGTATTTTTGGTAACAACAACATAAATAAATTCAAGCAATATAAAAATGAATAACACGAACCCAAAAGTGGATTGGTTTTTTGA
>JBEHXR010000091.1:0-11520 GCA_048498595.1 Bacteroidota bacterium
ACTAAGCAGACTCACATATAGTGGCCTTTGAAATGCAAAAATATTCAAACAAATCTTTGGAAAGTAACACAGAATCTTTCTTTTTTCAAGAAAAGAAAGTGACAACAACATTTAATGCTAAAATGAATTAGTTACTTAAGAGAAAAAAAGTAAAGAAAACATTAATGGCATTGCGTTTACAAGGTGCTTATGCCTGACATGTATGAAATGAATCTGCAGAAAAATTCAAAACGCATATTCCAACCAGGTAAGGTGTTAAAAGTCTGTTTAGGAATGGTACAAAAGGCTTTTTAGTAGAAGACAGTATAAGACAAGTATAAGATATGCCATAGTAAAGCCATGGTAATCCCATAGTAAAGCCGTACCAAAGCCGTATTAACTGCGTGCTTTGCCAAAATGGGAATACTTTAATGGATTTGCCGGAGAATGGAGATTTTTCGTTTCAGATATACCCTTACTGCCTCTGCAGTTTCACCTTCTTTCAATAATTGTATGGCAATGCTTTTAAGCCTGCAAAATAATGGATAACTTCGTTCATTTGCCGGTAGGCTTCTGTAAACTTCTCCTGCCAGGCGGTTACCCAAGGCAAATCGTTCAGCGCTTTTACGGCTTCCTGCAAAACAGGCTTTCGTTTTAAATTGTTTACCCGTAATACTGCTTTTCATACGCACATAACCTTGATCATACATCTTGTAAAATACAAGATTACCAACCGTCCCGGTAAAAATAGTATCACCCATTTGCTTTGCCATCTTAGCACTAAAGCTACACAATTTATTGATTCTTTATCGCTCCTTGTGATTAGAAGGTGTTGAAATTTACCTAAACTGTATCGCTTTTACAGGTCGTATCGTCTTTATAAATAAAGTTGGCAGTAACAGCGCAAGCATACATACTAATAATGTTCCTGCACACACTGCAACCACTTCCCACCAGATAATATATACCGGCGCTTCTGAAACATAATAAGCAGATTCATCCATTTTTATAAAACCTGTATGTCGTTGTAAAATACAAATGCCTAAACCAATCACAAGACCTAAAAAAATTCCAACGCCTGCAATAATGGTTGAATGATATAAAAATATCTTTTGAATAGTCCAGTCGCGGCTGCCGATAGCTTTTAAAATGCCCACCATTTTTGTGCGTTCAAGAATTAAAATAAGTAAACAGGTTATAAGATTTATAACAGCAACAATACTCATCACAATAAAAATAACCGTGCGGTTAACATCCTGTATCTGCAACCAGTCGAATATGTTTGGATAGATCTGTTTTATGGTTCTGCTTATCCATCCCTGTGGTAATATTTCATACAATTGCGTGTTGATGGTATCCATTTTTTTATAATCATTCAAAAAAACTTCATAGCCACCAACTTCATTATGCTGCCAGTTATAAACACGTCGTAATAAACGTATATCACCTATAGCAAAAGTTTTATCGTATTCATCGATGCCTGTTTTAAAAAGCCCGCATACATGCAGCCGCCTAACAGAAGCTCTGCCTTCCTGCTGATTGATAAAATAAACATTCACCGAGTCATCAACCTTCACCTGTAATTCATTTGCAATAAACTGTGAGAGCAAAATGTCTTTGCTGTATGCAGTATCATTAAATTTTGGAAAACTGCCCTGTTTTAAAAACGATTGAAGATTACTGAAATTATAATTGCTTTCAACGCCTTTAAATAAAATGCCTTCGATCTCTTTATTCTTTTCAACCACTGCGCTTTTAGTAGCAAAAGCCTGTATTTGTTTTATCTGCGGAAATGTGTGAAGTATGTGTGTTGTTGTATCATTGGGAGGCGAAGGTGTTTCTTCGGCTATGTAAGATTTATCCGGCTCGTATTCCTGAACGCGTAAATGCCCCCAGAAATTAAAGATCTTATTACTGATTGCGTATTGAAAACCGTTAACAAAAGCAAGTGTGATAATCATGGCAGCAACACTCACCGCTGTTGCTGCGGTTGCTAAACGAATAATGAATCTTGAGAAAGAACGTTGATTGTTGAAGGCTATTCGTTTTGCAAGAAATGATGCGAGCTGCATGTGGCGATAAAGCTAAGCAAATTGTATTTTATAGTTTGTAAACATAAATACAAGATTGTGAAATTTTATTTCTAATATGATTTCATTTATTTTTTATTGCGCAACATCGCTTCATACTTATCAAAAAAATCAAACTCATTTTGCACGGCAATCGGCTGCATGCTTTGTTGATCGATATCTAAATTCATTACTTCTTTTTCAGAAACATTAAAAGGTTTCCATGCAGGCAAATTGTTACCATTTGGATTTCCGGTCTTTGCAAAATTTACCCAATAATCGCTCATGATATCTGCAAGATTTTTATCAGCATTTGTCCATTGTAAATTCCATGTTTGTAAATTGTTCAACATAAAAGGAATCTCTGAAGAATGAAATGCACCATATTGTTCTTCGCCCGGTGATGTGCGTTTAAACAAATAAACATAAGCAGGATTTTTGCCTTTTGTAGTTTCAAGTGTTGCCCATGCATAAGCTTGCCATGCAAATGTTTCATCACGATTGAAAGCAAACAAAGATTTTTTTACTTCATCAGTTGTATTTCCCGGAAACGCTTTTAAATAATCATCAGCGAGTGTTCCATATTTTTCTTTTGATTGTTGAATGTATGTTGCAACATCCGGAGCGTTTGGTGGAAAGCCATCATCAGCATTCCAGCCGGTTAAAACAGCAACATCATTTTGTTCGTGATTATTATAAATTGAATAAACATCTTTCGGCAAAACGTAACCATCAATTACAGGTCCTGCATTAAAACCTGCAGATAATTTCTGTAATGAATCTGCAGAAATTTTTCTTAGATCTTCAATTGATGTTGCATGAATTTTTTGCATCCAGTCTGCACCAATTTTTTCTGCTGATTGTAAGTTTTCAATTCTATCCATTGCCGAAAACATGGCGCCGCTTTCTGCAATGGCTCTTTTGAATAATCCTTTTGCAAGCGGTGATGCAGTTAAAGCACAAACACTAAATGCGCCTGCAGACTGCCCGATAATAGTTACATTATACGGATCACCACCAAATGCCGCAATATTTTTTTGAACCCATTTTAATGCAGCAATCTGATCGAGAAAAGCATAATTGCCGGAAGCTTTACCATTTGATTCTTTTGTTAGTTGAGGATTAGCAAGAAAACCAAATACACCAACGCGATAAGGAATTGAAACAAACACGACGCCTTTTTTCGCCATATTTTCACCATCATAAATTGCACAGGCAGTTCCGCCGGAAACAAAACCGCCGCCATAAATCCAAACCATAACAGGTCTTTTTTCTTTAGATGATTTTGCGCCCGTCCAAACATTTAAATACAAACAATCTTCACTGATAGGAGATGGAGGAATTAAATAAGGCGCAGTGTACATCATAAATGGAACAGGCTTATTTTGAATTGGGCTCGCTGCAAACGCATCACATTTTTTTATGCCAGACCAATGTATAACGGGTTGCGGTGCTTTCCATCTTAGTTCACCAACCGGCGGTGCTGCAAAAGGAATTCCTTTATATATATGTATTGAATTGTCACTATTAACTGTTCCTGAAATAAACCCTGTGTTTGTTTTAATAGTATCCATTTGTGCAGAGGCAGAGAAGCAAACACTTAAAAATCCAATCAACAATTTTGAATGAAACATCATTAATAATTTTGAGAAATGAAGATAAAATCAAAATAATTTATTGTTGGCAATATGTATCAACTTAAATAATTCTAAAAAACTTTCTTAAAAGCTTGTATGATATAACCAATACACATAACTTTGCGCTCCCAAAATGAAAATTTTGGTTTGAATTATGTCTCAGCGAATCAGAATAAAATTACAGTCATACGATCATAACCTGGTTGATAAATCAGCAGAAAAAATTGTAAAAACTGTACGCAGCACAGGTGCCGTAGTAACAGGACCAATTCCTCTTCCAACACACAAGAGAATTTTTACTGTTCTTCGTTCACCGCATGTAAACAAGAAAAGTCGTGAACAGTTTCAGTTGGCAACACACAAACGTTTATTAGATATCTATACTTCTTCATCAAGAACGGTAGATGCATTAAGTAAACTGGATTTGCCTTCTGGCGTTGAAGTTGAGATTAAAGCATAAAGCCCCATCCCCTAAAGGGGGGTAAGGCAACAGTTCTTATAAATAATTTATCTGCCAATTCTGATAACATCGGAAGAAAGCAGCTCTAAAAAAATAAAATCGCGATTGAATGATTCAGTAAAATCAGTTAAATCAGGAAAATCGTGGTCAACATATAAACAAGCCCTTCGAGGTTTGTTTACTGCCGGTACTTCTCCTCCGATAGCAATCGGAGAACAAAAGAAAAGGTCGGTGGCAAACAGGGATCGATGCCGTACGTACGGCAGTCCTTATAACCTGCGGGGCGAAAACCGCAAACAATGAAAGGAATTATTGGAAAAAAGATTGGGATGACCAGCATCTTCGCTCCCGATGGAAAGCAAACAGCTTGCACCATCATTGAAGCGGGTCCCTGCGTAGTAACACAGGTTAAAACAAAAGACACCGATGGTTACACTTCTCTTCAGCTTGCTTTCGGCGATAAAAACGAAAAGCATTCTATTAAAGCTGAAACAAATCACTTCTCAAAAGCTAATACTGCTCCTAAAAAATTCGTAAAAGAATTCCGCGATTATAATATTGAAAAAGCCTTGGGTGATACTATTACCGTTGATATTTTCACTGAAGGAGAAAATGTTGATGTAGTTGGTACATCAAAAGGTAAAGGCTTCCAGGGCGTTGTTAAACGTCATGGATTCCATGGTGTAGGCGGACAATCACATGGTCAGCACGACCGTTCAAGAGCACCGGGTTCAATCGGTAACTCATCTGATGCTTCACGCGTTTTTAAAGGCGTTCGTATGGCGGGCAGAATGGGTAGCGATCGCGTTAAGCTGAAAGGCTTGAAAGTGGTAAAAATATTTCCTGATAAAAATTATATTCTTATCAGCGGTTCTGTGCCGGGTCATAACGGCTCTATTGTTTTAATTCAGAAATAAATTAGAAGAAATGCAAGTTGATGTTTTAAATATAAAAGGCGAAAAGACCGGCAGAACATTGGAATTACCTGATGATATTTTTGGTATTGAACCAAACGATCATGTAATTTATCTGGCAGTTAAACAATATCAGGCTGCGCAACGCCAGGGAACACACAAAGTAAAAACACGTGCTGAAGTGCATGGTGCAAGCCGCAAGCTTCATCGCCAGAAAGGTACCGGTGGTTCAAGAAAAGGTAATATCAGGAACCCTTTATATAAAGGTGGTGGTACTGTGTTTGGTCCTAAGCCGCACAGCTATGATTTTAAGTTGAATAAAAAAGTAAAAGACCTGGCTAAGGTTAGCGCTTTATCATACAAAACAAAAAATAATGCGCTTGTAGTGGTGGAAGATTTTAAGCTGGACGCACCTAAAACAAAAGAAGTTGCAGACGCTTTAAAAAGTTTAAAGATTAATGATAAAAAAACATTGTTTGTTGTTGATGAATTTAACGGCAACCTGTTTTTAAGTCTTCGAAATATATCAAAAGTTGAAAGTACCGTTTTAGCTGATTTAAATACTTATGATATAGTGAATGCAGATGTTGTAGTGTTGACCGAAAACGCAGCAAAAATTTTTACAGAAGAAGCTGAAGAGGCGACAGCAGAATAATAGTTAATGTGGTAATTTGAAAATATGCTAATGTGCTAATGAAGAAAAGGCATTTTCAAATTTTCAAATTTTCAAATTTTCAAATTAAATAAAATGCAATTAGCAGAAGTTTTAATAAAACCGATACTTACAGAAAAAGCAAATGCACAACAGGAAAAGTTGAAACGCTATGCTTTTAAAGTAAATCGTAAAGCAAACAAGCTTGAAATTAAAAAAGCGGTTGAAGAATTTTACGGTGTTTCTGTAGTAGATGTGAATACATTGGTAGCGCCCGGAAAAAATAAAACGCGTTTTACAAAAGCAGGTTTTATTAAAGGTGTAAGACCAGCTTATAAAAAAGCATTGGTAACAGTAGCAGAAGGTGATACAATTGATTTGTACGCTAATATTTAGCCCCATCCCCTGAAGGGGAGAAAGGCAAAAGTTCTTGATTATAGATTATGGTAAACAAGCGCCGAAAAAGCTTGATTAATTAAACTAAAAAATTATCCCCTTTAGGGGTTAGGGGTATGGCATTAAAAAAATATAAACCGGTTACAGCAGGTACGCGTTGGAGAATTGGCAATGCATATGCTGAGCTTACATCTGATACGCCTGAAAAGAGTTTGCTTGAACCCATGCATAGCACGGCTGGTCGTAATGCACAAGGTCGCCGCTCAATGCGGTATAGTGGCGGTGGTCATAAAAAGAAATATCGTATTATAGATTTCAGACGCAACAAGAAAGATGTAGCAGCAAAGGTGTTAACTATTGAATACGATCCCAACCGTTCTGCATTTATTGCTTTGGTTGAATATACTGATGGTGAAAAAAGATACATTATTGCACCGCAAGGTTTGCAGGTTGGCACAACAATAATGTCCGGTGATGCAGTTGCTCCTGAAATTGGTAATGCATTGCAATTGAAAAATATGCCGCTTGGTACAAACGTGCACAATATTGAAATGCAGCCAGGTCATGGTGGTAAGCTGGCAAGAAGCGCAGGCTCATCAGCACAGCTTACCGGCAAAGAAGAAAAATATGCTGTATTGAAAATGCCTTCAGGCGAGTTACGCAGAGTATTGGTGAATTGTTATGCAACGGTTGGTGTTGTTTCAAACAGCGACCACAATTTGCAGACAATGGGCAAGGCAGGAAGAAATCGTTGGAGAGGAATTCGTCCACGTAACCGCGGTGTTGCTATGAACCCTGTTGACCATCCGATGGGTGGTGGTGAAGGTAAAGCTTCAGGTGGTCATCCGAGAAGCAGAACGGGTAAATATGCAAAAGGTCAAATAACAAGAAAGCATGGTAAGAGCAGCAATAAACTTATCCTGCAAAGAAAGAACGGAAGAAAAATATCTAAATAATTAATTAGAAATCGTAAACAAAATATAAATGGGTCGTTCGATTAAAAAAGGTCCTTATGTTGATGTAAAACTTGATAAGAAAGTTAATAATATCAATGAAGGAAAAAATAAAAAATCAGTGATTAAAACATGGAGCCGTCGTTCCACTATTACTCCTGATTTTGTTGGTCACACTTTCGCAGTGCACAACGGAAATAAATTTATTCCGGTGTATGTAACAGAATTTATGGTAGGTCATAAATTAGGTGAATTTGCACCAACAAGAAACTTTAGAGCACACTCAGGTAATAAACAATAAACAGTTTAGAGTTTACAGTTTTCAGTTTGTAGTTAAACAGGAAACCGAAAACCGAAAACCGAAAACTGAAAACTGAAAACTGAAAACAGACAACTGGAAACTTAAAATAAATGGAAGCAGTAGCAAAACTTAGAAATTATCCAACAGGTCCGCGCAAAATGCGTTTGCTGGCTGATGTTATTCGTGGTATGCAGGTTGAAAAAGCACTTGGTATTTTAGAACATCATCCGCAGCACAATGCAACACCGTTGGCAAAACTTTTAAGAAGTGCCATCAATAACTGGCAACAGGCAAACACAGATGCAAATGCAGCTGACGCAAATCTCGTAGTAAAAACAGTTTTTGTGGATGGTGGCAGAACATTAAAGCGTATGCGCCCTGCGCCGCAAGGTCGTGGTTACAGGGTACGCAAACGCAGCAATCATGTAACGATAATCGTTGATAGTAAATAATTTGATAATTCGGCAATTAGACAATTTGCCAATTAAGAATAAAAAATAAAAAGGATTTGAAGATTTGATTTCATTGTCTCATTATCAAATTTTCAAATTGTCAAATTCAAAATATGGGTCAAAAAGCAAATCCAATTGGTAACCGGTTAGGTATTATCCGCGGATGGGAAAGCAACTGGTATGGCAGCAAGAAAGATTTTGCCAAGAAGCTCATCGAGGATAATAAAATCAGAAATTATCTCAATGCGCGTATCAACAAAGGCGGTATTTCTAAGATTGTTATTGAGCGCACATTAGGTAAATTGATTGTAACCATTCATACATCAAAACCGGGAATCATTATTGGTAAAGGTGGTGGTGAAGTTGACAGAATTAAAGAAGAGTTGAAGAAGCTTACGAACAATGAAGATGTTCAGATAAACATTCTTGAAATTCGTCGCCCTGAATTAGATGCAATGATCGTTGCAGACAATATTGCACGCCAGATTGAAAACCGCATCAACTATAAAAGAGCTATTAAAATGGCAATCGCTTCATCACTTCGCATGGGTGCTGAAGGAATTAAAGTAAAGGTTGCAGGTCGTTTAGGCGGTGCTGAAATTGCACGTACTGAAGAAATAAAACAAGGTCGTACACCATTGCATACATTTCGTATGGACATTGATTATGCAAATGTTTTTGCCCTTACAGTGTACGGTAAAATCGGAATTAAAGTATGGATTTGTAAAGGTGAAGTTTTAGGTAAGCGTGAACTCAATCCAAACTTTATTGGTGGTAAGAGCGATGTAAGTGATAGAAGAGAAAGAAGACCAGGTGGCGATAGAGACAGAGGCGATGACCGTCGTGACCATGGAAGAGATAATCGTGGTGGTGGTGGAAGAAGAGATAATAGGAGATAAACAATGTGCTAATTTGAAAATATGCTAATGTGCTAATGAAAACATAAAGCATTTTCAAATTTTCAAATTTTAAATTTTCAAATTGATATGTTACAGCCGAAAAGAACGAAACACAGAAAAGCACAGAAGGGAAGAATTCGCAGCGTTGCAAAGCGTGGTACATCTATAGCTTTTGGTTCTTATGCATTAAAATCATTGGAACCAATATGGTTAACCAACAGGCAGATTGAAGCTGCAAGGCAGGCTTTAACACGTGCTATGAAACGTGAAGGAAATGTTTGGATTCGCATATTTCCAGATAAGCCAATCACACGCAAACCACTTGAAGTGAGAATGGGTAAAGGAAAGGGTAATCCTGAATTCTGGGCTGCTGTTGTTGAACCAGGTCGTATTTTATTTGAATGTGATGGCGTAACTGAACAAGTAGCACAGGAAGCAATGCATTTAGCAGCGCAAAAACTTCCTATCAAAACAAAATTTATTGCAAGAAGAGATTTGCAGGCTTAATATAATAATGTGATAATTTGAAAATGTGCTGATGTGCTAATGGAAGAAAAAGTAAAAAATTTAAAATCATTTTCAAATTTTCAAATTGTCGAATTATCAAATTAAAAGAAATGGCTAACAGAATAGAATTTAATAAGAGTTTGAAAGATTTGAATGAGCAGGATTTGAAAGCTCGCATTACAGAAGATAAGCTTCGTTTAAAAAAGCTTGAATTTGCACATGCAATTTCACCGCTTGAAAATCCTTTAAGCATTCGCGGTTTACGCAAAGACATTGCACGTTTGCAAACAGAATTAAAGAACAGAACATTACAAGCATAATATAATGGCAGAAGAAACGCAATCAGCAGAAACAAAATCTGTAGAAAGAAATTTACGCAAAACAAGAACCGGCGTAGTTCGCAGCAGTAAAATGGATAAGACAATTATCGTTTCTGTTGAGAGAAGGGTAAAGCACCCTATCTATGGTAAGTTCGTGAAAAAGACAACAAAGTTTCACGCGCATGATGAAAAAAATGAGTGTGGTGTTGGTGACATCGTGAGAATTATGGAAACTCGTCCGTTAAGTAAAACAAAGCGTTGGCGTTTGGTAGAGATTGTTGAGAAAGCGAAATAGTAGCCCCCTAAATCCCCCGGTGGGGGACTTTGTGAGAGGTTTTACTTATTTGCACAGATTTAATAAAAGGAATTTTTTGAAAGTAATAATTAATAAACGTTTTTAAAAACCCTCCCCCACCGGGGGAGATGGAGGGGGCTTTAAAATGATTCAGCAGGAAAGTCGTCTAAGTGTAGCAGATAACAGCGGAGCAAAAGAAGTTTTATGTATTCGTGTATTAGGCAATAGCGGACAAGATTACGCGAAGATTGGCGACAAAATAGTTGTTACGGTTAAAGATGCTATTCCAAGTGGGGGTATAAAAAAAGGAACAGTTTCAAAAGCAGTAATTGTTCGCACCACAAATAAATTAAGAAGAAAAGATGGTTCTTATATACGGTTCGATGATAATGCTGTTGTATTGCTGAATGCATCAGATGAGCCACGTGGTACGCGTATTTTCGGACCCGTAGCAAGAGAGCTTCGTGATAAAGGTTACATGAAAATTATTTCACTGGCGCCTGAAGTATTATAAAAGCAACGAGCTACGAGCCTTGAGCTACGAGCCGTAAAAAAGATATTCATATTGCTAAAGGCTCGCAGCGCGCAGCTAATAGCTCAAAGCTTAGAAAATGAGTAATAGATTTAAACCTAAGTTCAATATTAAAAAAGGAGACATGGTTATTGTTATTTCAGGTAACAGTAAACCACGCAAAGAAGATGGTAAAACAATTTATAAACCGCGCAAGGTTCTAAAGGTTTTGCCTGATGATGCTCGCATTGTAGTCGAGGGTGTAAGTATGATGACTCGTCATACAAAACCATCAGCAAAAAATACAAAAGGCGGATTGGTAAAAAGAGAAGCTCCGATACACATTAGCAATGTTATGCTTTGGGATGCAAAAGCAGGTGCACCAACAAAAGTTAAACGCACCCGCAATGAAGATGGAAAATTAGTTCGTACTTCAAAAAAATCAGGGGAGGTAATTAAATAATGGCTGAACAAAAATATACGCCAAGATTGGCAAAGAAGTATAAAGAAGAAGTTATACCTGCTTTAAGTAAAAAGTTTGGTTTTAAAAGCATTATGCAAACACCAAAGCTTGAAAAGATTTGTATTAACCGTGGTGTAAATGGTGCTGTTGCTGATAAAAAATTAGTTGATGTTGCAGTAGAAGAGCTTTCACAAATCAGCGGTCAGAAAGCAGTGGCAACATTCAGCAAAAAAGATATTTCAAACTTTAAGTTGCGTAAGGGTGTTCCGATTGGTGCAAGAGTAACATTGCGAGGTGTAAAAATGTATGAGTTCTTAGACAGGTTGATTTCAGTAGCACTACCACGTGTACGTGATTTCAGAGGTATTAATGATAAATCTTTTGATGGTCGTGGTAATTATACGTTAGGTGTTACAGAACAGATCATTTTTCCTGAAATTGATATTGATAAAGTGAACAAGATTACAGGCATGGATATCACTTTTGTTACAACAGGTAAAACAAATGAAGAAGCATACGAATTGTTGAAAGAATTAGGTATGCCTTTCAAAAAACAATAAAGAATTAAAATAAAAAATCCGAAATCCGAAGGATTTGAGTTTCGGATTTCGCAATTAAATATTCGAATTTCAAAAACAATTATGGCAAAAAAATCAATTGAAGCCAGGCAAAGAAAAAGAGAACGTATGGTTGCTCAATATGCAGCTAAACG
>JBEHXR010000092.1:0-11490 GCA_048498595.1 Bacteroidota bacterium
TTTTCTTTATAGGATTGATCTTGCTTTTCAAACAATTCCCACGATGGCATGCTTACAACTTTTGCAGAAATATTTTCTTCTTTTAATTTTTTCTGAGCATTTAAAGCAAGACTTACTTCACTGCCCGTTGCAATCAAAATAATTTTTGCATCTTCTGCATCAGATAAAATGTAAGCGCCTTTTTCAAGCTCAGATGCCTTTGCAAATTTTGATTGATCAAGAATTGGTAATTTTTGTCTTGATAATATCAATGCAATCGGACCTCCTGTATATTCTAATGCAACTCTCCATGCCTGTACAGTTTCATTTGCATCAGCCGGGCGAATAACTGTAAGATTTGGAATTGATCTTAATGAAGCCAATTGCTCAACGGGCTGATGCGTTGTTCCATCTTCGCCTAAACCAATACTATCATGCGTATAAACATAGATCGGTTTTAATTTCATGATCGCAGCCAAACGAATTGGCGGACGCATATATTCACTAAAAATTAAAAACGTTGCTCCATAAGGAATGAATCCTTTTGTAACTGCAATACCATTTAGTACAGAACCCATTGCGTGTTCGCGAATACCGAAATGAAAATTTCTTCCGCCGTGATTATTGCCTTCAAAAGATGCATACTTTTTTAATAAAGTATTTGTTGAAGGGGCGAGATCTGCAGCACCACCAATCAGTAAAGGAAAATAATCAGCAATTGCATTTAATGTTTTACCGGATGCGGTACGTGTTGCCTCTTTTTCATCACCACTAAACGCTGGTAATTTTTCTTTCCAACCTTCAGGCAATCCACCGTTGCTGAACAACTCATATTCTTTAGCTAAATCAGTATACTTTTCTTTGTACGAAGCAAACAGTTCATTCCATTTTTTTTCTATGGCGGCACCTCTGCTGCCTTCTTTTCTGTAATAATCTAACACTTCATCAGGCACGTAAAAAAATTTATCAGGATCAAAACCCAAATTCTTTTTTGTTGCAGCAACTTCTTTTTCACCTAACGGTGCACCATGAGATTCTGCCGTATCAACTGCATCCGGAGCGCCGTAAGCAATATGCGTTCTTACTAAAATTAAAGAAGGTCTACCTGTTTCATTTTTTGCGTTTTCAATTGCTTTTGCAATTGCATCAACATCATTTCCATCATCAATAGATTGTGTGTGCCAGCCATAAGCTTCAAAACGTTTTGCTACATCTTCATCAAATGCTAAAGAAGTATCGCCTTCAATAGAGATATGATTATTATCATACAAATAAATAATGTTACCCAACTTTAAATGACCAGCCAGTGATGCAGCTTCTGCGGTTACACCTTCCATCAAATCACCATCGCTGCAAATAGCATAAATTTTATAATCGAATAAATTAAACCCATCTTTATTATAGCGTGAAGCAAGATATTGTTGCGCAATCGCCATTCCTACACCATTTGCAAAACCTTGCCCTAATGGACCGGTTGTTATCTCAATTCCGTCTAATAAGCCATATTCAGGATGCCCCGCAGTTTTACTGCCCAATTGCCTGAAATTTTTTATATCGTCTAACGATATATCGTAGCCTGTTAAGTACAAATATGCATATTGCAACATACATGCATGTCCTGCGGATAAAACAAAACGATCGCGGTTTGCCCAATGCGGATTTTTAGGATTATAGTTCATTGCTTTTGTCCACAATACATGACCCATTGGTGCAGTGCCCATTGGTGTACCCGGGTGACCACTATTTGCTTTTTGCACAGCATCTGCTGCTAAAACACGAACAGTATTAATACATAACTGAGATAAATCGTTATTCATTATTTAAATTTTGGGGCAATTTATACTAAGCTTATTTTTCTGCAAAAACCAATCCTGCTTTTTACTGTTATGAATTTGTTTTATAAACGCCTTCAATTCCGAAATTTTGTATACATTTACTCTACTCCTGTTATGAAGAACCTTACACTCATACTGTTATTATTCTCATGGTTCAGTTCTTTTTCTCAACAAAAAATTGTTTCTGATTGCACAATAAAATACAACGTAACTAATTCTAATGAGGGTTCAAAAGATAATTTTGAAAACGCTTCAAAAACAGTTTATATAAAAGGAAAAGAAAGCAGGGTGGATCTTAACAGCAACACATTTAATCAAACTATATTTTACGACGATAATACCGGTGAAGCTACAGTTTTAAAAAGCATTGGTGCATCAAAATATATTTCATCTTACAAGGCAAATGAGTGGCAAAAAGAAAATGCTGTTTATAATGGAATTAAAATTTCGATTACAAATAATGTAAAAAGAATTTTGAATTATGATTGCAAAGAAGCTTTATTGCAATTAACAAACGGAAATGTTTATACGGTTTATTATTTGCCTGGAGTTTTGCCATCTGTAACTGAAAATAATTTTGAATTTAAAATTGTTCCGGGACTGGTACTGCAATATGAAACGAGCTTGCACAATCAAAAAATAATATATACAGCAAGTTATTTGAACTTCGATCCGGTACCCGCGTTTAAATTTGAAATACCCAAATCAGGATATAAAATCCTTCATTAATAAATTAATGATTATTGGATGGTGATGGCGTTTTGAAAAACGGAACTTTTACCTTGTACTTGTAAGGATAAATGTAAGTAGTATTACCATGCTGAAGGCGAATCATTGACTGACCTTCAATTGAATTGGTGGAATTTATCTGGTAAATATTTTGCGAGCCTGAATATTGGAAATTTGACAATCTGAAAGATGGATAAGCATTAATCTTGTAATTATTACGATTAAAATTTTTTAAACTTATTTTTTTATCTCTATTATCATCATTTTTATCACCGATATAAGCTGCAAAACCTCTTACACTTGCTACAAAGCAAAGCAACAGGAAAATTTTTCTTAATGTGAACAGCTTTTTCATACTGCAAAAATACAAATTTTAACAAGATTTACAAAATATTAAACGATAAACGATAAAGAAATGTTACAAAAATTGGAAAAATAAAATTGGCAAGCTATATTACGGCAACCTTTAGCATATGCAGGAGCACTCTTTTAGCCGGAATGCCAATAATATTAAAGAATTACTTAAACAATATGAAGACCTGCGAACCGGCAAACGAAAAATATTTTTAGAGGAAGAATGCTTTGAATTAATAATAGAATACTTTGATGAAAAGGACGATTTCTTTAAAGCGCTCGAAGTGGCAGAAACAGGTCTCGAATACTTCCCCTACTCTTCTGTTTTATTAATAAAAAAAGCAGATCTTCTTATAGCTACTCGTCAGTATGCCGAGGCATTAAAGGTTTTAGAGCAAGCCGAATTTTATGATGCGCATGATATTGACATTTACATTTTAAAAACGGATGCTTACCTAGCTCTTGATCTGCAACAAAAAGCAGTTGATCTTTTGGAAGAAGTTTTACTGCTTTTTGAAGACGATGAAAAAATAGACCTCTTATTCGAACTTGCAGATGTGTACGACGATTATGAAGAATTTGATAAGGTTTTTGAATGCCTTTGTCACATACTTGAGCTTGAGCCCGCAAACGAAGAAGCTTTGTACAAAATTTGTTTTTGGACCGATTTTACAGGACGTAATGAAGAAAGCATTCGCCTTCATCAAAAACTAATTGACCAACAACCTTACTCCGAGCTTGCATGGTTTAATTTAGGTTCTGCTTACCAGGGATTGAAGTTATATGAGAAAGCAATCGATGCTTATCAATTTGCGGTTGTAATAAATGAAAAATTTGATTACGCTTACCGCAACATTGGGGATGCTTATATAAGAATGCACAAGTATAAAGAAGCAATTGAAGTGTTGGAAAAAGTTTGTGAAATAACAAGACCTGAAGAAGTTATTTATGAAGCGATCGGTCATTGCTATCACAGGCTGGGAAATTTTTCACAGGCGAGATTTAATTACAGGAAAGCTTCGCACATGAATCCAAGTGATAGCAAGCTTTATTATAAAATCGCATTAACTTATATTAACGAAGAGCAATGGCAAAGTGCAATAAAGCAATTAGATAATGCGCTGCGCATAAACCGCAGTTCACCGGAATATCTTCTTGCATTAGGACAGTGTTCGATGCAATTAAAAAATTACAAAGAAGCAGTTCAATATTTCAGCCTGGTTGTAAGAGCGCGACCAAAAAATATTCGCGGATGGGAAGCACTTATCAAATGCTTACTCGAATCAAAACATTATGATGAAGCAATTGAGCAATGCATTTCTGCTTTAAAAAATACAGAAGGCAAACCGGTTTTTAATTTTTTGTACAGCTCGGTTTTGTTCGCATCAAAAAGAACAAAAGAAGCATTGGCACAATTAGAAACAGGATTAAAGCAATCGCCACAATACATAAAAAAGTTTGTTGACTTAAATCCGTCTATCTTACAAAATCAGCAAGTGGTAGATATGATTGCACGTTATAAAAAACCAAA
The DNA here is from genome assembly GCA_048498595.1 of Bacteroidota bacterium. Classification (GTDB taxonomy): domain Bacteria; phylum Bacteroidota; class Bacteroidia; order Chitinophagales; family Chitinophagaceae; genus Parafilimonas. The sequence goes on from JBEHXR010000092.1 coordinate 4,429, forward strand.
AAGAAAACGCTAATATTATTATTGCCTTAATACATAGTTTCGTTCCTTATTTTTGTTCGATTTATAAAAGCACATCAATGAATTTTGGATTAACACAATTACCCGAACGCACGCAAAAACCACGCGTACACGGCTTAACAATGGTAATGGATAAGGGTTTGAGTATTGAAGAAGCAAAAAATCTAATGAGCGTTGCCTATCCGCATATTGATATTTTAAAACTTGGTTTTGGAACTTCTTTTGTTACGCCGAACCTGAAAGAGAAAATTGAAGTATATCAATCTTACGATATACCGGTTTATTTTGGAGGAACATTATTTGAAGCTTTTCTTATACGCAACCAGTTTGATGATTATATCACGCTCTGCAAAAATTATGAAATAAGCTGGATGGAAGTAAGCGATGGTTCTATAACAATTCCGCATGCAGAAAAATGTGGTTATATAGAGAAGCTTACAAAGCACGGAACAGTTTTGAGTGAAGTTGGTTCAAAAGATGAAGCAAACATTTTTCCGCCGTACAAATGGATTGAATTAATGAAGGCAGAATTAAATGCGGGTTCCACTTATGTTATTGCAGAAGCGCGTGAAGCGGGCAACGTTGGCTTGTATCGCGGAAGCGGAGAAGTGCGACAGGGTTTGGTGCAGGAAATACTTACACAAATTCCTGAAGAAAAAATTATTTGGGAAGCGCCCCAAAAATCTCAGCAATTATATTTTTTAGAGTTGCTTGGCTGCAATGCAAATTTTGGAAATATTGCACCTGCAGAAGTTATTCCGCTCGAAGCAATGCGCATTGGTTTAAGAGGCGACACGTTTAATTTATTCCTTACAAAATAATTTAAAATGCGGCAGTATGGCTTGATTGGTTACCCGCTTTCTCATTCTTTCTCAAAAAAATATTTCGACGAAAAATTTATTAAAGAAAATATTACAGATGCCGAGTTCTTTAATTTCCAGGTAAAAGAAATTTCGGAGATTGAAAAAATTTTTGAAGAACATCAGCAACTGCAGGGTTTAGCTATCACCATTCCGCATAAAAAAAATATTATTCAATACACAACAAGTTTTTCCGATGTTGTGAGAGACACAGGCGCATGTAACTGCCTTAAAATAACATCAACAGAAAAAATTGGTTTTAATACAGATGTTGTGGGATTTGAAAAATCATTTAAAAAAAATTTATTGCCTCATCATAACAAAGCATTGATATTAGGAACTGGCGGCGCCGCCGTTGCAGTAGAATATGTTTTAAGAAAACTTGGTATTCAATATTCATTCATTTCAAGAAATGAACATGCAAACGCATTTAGCTGGCAGGAACTAAATAGAGAAATTATAGAACAACACAGCGTAATTATAAATTGTACACCGCTTGGTACCTATCCTAAAGTTGATGAATTTCCTGATCTGCCTTATGAATATTTAACCGATAAACATTATCTTTTCGATCTTGTATATAATCCGCCACTCACACAATTTTTATTAAAAGGCCAGCAAAGAAATTCTACCATTAAAAACGGCTATGAAATGCTTGTGATACAGGCTGAGGAAAACTGGAGAATATGGAATGAATAGGCAAATCGTTGTATTACAGAAACAAATTATTTCTTCTTTAAAAAAATTTTTGTGGTGATAATAATTTAATATTATTGCAAACTCACAAACAGGGAAACCTAATGGCAAAAAAACAATTATTCACGTTAGAATACCCGGTAAGATGTTCACCATCCATCTTATACGGATTTCTTTCAACACCGGCAGGATTAGGAGAATGGTTTGCCGATAAGGTTGATGAGAGAGATAATGTATTTATTTTTTCTTGGAATGGTTCTATTGAAAAAGCTGAAGTTGTAGATTCTGAACTTGATAAATTCATTCGCTTCCATTGGCTCACAAGTGCTAAAGAAGAATATTTTGAATTTGAAATTTCAAAAACAGAAATAACAAACCAAACAATTTTAGTAATAAAAGATTTTGCAGAAAAAGGCGATATCAAAGACCAATCACAGCTTTGGGAATACCAGGTGAAAGAACTCTTTCATCGTTTAGGCAATTAATTTCTGCATAACATTTCTATCAATTTTTTGTAGCGCTGCAAGTAAAATTCGGTAACTGTTTCCCATTTTTCTAAAGATAATTTAGAAGCAATTTTTATAAACTGTCTTTGTTTAAAATCTGCAATGCTTATGTTTTTAATTTCATTAAAAAGCAGGTAATTATTTTTTTCAAAGTGATGTTCCCATTCAGATTCATTCACACCCAAGAACCAATCGGCATTCTTTTCATTATTTAAAAAATTGAAAATACGTTCACCGTATGTTTCCAGATATTTTCCCGATAACTGCAACGTAATACTGAAATAATTTCCCCACCAGAAAAAACTGCGAACGGCAAATACATCTGTTTTAGAAAAACATCGCGGATAATCAAGCAAAACATACGGAAGATTTTTATATTGCTCACCTTTATAAATTTTTGGCGTTATCTTAAAAATTTCATTTGGCAAACACGCAACATTTTCATTCAAAACATTTTTATATTCTTCACTCAACATACCATACAACGCATACATTTTTTCAATGATTCTATTCTTTGTTAAAATAAAATCACTGTTAGTAATAAGCTCGTATTCCTTTTTTGAAAACTCTAAATTTGCATTCATTTATCTATATATTAAAGCTGCAGCAAAGTGATAAAAAAACTCGATACATTGATTATAAAAGCTTTTATCGGGCCATTTATTGCAACCTTTCTTATCTCGCTTTTTGTTTTGGTGATGCAGTTTTTTTGGTTGTATATCGATGATCTTGTTGGTAAAGGTCTCGACGTGCTTACCATTTTTCGTTTAATTGGATATGTTGCTGCAACGGCAGTTCCACTTGCACTGCCTTTAGCTTTACTCCTTTCATCTATTATGACGTTTGGAAATCTTGGCGAAAGTTTTCAGCTTGTAGCAATTAAATCTGCAGGCATTCCGCTTATTCGTTTTATGATGCCGCTGCTCATCACTTCAGTATTAATCAGCGGCGTGGCATTTTTATTTGCGAACAATATTATTCCGGTTGCAAATCTTAAACTGAATGCTTTAAAATACGACATCATTGTTACCAAGCCTGCACTCGATATTAAAGAAGGAGTGTTTTATGATAAGATTGAAGGCTATGTAATAAAGATCGGCAAAAAAGAAAAAGATGACAGCACTATTCGCAATGTGATCTTATACCAAAAAAGAACCGGCGTACAGGATGATTTTTTAGTGGCGAATAGCGGTACAATGAAAGTTACACCCGATAAACGTTTTCTTGAATTTACTTTAAGAAACGGATGGAACTACCAGGAAAATGGGAATCGTTTTTCCGGGAATTCAGAATTTATCAGGCTTGGTTTTGCTGAATATAAAAAAGATTTGGACCTGAGTAGTTTTCAGATGACACGTACTGAAGACAGCTTGTTTAAATGGGATCCAAAAATGCTTACGGTACATCAACTAAATCTTTCAATTGATTCAGTACAGAAATTGAATAGTGGTATAAACGACAGGGTGGAATTACAATTAAAACCGCTGCTTACATTTTATAAATACATTGATAGCACATGGAAATTTCCCGATTCGCTTAAAAAGAAATCTATCAAAAGCATGAGTGATATCATTCCCGATTCTCTTATGGCGCGGGTTTATGATGGTGCGCTTTCGCATGTTGGAACCGCACAAAGTTTTGCTCAACTTGCCGGTACCGATTACGCAGCTAATGAAGGTTTGCTAAGAAGTAACCGCGTAGAGTGGAATCGCAAATTCACTTTATCTATTGCCTGTCTTGTTTTGTTTATGATTGGTGCTCCGCTTGGTTCAATTATCCGCAAAGGAGGGCTTGGTTCTCCGCTTGTGTTTTCGGTTATTTTCTTTGTAGTATTTCACTTGCTTGATACGTTTGGAGAAAAATTTGCGAAGCAGGGCGTAACCACTGCCTTTACCGGAATGTGGCTTTCAACATTTGTACTAATACCAATAGGTATTTTTTTAACGTTGAAAGCAATGCGCGATTCGCAACTATTCAACAAAGAATTTTATTTCAGATTTTTTAAAAAATTAAAAATATTCTTGTCTTCAAAGAAATCAGTATGAGCTGAGCATTAAATTGAGTTTATTACTTTTAATATCAAGCGAACAAGTTGCAAACGGAACAGAAAAATTATAGGGTTCAACAATGGATAACAGTGCTGTCTGTTATTCTTTTTGCCGCAAAAATTGCAGCTTACTATTACACTAATTCGCTTGCAATACTTTCTGATGCGTTAGAGAGTATTGTAAATGTTCTTGCGGGTTTTATTGGTTTGTACAGTTTGTATGTTGCTGCAAAGCCAAGGGATGTTGATCATCCTTATGGTCATGGTAAGGCTGAATTTATTTCTGCTGCTGCAGAAGGAGGATTAATTATAGCATCGGGCTTACTTATTATTTATGAGGCAGTAATAAACTTTATTCAAAACAAGCCATTGCAACAGTTAGACACAGGCATGTGGCTTGTTGCAGCTACAGCAATTCTTAATTGGGTTGCCGGTTTTATTTGCGAACGTATCGGCAAAAAAAATAATTCACTCGCATTACAATCCAGTGGCAAGCATTTGAAAATTGATACTTATTCTACGCTGGCAATTATTGCTGCCCTTGTTATTATATTACTTACAAATTTCTTATTGCTTGATAAAATCGTTGCGTGCGTACTTGCCATTTTCATTATTTATAATGGCTATTCAATTTTACGAAAATCACTTGCCGGTATAATGGATGAGGCAGATATGGATCTATTAAAAAAGCTTGTGAGTACTTTAAATGAAAAAAGAAGAAGTAACTGGATTGATATACATAATCTGCGCATTCAAAAATATGGAAACGTGTTGCATATAGATTGCCACCTTACGGTGCCGTGGTATTTAAACGTTTTAGAGGCGCATGACGAAGTGGATGCGTTGCAGCAACTACTTAAATCTGAATTTGGAAATGCGATAGAATTTTTTGTTCATACAGACGGAACTTATCCCGTAAGTTGCCACGTAAGTTTTAATGAAGATGGAACAACCATCTCTACTCCTATCACAGAAAAAAAATATTGGACGCTTGAAAATATTTTAAAGAATGAAAGATATGGTCTTGCTGAAATAAACTAACATTACCATCAATGAAAAATATATTTTTTGTTTTATGCTGCTTTTTATTTTTCTGGGTTAATGCTTCTTCTCAAATCAATCCTGCACATACAAGAGTAAGTATTTTAACTGTTGCACCCGGTAACGATTTATATTCTTTATTCGGTCACACGGCCATACGTTTTATTGACAGCAGTACACACCAGGATATCGTTTTTAACTGGGGTGGATTTACATTCGAACAGCCGGGCTTCTATTTAAAATTTATGCGTGGAAGATTACAGTACTTTTCCTTCGGCGATTATTTTCCTGAATTTATGAGTGAATATGTAGAAGAAAAAAGAAATGTTTATGAACAGGTTTTAGATCTTGACAGTGCTGCAAGAAAAAGAATTATTGATGCTGTAATGTTTAATTCAACAGGCGACAATAAATTTTATAAGTATGATTTTTTGCTCGACAACTGCACTACACGTGTAAAAAATATTGTGTTTGAAAATGATAAAGAGCTGCATATTGATTCTTCTATTGTGCCGCCAGGAACAACAGCAAGAGACATGATTCATTATTACCTGGAACGCGGCAATCAATTGTGGACGGAATTAGGGATTGATATTTTATTAGGCAGCCGCGTTGACAGAAAGGTTTCAAATGATGAAGCAATGTTTCTTCCAGAATTTTTTATGAAAGGATTAAATGATGCTGAAGATTCAACTCAACCATTCGTAGAGCAGTTCAAAACCATTTACAAGGGAAATGATGAACAAGTTACTGCATGGAAATACATGCCTTTAACTGTAACTGCAATTAGTTGTTTGCTTTTGTTTTTTATATCAGCATTAAAAACAAAATGGGCAAAGGCTATAATAAAGTTTGTTGATATTTTGCTTTTATATGTTACCGGTTTAATCGGAGTCTTGCTTTTGTTTATGTGGTTTGCAACAGACCATACTGTTTGCAAAGGCAATTTAAATATTGCATGGGCGCTGCCAACAAATTTTATTGCCGCTTTTTTTATGATTAGAAAATCAACATGGCTCAGTACTTATTTTTTAATTGCGGCTATAATTACAGGGTTGTTACTTGCCGTTTGGTTTTGGGTGCCGCAACAAACTAATATTGCATTATTACCCGTAGTATTATTTTTATTTAACCGTTATACAGTTTTCGCATCGCTTTATAAAAATAAATATCTCCGTGCCGCAGCATAAAATTTTACATAATGATGCTGAAATTTTTTACAATGTTCATGAAAACGGAGATACTGCTGTTGTTTTAATTCATGGTTTTGCAGAAACCGGTGATGTATGGCATCATCAAACAAACTACTTAAAAAAATATTTTAGAGTGATTATTCCCGATTTACCGGGTTATGGAAAATCTGCAGAACTAAATATTCAACCATCAGAAACAACAATTGAAGATTATGCTAATTGTGTATATGCAGTTTTGAAAAACGAAAGCATACAACATTGTATAATTTTCGGGCATAGCATGGGCGGTTATATAACTTTAGTATTAATAGAAAAACATCCGGAATTAGTATCTGCATTTGGGTTTGTGCATTCTACTGCTTTTGCAGATAGTGAAGAAAAAAAACAAAACCGTCTGCGCGGAATTGAGATGATAGAAAATTATGGAGCTTATGCTTTTTTAAAAAATACAACGCCGAATCTTTTTACGCAAAAGTTTAAAACAGAACATGCATCTGAAGTTGATGAGTTAATAGAAAATGGAAAATCTTTTAGCAAAAAAACGCTTCAGCAGAGTTATTACGCAATGATGAACCGTTCTGAAAGAATAAATATTTTAACAGACTCAAAAATTCCTGTTCTTTTTATAGCCGGTAAACAAGATAATGCCGTTTCATTAAATGATATATTAAAACAAGTGCACCTTCCGGAAATTTCATACA
>JBEHXR010000093.1:0-11468 GCA_048498595.1 Bacteroidota bacterium
CATATTTGTTACAGGCGTAGCAACAGACGGTGCAGCAAAAGCTGCAGGTTTGCAGAAAGGCGATTTTGTAACAAAGATTAATGATGTTGAGGTTACAACTGGTCCAGAATTACAGGAACAGGTTGCAAGATATAAACCAGGCGACAAGATTAATATTACTTATGTAAGAGATGGAAAAGAATACACCACTGCACTTACATTAAAAAATAAATCTGGAAATTTTGATGTGGTAAAAAATGTAACTGCATTTGATGATCTTGGTGCAGATCTGGCAACCATTGATAAAGCAACGGCACAAAAAAATGATATAACGGGCGGTGTTCAGGTTAAAAAAATTGGTAATGGTTTATTAAAAGGAACACGCATTCAGGAAGGCTTTATTATTACAAGTGTTGATGGGCAGGATGTAAATAATGTTGATGATCTTAAGAACATTCTTAATAATTCCAACGGCACTGTAAGATTAGAAGGTGTTTATCCTGGTTACGATGGAACTTATGGTTATCCATTAAGCCTGGATAAAGATTCAAATAATAACAATGATGATAATGGAAGCAATCCATAATTCATAAATTCTTTTATAAAAAGCCGCCTTTAACTGGCGGTTTTTTATTTCCATTTTTTAAACTTATTGCAAACTATTTCCATGTGGGTTAAATGGCTTATTTTTCAATTTTAATTTTGATTGAACAATAGTATTAAATGAGAAGAGTAGTTGTTACAGGATTAGGAGCAGTTACACCACTAGGTAACTCTGTTCAGGAGTTTTGGACGAATATTGTAGCGGGTAAAAGTGGCGCGGCAACGATAACAAAATTTAATCCTGAAAAATTTAAAACGAGGTTCGCCTGCGAAGTAAAAAACTTTAATGGTGAAAAGTATTTTGAGAAGAAAGAGATGCGTAAGTATGATTTGTTTTCTCAATATGCAGTTGCTGCTGTTGATGAAGCAATCACCAATGGTCAAATAAATTTCTCTTCTTTTTCTGAAGAAGAAAGAAGCGATATCGGCGTTATATGGGCATCAGGCAATGGTGGCATCAGCACTTTTGAAGAGCAGGTTAGTGAGTTTGCATTAGGTGATGGCACGCCACGATTCTCACCTTTTTTTGTTCCTAAAAAAATTGAAGATATCGCTGCAGGCATCATTTCCATTCGCTATAAATTATATGGGCCGAACTATTGTCCTGTTTCAGCATGCGCCTCATCAAACAATGCCATTATTAATGCATTTGACACCATACGTGCAGGCAAAGCAATTATGATGGTTGCCGGTGGTTCAGAAGCGCCCATCACACCTTCAAGTATTGGTGGTTTTAACGCAGCGCAGGCATTATCGAAACGAAATGACGATCCTGCCGGTGCTTCAAGACCCTTCGATAAAGACCGCGATGGTTTTGTTTTAGGCGAAGGTGCAGGTGCAGTTATTTTAGAAGAATACGAACATGCAAAAAATCGCAATGCAATAATTTATGCTGAAATGGTTGCAGGCAGTTTAGCGGCCGACGCATATCACTTAACAGGAACACCTCCGGATGGGCACGGCGCTTATCTTGGAATGATAAAAGCTTTAAAAGAAGCACAACTTCAACCGAGCGATATTGATTATATAAATGCACACGCAACTTCAACTTACCAGGGCGATTTAAGCGAAGCTCACGCTATTGAGCGTGTTTTTAAAGATGATAAAAAACTTTTAATAAGTGCATCAAAATCTATGACCGGACATTTGCTTGGTGGCACAGGCGCTGTAGAAGCAGTAGTTTGCATTCTTGCTTTACAACATGGGTTAGTTCCGCCAATTATCAATACAAAAAATTTAGATGAAAATTTTCCGAAGCATTTAAAAGTTGTTTTAGGTGAAACAGTATCTCAGAATATTAAATATGCAATGAATAATACTTTTGGTTTTGGCGGTCATACAGCAACATCGTTATTCAAAAAATTTGAAGAATAATCAATAATAATTTTTATTTATTGAACATCTTATGATCAACACGGTTGCTTTCTCAATAAAATTTTAAGTTCGCAATAAGTTGAATTAAGCAATGCTTAAATTAATATTTCAGTATTTTGCCAGCTCTAACGGATAATCCTACCGCGAATGATTGAAGCAATTCTTAAAGGCTTGATATTAGGTATTTTGTTAGGCATTTCTGTAGGGCCTGTTATTTTTTCTATTCTGAAACAAAGTTTAAATAACGGTCATCGCGGTGGCTATGCTTTTGCATTAGGTGTATTTATCAGCGATTTTATTTTGGTTTTTATCTGCAACATGTTTACAGAAATTTTTAATGTGGTGCTGGAGCACGAATTAATTATCGGCATTGCCGGCAGTAGTTTATTAATTGCATTAGGCATTTACAATTTTTTCTTTCGAAAGGTACCAGCTGCTGACAACGGTATGCTGGTAATAGCTAATTTGCGAAAGCGTGATATTGCCGGCATTTTATTTTCCGGTTTTTTTATGAATGCTCTAAATCCAGGCACGTTGCTTTTTTGGTTTGCAGCAACCGCAACCATAACTGCAGATTCAAAAATGGTCGCGCATCCGGAACAATATCGTCTAATTGTTTTTTTAACTGCATTGCTGTTTAATCTTTCGGCAGATTTTTCAAAGGTGTTGTTAGCAAATAAAATCAGGAATAAACTTACGCCACATAATATTCATATTATTAATCGCATTTCAGGCGTTGTACTTATTTTGTTTGGTATTGTAATCGCAGTTACAATTTTTATGCGTTCTGCAGCATCACCACAGGTTTAACAAGCTCTTACCACGCTGCTTTGTACTTTTAAAAATGAAGTGTTGCAAACTGCTTCTTATTTTACTACTATCATCCAAAATTTGTACAGCCCAGGATTTTATTGTATTGAAAAAAAACAGTCATGTTATTCAAACATGGTTTAGCGGGCAGGCTATTTTTACGCAACTAACCGATGGCGCCTGGGTAAACGCATTAATTAAAAAAATAGAATTAGATACACTATATCTGCGACCATTTACAACAGTGGTTGTAGCAAACAGGCTTGGTATGCCCATCACTGACACTGTTTTTTATGGGTTGATGAAAGTGGCAGTAAATAAATTGCACGCTTTTCCTAAACATGAATCTATGCCCTATGTAAAAAACGGTTTGATTTTGCAATTAGGCGGCGGCGGATATTTATTGCTAAACATTATAAATACTTTAAGCGATAATGAACCTGTTTTCGGCAGCAAGAATATTTCTCATGTTGGAATTGCCGCAGCAGTACTTGCTGCCGGCACCATTATACATCTAACACATAAATCAAATTATATTGTTGGTAAAAAATACCATGTAGAATATATCTCTTCAAAACCATCTTCATAGTATTTTCGGCTTGTGATAAACGAAAAGCCATCATTGTTTAAAAGAATATTTCGTCGCATACTTAAAATAATTGTTTACGGATTTATTTTATCGCTGATATATTTAATTATATGCAGATGGGCAATGCCGCCAATAACATTAACTCAATTTGGAAGCTGGATCAGCGGTTATGGTTTACATCGCGATTATGTTTCGTGGGATGATATTTCTTCCAATGCAAAACTTGCAGCGATTTGTGGAGAAGATCAATTGTTTGCCGTACACAATGGGTTCGACTGGAAAGCAATTGATAAAAGTTTGAACGGCGATTCTAAAAGACCTGCTGGCGCTGCTGCAAGTACAATAAGCCAGCAAACAGCAAAGAATGTTTTTTTATTTCAGGGTGAAGGTGTACTGCGTTATATAAGAAAGCCGTTGGAAGCTGTTTATACAAAACTGATAGAATGGATTTGGGGCAAGCAGCGCATTCTTGAAGTTTATCTTAATACAGTAGAAATGGGCAAAGGTGTTTTTGGTATTGAAGCAGCATCGCAAAAATATTTTCACAAGCCTGCAAAAAATCTTTCACGAGATGAAGCAGCTTTAATTATTGCTTGTTTACCTAATCCAAAAGTTTTTACGGTGCAACCAGAAAGTCGTTTTGTTGCATGGAAAAGCAAATGGATATTACGACAGATGAATAATGTAGCAGGCGATAAACATGTGCAGGAATTGATCTATAAAAAATAGCTGATATTTCACAGCATATAGTTCATTATAACTTTGAATACTTAACTATGAACAGTTAACCATGAATTATTAACCATTAACTATGATCCATTCTAAACTTCCTGATACAGGTACTACTATATTTACCGTAATGAGCCAATTGGCTACAGAATACAATGCTATAAATCTTGGTCAGGGCTTCCCAGATTTTATGATGAGCCGCGAATTAATTGACCTTGTAAATAATGCAATGCTGAATGGCTACAATCAATACGTGCACATGAACGGTTTGTTTTTGCTGCGCGAAAATCTTGCATCAAAAGTTACGAAACTTTATAATAGTAACATCAATCCTGAAACACAAATTACAGTTACGCCCGGGGGAACGTATGCTATCTATACAGCGCTTACCAGCATTTTGCAAAAAGATGATGAGGTAATTGTTTTTGAACCTGCGTACGACAGTTACATTCCAAACATAATTATTAATAGTGCAAAACCTGTGTTGGTTCAACTTCAATATCCCGATTACACTATTCCGTGGGATGAAGTAAAAACTAAAATAACAAACAAAACAAAAGCGATCATTATAAATTCACCACACAACCCAACGGGTGCTGTTATTGGTGAAGAAGATATTTATCAATTAAAAGAGATCATCAACAACAATAAAAATATTTTTATTATAAGTGATGAAGTGTATGAGCATTTAATTTTTGATGGACTTGCGCATTTAAGCATGTTGCGCTATGACGATTTGATGAAAAAAACGTTTGCTTGTTTTTCATTTGGCAAAACATATAACTGCACAGGCTGGAAAATAGGTTATTGCATTTCCTCTCCGGGATTAATGAAAGAGTTTAGAAAAGTGCATCAGTTTAATTGTTTTTCGTGTAACAGCTTTGTGCAATATGCACTGGCAGAATTTTTAGAAAATGAAGATGCCTATCTTTCGCTTGGCAAATACATTCAGCATAAAAGAGATTACTTTCAAAAACTGATGCAGCAGACAAGGTTCGAACCTGTTCCTTCGCATGGCAGTTATTTTCAATGTTACAGCTATAAAAATTTCAGCAATGAAAATGATGCAGAACTTGCTATTCGTTTAACAAAAGAAGTTGGCGTTACAACTGTTCCGCTCAGCAGTTTTTATCAATCCGGAAAAGATGATAAAGTATTACGGTTTTGTTTTGCAAAAAAAGAAGAAACACTTCGGCTTGCAGCAGAAAGATTAAGTGGTTTGTAATAAATACAAAATATCAAAGCGCATTTTTTTAATTTACGCACAAGTCTTTAAAAATATTTCACATCTCTTTACGTTGTTATCCTTTTGTATTATTGAAATTTGCACAAGAAAAATTTAAATTTTCCTCAACAAATAAATGCCGGTTTACAATCAATCCCGAAGCAGGATTATCCAGATAATTTTTATACTGATCTTTTTGGTAATAGTTGGTCAGTTATTAAACCTCCAGATATTTTCAACTGAATACAAACTGCAGGCAGAAAATAATGCGATATACAGAAAGGTTGTTTATCCGGATCGCGGAATTATTTACGATCGTCATGGCAAAGCCATTTTAGAAAATACAATTATGTATGATCTTATGGTTACGCCTTCAGAAATTAAAGGTGTAGATACAAATGCATTGTGCAATATTTTAAGTATTGATACTGCCGAATTCAGAAAACGCATCATCACCGCCATCATAAGAAATTCACGTTATAAGCCAAGTGTTTTTGAGCCACTCATCAGCGACACTTCATTTGCACGATTAAATGAAAGCATGTATAAATTCCCGGGGTTCACCATCACGGAAAGACCTGTACGTGCTTACCCGTTTCACAGCGCAGCAAATGTGTTGGGTTATTTGGGAGAAGTAGATTCAAATTTTTTAAAAAGACATGCAGGCGAAGGTTATGAGCCTGGCGATTATGCTGGCATGACAGGTTTGGAACGCAGTTACGAAAAAGTGCTGATGGGTGAGCGTGGCGTAAAAAGATATATTCGCGATAATAAAAACAGAATTCAGGGTTCATACGATAACGGAATGTATGACACTTCTGCAATTGCCGGCAGAAATTTATATACCAGCATAGATGAAGATCTTCAATTACTCGCAGAAAAATTATTACAGCATAAAATAGGAAGTGTGGTTGCCATCAATCCTAAAACCGGCGGCATATTGGCAATGGCAACTTCACCATCATATGATCCAACAATGTTAACCGGTGCACAACGCCGAAGAAACTTTGGAAAATTAATTTTAGATACAGCGCGTCCGTTATTAAATCGTGCTATTAAAGGTCAATATCCGCCGGGCTCTACATACAAACCATTAAGTGCTTTGATTGCTTTGGATGAAGGCATCATTACACCATCTTATGGTTATCCTTGCGCAGGTGCATATTATGCCTGCGGCAGGCCTGTTAAATGCACAGAGCATGTTCCCGGTCACTCAAAAGATTTACGTACTGCCATTGCCTATTCATGCAACTCTTATTTCAGCAATGTATTTAGATTGATTATTGATAACCCGCAATATCGTAACCCGCGGCTTGGCTATCTTGAATGGAAACATTACATGAATGCTTTTGGTTATGGAACTGATTTGAATGCTGATTTACCTGGTGAAGATGATGGCAACATTCCTGATACATCAGGATACAACAAAGATTTTGGCGGCCCACACTGGAACAGTTGCAATATTGTTACGTTAGGAATTGGGCAGGACAGAATGCTTGCTACGCCTTTGCAAATGGCAAATGCAATGTGCATTATTGCAAACAAAGGATATTATTATACGCCGCATTTTGTTGACAGCATAGAAAATGAAACACCGGGAGATTCTGTTTTTGTTGGAAAATACAGGGTAAAGCATAAACCGCTTGAACATATTTCTGATACATCTTTTAGTATTGTTCAGTTAGGTATGCATGATGTTTCTGTTTTTGGAACAGCGCATGCTGCGGCTATTCCGGGTATTGATATTTGCGCTAAAACAGGTACAGCGCAAAATCCGCATGGTAAAGATCACTCATTGTTTGTTGCATTCGCACCAATGCAAAATCCAAAAATTGCAATATGTGTGGTGATAGAAAACGCAGGCTTTGGCGCTACATGGGCGGCGCCTATCGCATCTTTATTAATGGAAAAATATTTGAAGGATTCTATTTCTGCAGATCGCCAGCCAATGCTTGACAGGATAGCTAATGCAGACTTGATTCCTTCGGCTATTAAACATTGGTACTTCGCACAAGACTCAATAAAATTATTGAAGCAAAGCCAAAAAATAAACGCAGATACTGCGCCTGTGTTTCAAAATAATTTAGAGGTAACAAAGCCGGTAACTTTCGATCCGGAAGCAGAGCCTAACAGAAGAGATAGCGATTCAAGTTCAAATAACAGCAAGAAAGATTCAATAAAATATAAACAGGAATTGGAAAAATCAGAAAAAAAATATAATCCAAAACCTAAACAAAAATGAGCGGTTATTCAAGATCGGCATCAAAAAATATAGACTGGCTATTGGTTTGGTTATATGCCTTGCTCGTTTGCATTGGTGTACTGTGCATTTTTATGGTTGAATATAATCCTGCAAATTTTTCTGTTGCATCATTCTTTAATGGCAATACAAATTACAGCAAGCAAATTTTGTTTGCAGGAATGTGCATTGTAGTTGCCACTTTTATTATTTTAAGTGATAGTAAACTTTACCCTGCATTCGCTAACCTGTTATATGTTTTTGGAATAATTCTAATGCTATCCGTTTTTGTAATTGGAAAAAGCATCAACGGTTCAAGAAGCTGGATTCCTTTAGGCGGCGGTTTTAATTTACAACCTGCAGAGCTCTGTAAAATTTTTGCAGCACTTGCGCTTGCAAAATATTTATCACAATTAAATATGGATTTTACAAAACTGCAGTCACAATTTATTGCTGCAGTATTGGCTATGTTGCCTGCATTAATTTCTATTTTACAAAATGAAACCGGTCTTGCGCTGGTGTACATGAGTTTTTTTATTGTGATGTATCGCGAAGGTTTGCCGGGAATTATTTTAATAGTGGGATTTTCTTTTGGTGCATTGGTTGTTGCAACATTATTAGTTGAAAAAAATACACTTGCCGTTATTCTAACATTAATTGCAGCGTTGATTGTTTTCATTTTTCGCAGGCAAATTTTTGCACGCAAACGCTGGAATATTTTAGTAATGATTATTTCAATCTGGTTTGTTTGCGTCGGTATTCAGCGTTTTGCCGTTCCTTATCTTTTTAATGATGTGTTTGAGTGTTATCAAAGCCAGCGCATTTATAGCGCTGTTGGTAAAGATTACGATTGCAGTCAAAACAAACACGCAATGGAAACAGAATCAGCAGGCAAAACTGCCGTAAAACCGGATGATTATAATGTGCGTCAAAGTAAAATTGCAATTGGTTCGGGTGGATTTTTAGGTCAGGGTTTTTTAAAAGGAACGCAAACACGCGGCAAATATGTGCCCGAACAACACACGGATTTTATTTTCACTTCTTTAAGCGAAGCGTTTGGTTTTGTTGGTTCATTTTTATTCTTAGGAATTTATTTCTTAATGCTGTTTCGTATTGTACAAATTGCAGAGCGGCAACGAAGCACTTTTAGCCGCGTGTATGCGTACAGTGTTGCAAGTATTTTATTTTTCCATATCGCAGTAAATGTTTGCATGACGGTTGGGCTTTGTCCTGTAATTGGTATTCCGCTTCCATTAGTAAGTTATGGCGGGTCTTCATTGCTCACTTTTACCATTCTTATTTTTATTTTGATTCGGTTAGATGCGGACAGATCAATGGTGTTGCGATAATTATGTTCTGAATAAATCCGCCGCGATTCCATCAGCAAATAATTTTCCTTTATCTGTAAGAATTAAAAAATCATTTTCATTTTTCACTAATGAACGCTGAATAAATTTTTGAGCATCATTAAAAATTGCCGCGCTTGTTTTTTCGCAATACAAATTTTTTATTTGTTGTAACGACAAGCCTTCTATGGTGCGCAAACTTGTCATTATATATTCATTTATTTTTTGGGTTGATGAAAGCGTTTCTTTTTCAAAAGGCAAAATATTGTCATCAATACTTTTTATGTATAACGCATTGTTTGCAACATTCCATTGTCTGGAATCACCATTGTAAGAATGCGCCGACGGACCCAAACCAAGATAAGGTTTACCTTGCCAGTAGCTGCTGTTATGTTTACTTCTAAAATCAGGCTTTGCAAAATTTGAAATCTCATAATGTTCATAGCCTGCATTATTTAATTGCTGAATAAGCATTTCAAAATGACGGCTCTGTTTTTCTGCATCTACATTTTGTTTTTTATGCTGATGAATCATTTTATGTAAAGCCGTATTTGTTTCAACCGTTAATGCATAACAGGAGAGATGCGGAATATTTAAATGCAAAGCTCTTTCAATATTGCGCAGCCAATTTTCATCCGTTAAAGTTGGCGTTCCATAAATCAAATCGATTGTGATATTATCAAACCCGGATTCTTTTGTCAGCAAAATGCTTTTATATGCCTGCTCTGCATTGTGCGCTCTGTTCATCCATTTTAAATCATCATCAAAAAAACTTTGCACGCCAATGCTCAAGCGATTAATTCCGGCTTGCCTCCATTGCAATAATTTTTCTTTCGAAATATCATCAGGGTTCGCTTCTAAAGTTATTTCCGCATCTGCATCAATATTAAATAAAGAACACAGTTTATCAATTATCAATTTTAAATTTTCTATTTGCAATAATGAAGGCGTTCCTCCGCCAAAATAAATTGTTGCAATATCATCGTGCAAATAATCGTTTCTCAAACTTGCTTCTTTGCAAATGGCATTCACCATTTCCTGCATTGCGTTTTGCGAAGTTGAAAAATGAAAATTGCAGTAATAGCAGGCTTTTTTGCAAAATGGAATATGTATGTAAATGCCTGCCATTGTAATAAAGTTTGTAATCTTGTTTGGATTGAAATAAATGGCAAAATTAAATGAACATAAAGCTTATGCAATTCTCATTTTTATATTTTGCTTTTTATTTATTAAAGCTGATGCGCAATCTAATTGCAGGTTAATTGTTCATCCCGTTTCAAGTGATTCTTCTGAAATTATTAGATTAAATCTTCAATCGGTTTTTAATGATAAAACTACCTGCCTGCAATATGTAAACCGTTTGCCATTGTTGCTTGCAATTAAAGGTTTTATTACGGCTTCTGTTGATTCTGTTTGGGAAGATTCTTTTTCTGTATCAACGAAACTTTTCATCGGTAAAAAATATGAATGGCAAAAGCTTTCGATAAATGATTCTGATAAAATTTTGCTTTCTTCTCTTGGCTATAACACGGATAATTTCATTAAACAAAATTTTTCTACTGCAAAGCTTGAACAGTTATATAACGATGTAATAAATTATTACAGCAACAATGGTTATCCTTTTTCAACCATTTATCTTGATAGCATTTCTATAAACGATAATAAAATCTCAGCACATCTTAATATTAATTCAGGTGTGTTGTATCATATAGATTCGATAGTTGTAGAAGGCAATGCGCGTTTATCAAAATTTTTTCTGGAGCGTTATATTCAAATTCATGAACATGATATTTATAGTGAAGCAAAATTGAATACAATCAATCAGCGTTTATCGTTACTTACTTACATACAACAATCGCAACCCTGGCAAATTGAAATGCTGAACACCGGCGCCATTTTGCATTTATATCTTCAACCAACAAAAAATAACAGTATAGATATTCTGGTTGGTTTGCTGCCCCAGAATAATGAAACAGGTGGCAAACTTTTATTTACAGGTCAGGCAACGGTTGGCTTGAGAAATTCTTTTGGTAACGGTGAAACGCTTGGATTAAACTGGCAGCAGCTGCAACCAAAATCGCCGCAGCTAAATTTATCTTATCAGCAACCGTACGTTTTTCATTCGCCCTTTGGTGTTGGTTTGAATTTTAGTTTATACAAACAAGATTCGCAATATGTAAATGTGAAAGCACAAGTTGCGGTGCAATATGAATTAACGCAACATCAATCAGGTGCAGCTTTAATAAATACAGCAAGCAGCAATATTTTAAATGTTGATACAAATGTTGTGAAGCAAACCAATTCGCTTCCGCCTGTTGCGGATGTAAACTCAACAAGCATCGGTTTACAATATAATTTTTATAATACTGATTACAGGTTTAATCCACGGCGCGGAAATGAATTTTTTATTACAGGAAGTTTTGGCAACAAAAACATCAAAAAGAATAATGCAATTGTTCAAATAAAAGACCCAGGCTTTAATGCAAATGCTTTGTACGATACAATCAAATTACACAGCTACCAGTTTTTATTGCAAGGTTCAGCGGCAAAATATTTTTCAATAGGGAAGCAAGC
>JBEHXR010000094.1:0-11457 GCA_048498595.1 Bacteroidota bacterium
CTTGGCTTTGCCAGCGTAGTTGTAAATAAAAAAAATGAAATCAGTAAAAAGCCAAGATCAACCATTGGTGTTAAATCAACTCTTAAGCTTGCTTTTTTAGTTTTGCGAACGCCTGCTTTTTGTTTACGTTCCTGTTGTAAAATTTCAGCCATAAAATTTTATTTATGAGATGAAATAAAACAGCAATTCCATAAAGTTTTTAAATACCGGTTTGACGCTTTTGAAGGTCTGACCGACATCATTCCTCCAACTGTTTCTGCATTTTTCTTACGCGGTCTTCAAATTTTTCTGATGATAAATTATAGCGGCTTAAGCTATCAACAATAATCGGGAACGAAAGCGGCGTAAACCTTTCAGGAAATTTTAAGATGATATCATTATTACTTATTCGTTCCAATGCAGTACGTAATCGCACTTCTTCCATCTGTTGTTCAAACACTTCATGATAAGCTTGTCGCAATAAGATATTGTTAGGATCATATTCGCTAAAAACTTTAAACAACAAAGACGCTGAAGCTTGTAAATGTTTTGCTTTTTTTGGTTCGCCGGGATAACCTGTAAAGATCAATCCGCCAATAACAGCTATGTCGCGAAATTTTCTTTGCGCCATCTCAACAGAGTTTACGCTGCGCTGAATATCTGCAATTAAATTTTCTGTTGTGAATAGTTCACGCACATTGGTATCGTCAACAGGAATGGGTTGATCGCTTAATAATTCAAAACCATAATCATTCATTGCAATGGAAAAAGTGATAGGTGTTATCTGGCTGATGCGATAAGCAAGAATGGAACTCATCGCTTCATGAATTTGTCTTCCTTCAAAAGGGTAAACAATTAAATGAAATCCATCTTTCGCTTCAATTTGTTCAATTAATAATTCATCGCTTTGCGGAATGTGCGACAATTTTTTCTGCAACTCAAACAACGGCTGCAAAGCTTTTAATTCAATTGCATCAGATTGCAAAGCTTTATTAAATGTGCGACGCAATATCATTCCAAGATTCGCAGTTAAACTCATTCGTCCGCCCATCCAGCTCGGAATAATAGATTTCTTTTTAGGAGAATTTTTTACATACGCCGTCATTTCTTTAATCATCACCAGTTCCAAATTTCTTCCGGCAAACGTAAATGCGTCACCCGGTTCAAGCCTGCTCAAAAACCATTCTTCAATCATACCAATATAACCGCCGTGCATCATTTTTACTTTCATCATCACATCGCTAACAATGGTTCCGATCTGCATGCGGTGCCGCATAGCAATGCGACGATTTTTTATTCTGAATAAACCTTGCTCATCAACTTCTACTTTTTTATATTCATCATAATTTTCAAGTGCTCTGCCGCCGCCGGTTATTTGTTGCAACACTGCATGCCATTCTTCCTGTGTAATATCAGCATAACAAAATGTATTTTTTATTTCCTGAAAAATTTGCGCTTCATAAAAACCTTCACCAATTGCAAGCGTACATAAATATTGCATCAGCACATCAAAACATAACAACATGGGCTGGCGACTTTCAATTACATTTTCATTGATGGCATTTTTTAAACCTGCTGCTTCTACCAACTCCAATGAATGTGTAGGAAGAAAATATACTTTGCTAATATCGCCGGGCTTATGACCGCTTCTTCCGGCACGTTGTAAAAAACGCGAAACACCTTTTGGTGAACCAACTTGTATCACCGTATCAACAGGACGAAAATCAACACCTAAGTCCAGGCTCGCTGTACATACAACTGCTTTTAATTTTTGTGCATGTAATGCTTCTTCCACCCAAATTCTTAACTCATGTTCAATACTGCCATGATGCAATGCAATAACGCCCGCAAACTGGGGTGCAATATTTAATAAGGTTTGATACCAGAGTTCGCTCATGCTTCTTGTGTTGATGAACACAAGTGTTGTATTGCTTTGCTCGATGATAGGAACAATTTTTTCTGCAAGCTTAATTCCAAGATGACCAGCCCATGGATATTTTTCAATTTCATCGGGAATAATGGAAAGCACTTCGATGCGCTTATCCATTTTTGCTTTTACAATTTCAGCGCTTTGTTTTTTTTGCGATGATAATGATGCAAGCAAAACATCTTTCGCTTCATCAAGATTGCCAATGGTTGCGCTGATACCCCAGAGAACGGTTAACCGTTGACGGTTGACAGTTGACCGTTTTTCATTCACGTTTGACGATTCACGATTCACGTTTAACAACCTGCTTATCGCCAACTCAACCTGCACGCCGCGTTTGCTGCCCAGTAATTCATGCCATTCATCAACAGCAATGATGTTTAAGTTTTTAAAAAACGACGGATAATTTTTTTGTGCTAATAACAACATTAAACTTTCAGGCGTGATGATTAACACTTCAGGCATGCTGCGTGTTTGCTTTTGTCGTTCCGCAACATCCGTGTCTCCATTACGAATGCCTACTTCCCATTGCATGTTAAGTTCTGTAATCACATCTTCCATTGCTCTGCCAATATCTTTTGCCAAAGCACGCAGGGGCGTTATCCATAACAATTGTAAGCCATTATTTTTTTTGGTTTGATACGAATCAGGATGTTCATTAATAAATTGAATGATACTTCCCAAAAAAACAGAAAACGTTTTTCCGCAACCGGTGGGCGCATTTACCAAACCACTTTTATTATTGATGATATGTTGCCAGGTTTCTTGCTGGAAACGAAATGCCTGCATGTTTTTAGATGCAAGCCATTGCTGAATGATGGAATATCCTTTTGTGTTTTTAAGTTTCAATGCAGTAATTAAAACACAAATTTGCTGTGTAAGTTGAAAGCGATAATAAAAATGTTGTTGAAATTAATCTTCCACTAATTCTTCAATAGCGATGTTTAAAAAATTGGGGAGGATATGATCGTGTGTCCACAAAATTTTATCCGGATCATTTAACTGGTCAATCATGCTTTGCCATTTCTCTTCACCATGATTTTCGATAACCGTTTTCTTTCTTTCTTCGTTGTGCAAATGTATTGTCATACCCGTTGGGTCGGCTTCAGGATGAAATTGTGTTCCGATCATGTAATCATTAAAACGTATTGCCATAATGGCTCTTTCAAGATGCGGAACGTGTGGTCTTTCTTTTTCAATCGCTAAAATCTTTGCGCCCATTTCGTCAAAACGTTTCTCATTAGGCTGAATAACCTGGTAATCGCGACTGTCAACTGCATAGAACGGATCTTTCATTCCTGCAAAAACCATTTCATTCATTCCATCTGTTGTCATGTGTATTGGAAAAACACCAAATGATGTTGACATTCGCTTACAAACATTCGCAATATTAAAATGCCTGCATGCTAATTGAAAACTATGGCAAATAAAAAATACATGTTTTTTAGGATAGTTATTGTAAGCCTGGTTGAATGCATTCACTTCATCAATCCAATGCATAAATTTATTATCCCATGCATGTCCAACCGATTCAAGCGGAGAACCTGGACCACCACTTGAAATGTAAACATCGTATGATAAATCAGGCAACGATAATTTTTGTCTTACATCAAAAACATCTACTTGTATGCTAAGGGTATTCTTTAAAGACCATTCTTTAATTATATGATTAATGCAACGCATGCCCTGGTTTGCAAATCCATTATTTAGATCGAGAACTGCTATTTTAATTTTTTTATCATTCATTACGACGCAAAATTACAAATTTTGAAAGTGATGCTGTTTTATGTGTTTTCAACATGTTTGGTGCATACTTAAATCAATATGCTGCAGTTATTCTTTATTGGTAGCTTTTGAAACGATTTCTTTAATAGCGCCATCCAACTGTTGTGCGGATGTTTGTAAGTGTTTTATCATTTCTTTATTATCAGCATCGGTTATTTTTTCCACATCAATTAAAGATGCAAGTGCTAAAATATTTGTTACAGGTGATCTTAAAATGTGCGCATTCATATAAGCAATCTCTTGCAGATATTTATTTTGTTCTTTAATTTTTTCTTCATGCACTTCTGCGGTATTTTTTGCGGCAACCAATGCATACTTGTATTGCTTTTCAAAATAAATTCCTGTATAAGCAAAAATTGCACAAAGACATATTACGCAAATGCTGTTATAAGTAAACATGCTTGATGAAAGCTTAGGCGATAAATGTTGCCAGCTACTATCATTACCACAAAATAAAATACAAATACAAAACGAGGCTACGGTTAGAACAAGGTAAACCGCAATCTCAAAAAGATACATTCTTGCATTACTCATTAAAAAAGCTAAAGCAAAAAGCAATGGTAGAATAAAGAGATAGCCGCCGGCATTTAGCCCTTCTGCAAAAGTTGTAAGCACCAGAAGTGGGTTGATGATAAACACTATTGCAGTTACAGTTCCTCTTGTATAACCTTTGTAAATGGCAAATAATATTGCACCAACAGCAACAATCATTATTAAAACAAGAATAAAAGAAACATGCAAGCCTCTTTCAAGATCAAGCACACTATTTAAAACCATAACGGCTAAAGCTATTATTCCAAAACGAAGTGTTCTTTTGTATCTCTCGTTGCTTTCTTCATTGTTTAATTTTGGCTGCATACTTTAATCAGGATTAAGATTTAGAAGAAACGAACGTATGATACTGATGTAATGAAAACATCACTCAGCATCGTTTAATAGTTCTCTTTCAATTTCCTCCATTTGCACAATGTCCCATGCTTCAGTTTCGGTTGGAGCAATGTTTAGCGCATCATCCATTGCGTGTTCTTCCAAAAAGTTTTTAACGGACTGTTGTATTTCGCAGATAACAAAAGAAAGTTTATTATGATAAAATTCATTTTGCCATGCAGCAATTTGTTCAGTAATTTGATCGTTAATAGTGGTAACATTTTTAAAATTGATTATAAGATTAATTTTACTTTGTTCATAGCTGCTTACAAGTTCGTTTAGCTCCGCTGTTAAATTGTCAGAAAAAAAATCCATAAGCGGCGTAATAATCGTAAATTTTTCTCTGGTATCAATTTTGAAATTCATAATGGTTGTTGATAGATCATTAACACAATGTGTGAATAGATTTCTTAACTACCTCAAAAATATTTCTTATACTTGTACAAACACAATTAAATGGATAATAACTTTTCTGCCCAGGTGAAAGAGATCATTTCTTATAGCAGGGAAGAAGCATTACGATTAGGTAATGATTTTATTGGAACGGAACATCTTTTACTGGGCTTGATCAGAGACGGAGAGAATACAGCTATAAAAGTGCTTAAGCAACTAAACGTTGATCTTTATGAACTGCGTAAAGAAGTTGAGCTTGCTGTTAAAGACAAAACCGGAAAAAATATAGCCAACATAAACAGTTTACCACTTACAAAACAAGCAGAAAAAGTAATTCGTGTTACCGTGCTTGAAGCAAAGGCTTTAAAAAGTCCGCTGGTAGAAACTGAACACTTAATGTTATCTATATTAAAGAACAAAGAAAATATTGCTACGCAAATTTTGAATCAGTACGATGTAGATTACGAAAACTTTAAAAACGAATTAGGTATGGTACGTAGTAATGAACCACGCAGTGAATACACTGATGAAAACGATGATGATTTTGAAGATGAAAGAAAACAAGGCTATTCATCTCAACAAAAAAACAAACCTTCCGGAAATGCAAAAAGCAAAACGCCGGTGCTGGATAATTTTGGAAGAGACATAACAAAACTTGCTGAAACAGGAGCGCTTGATCCAATTGTTGGCAGAGAAAAAGAAATTGAAAGAGTTTCTCAAATTTTAAGTCGCCGCAAAAAGAACAATCCCATTTTAATTGGCGAACCCGGCGTTGGCAAAACAGCAATTGTTGAAGGGCTTGCATTAAGAATTGTTCAAAGAAAAGTAAGCAGGGTTTTGTATGATAAAAGAGTTATCAGCCTTGATCTTGCTGCACTTGTTGCCGGCACAAAATATCGCGGGCAGTTTGAAGAAAGGATGAAAGCGATAATGAACGAGCTTGAGAAAAACCGTGATGTGATTTTATTCATTGATGAAATTCATACGATCGTTGGAGCAGGTGGCGCAAGCGGTTCACTTGATGCAAGCAATATATTTAAACCCGCTTTATCAAGAGGCGAGTTGCAATGTATTGGCGCATCTACATTAGATGAATACAGAATGTATATTGAAAAAGATGGCGCACTTGATCGTCGCTTTCAAAAAGTAATGGTTGATCCTCCAACAGTTGACGAAACAATTCAGATTCTCACTAACATAAAACCAAAATATGAGGATTACCATAATGTAACTTACAGTGATGACGCAATTGAAGCTTGCGTTAAGTTAAGTGATCGTTATATGACAGACCGTTTATTGCCTGATAAAGCAATAGATGTGCTGGACGAAGTAGGTGCAAGAGTGCATCTCAAAAATATAAATGTTCCGCAAACAATATTGGAGCTGGAAAAACAAATTGAAGACATCAAGCTTGAAAAAAATCGCGTTGTAAAAAGCCAGCGCTTTGAAGAAGCTGCCGCCTTGCGCGATACAGAAAAGCGGTTGGGTGAAGAATTGGATAAAGCAAAAACTGATTGGGAAGAAGAAAGCAAGCATAAACGCTACCCGATTGATGAAGAAAATATCGCTGAAGTGGTGAGTATGATGACAGGTATTCCTGTGAAGAGAATGGTTCAGGCTGAAAGCGAAAAACTGCGCAAGATGGCTGAAGATATGCAGGGAATGGTTGTAGGACAGAAAGAGGCAATTCAAAAAGTAGTAAAAGCAATTCAGCGCAATCGCGTTGGTTTAAAAGATCCTAAAAAACCTGTAGGTAGTTTTATCTTTCTTGGTCCAACAGGTGTTGGTAAAACAGAGTTGGCAAGGGCATTGGCAAGATACATGTTCGATTCTGAAGATGCGCTTATACGCATTGATATGAGCGAATACATGGAAAAATTTACAGTGAGCCGTTTAATTGGCGCACCTCCGGGATATGTTGGCTATGAAGAAGGTGGCCAGCTTACAGAAAAAGTTCGCCGCAAACCATACAGCGTAATTCTTTTGGATGAAATCGAAAAAGCCCATCCTGATATATATAATATATTACTCCAGGTGTTAGATGACGGGCAATTGACAGATGGGCTTGGAAGGAAGATTGACTTTAAGAATACGCTGATCATAATGACATCAAATATTGGCGTACGTCAATTGAAAGATTTTGGTGAAGGTGTTGGATTTGCTACAGCGGCTCGCGTTCAAAATGCCGAAGAAAATAATAAAGCTGTTATTGAAAAAGCACTGAAGCGTACATTTTCTCCTGAATTTCTAAACAGAATTGATGATGTAGTTATCTTCAATTCACTTACTAAAGAAAATATCTTCGAAATCATAGATATTTTAATGAAGGGTGTTTATAAACGTCTTAGCACAATGGGCTTTACCTTAAAAATAACTGATGAAGCAAAAGAATTTATTGCAGAGAAAGGTTATGATGTACAGTTTGGCGCAAGACCATTACACAGAGCTATTCAAAAATATCTCGAAGATGCATTGGCGGAAGAAATATTGAGTTTGAATGTAAAGCAAGGAGACATTTTGATAGCCGGCTTAGACAAGGAAAATCAAAAGATCAAGTTTGAGTTTGGCAAAAAAGAGGAAGAAGCAAAAGTGTAATTCACTACAAATTATATTAATAGCCCGCCCTTATGGCGGGCTATTTTATTTTGTTACCTTCAAATTTCGAACGGTCACGAACTCAGAACAGCACAATGCCTAAAAGTTTTTAAGCTAAAAGAAATAAAATTGAAATTGCAATAAATTATTATTCTTAAAGTTTATGCTTATGGGAAGATATCTTCATTATAAAGAAAACTTCAAAATGAAAAACCGTATAACTATCCTATCATGGGCAACCTGCGCCAAGTGTTATACGTATTTTATTCACAAATATTAACCCTTGCAGATTGGAGTCACTATATATTTTAATAAAGGGTTGTATTTCGAATGACTATAAAAGTCAGAAGCTTTTTTATGAACATTATTATGGCTTTGCTTTAAAAACGGTTTTCCGGTATATTTACCAATACGAAAAAGCAACTGATGTAGTAAACGATGGCTTTGTAAAGATCTTTAACAATCTTCCAAAATTTAATTTGTCGGAAGGAAATTTAGATACAGAAAAAATATTGATGGGTTGGATGAAGCGGATACTGATTAATACAGCAATAGATGAACTGAGAAGAGGACAATCAGCCCCGGAAATTTGCGAATTGCCAGAATATATTTGGGAAGAGGATGACAGAACACAAAATTCAGATCAGAGGATTTTATACAAAGAATTGATTTGTGAAATAAAACGATTGCCACAATCTTACAGAACGGTTTTTAACTTGTTTGTTATAGATGGCTTTTCGCACAATGAAATTGCCGGAATGCTTGGCATATCAGAAGGCACTTCAAAATCTGCATTAGCAAAAGCAAAAGCGCAACTAAAAAAAATTATAAGTAAAAGATTTACAGAATTCAATTATGGAGCAACAATCAAACAATAGATTAGATGAGTTGTTTCAAAAGGCCGCCGAAGAATATCCTCTAAAAACAAATAATAAAAACTGGGATATTGTTGCGGCAAAGCTGCATTCTGTGCCTGCTATTGCACCAAGAAAAAAAAACAATAAGTGGCTGTATGTTGCGCTGCTGATTGTTTTGTTGGGCGGAAGCATTTTTATCGTTGATAACTTAAACACAAAACGGTCGAACATAGTAGCCAAACGACAAACTGCATTACCTAAAAACAATAATAATTCTGATAAAGACATAGATAAACCTTCTAAAAATTCTACATTTAATATTGCAGGTAATGTTCAGGAACAATTAAGTTCAAATCGAAAAACCATCGCAAACCTTAATCACAAGAATGTTTACGCAGAACATTCATCAATAAAAAATATAAATGCTGAATTAACTGACCAGGAAAATAATATTCATTCAAATCAATTGCCAGAACAATCAAAACCTACTGCAGGTAATTCAAACCCTGGTATAAATAACGTTAGCCAGCAATCAGGTAAATTAAATAGCGCAGGTAATAATGTTTTTGCCAGCGCTTCAAACGGTTCAACTAAAAAAGATAAAACAGATTTGGCAGTTAGCGAAAAAAGTGAACATGTAAGTATGAAGCCGCCTTCAAAAACTTTTTACGGAGTATTTTTCTTTGCACCAGATTTTTCTACGGTTAAATTTCAGCATATCAATAAACCCGGTTATTCAATAGGCATAGCTTTGGGTTACAGAATTAATAATCGTATAAGTGCTGAAGTTGGATTGCAGCGTATTCATTCAAACTTTTATAGCGATGGAAAATATTTCGACACATCTAATCTTAAATT
This sequence comes from Bacteroidota bacterium, assembly GCA_048498595.1. Lineage (GTDB taxonomy): Bacteria > Bacteroidota > Bacteroidia > Chitinophagales > Chitinophagaceae > Parafilimonas. The sequence continues at coordinate 9,322 of JBEHXR010000094.1, forward strand.
AAAAGGAAGAGCAAGGTTAGACAATTTGAACGGCAATAATAAAATCACTGAAGTTCCCATAGCCATCCGTTATAACCTGCTAAAAAACAGCAATCATTTATTTGCAGCAGCAGGCACATCAGTAGCGGTAATCACGCACGCTGAAAAATATGATTATAACGTGATGAAGAATGGTGAGCAAAAAGATGTTTATAGAAAATTCAGTGCATTAACAGGAACGAAATTCTTTTCGTCTGTTAATTTCAGTGTAGGCTATCAAACTTCGGTTGCTAACATGTTTGATTTAAAAATTGAACCTTACTACCAGGCAGCAACAAAAGGCCTGGGCGTAGGCAATTTACCAGTTAGCAATTTTGGAGTAAATATTGGTATAATGAAAGATCTAAAATAAAATATTGAATTTTGTTTGTTTAGTGTGTTAATGTTCCCTTTGCGCCCGGCCTGAAAAAAACAAATCTTTGGGGGTTCTTTAGAGTGGTAAACTCAAGAGGTTGTCTTAAAAAAGACGACCTCTTTTTATGAGATACTTATTGATTTATTCATTCAATCAAACAGAATCATTTTGACCTGTTTATTATTGCTATTTTTCCCAATAAAAAAAATTTTAATTAAAATTAAATTTTGCTAATTTTCCCTTTTACAAAAAAAGAACTATTAACAACGTTCTTTACAACTAACTAAGCAGCTCCCGATTTATTTATTGATTAAAAAAAGACTAAGCATAATTATTTTATGAAGCAAATAATTGTACAACTTGAATATTTATTAAACAGCATCAATCTTTTATTTAAAAATTAAACGTTCACTATGATTAAGAAAATTCTATCTCTCTTCTTTTTAAGCTTTGTAATTTTTAAAGCGCAAGCTCAAAATTCTGTCAGCCAGTCCATACGTGGCGAAGGTGGCATCAGCAAACAATTTGCTGCTGTAACTGATAATCAGAATTTAAAATTTAATGCTGCTCAAACAAAAGCATTATTAAGTTTAAATGCTAATTCAGATCTCGTTTTAAAACGCACGGAACAAGACAAACTTGGTTTTATTCATTTCCGTTTTTATCAAACCTACAGAGGTATTCCTGTTGAAAACAGCATGTTCATTATTCATACAAAGAATGGATTATTAAAAAGCCTCGGCGGTTCAATCGTTACAGACTTTGATCCATTGATAGATAAACGTGCAACCTCTAAAATCACGCCTGCACAAAGCATAACCGCTGCTATAAATTATGTGCATGCAAACCTGTATGCATGGCAGGATGCAAGCATGGAACAAGGCATAAAAAAACAAACAGGCAATCCAAATGCAAGCTATTTGCCCAAGGCAAATTTGGTTTGGTACAGCCCTGATGATAATGTAACACCTAAAGATTTGCGCTTATGTTACAAAGTTGATGTGTATGCAAGACAACCATTAAGCCGCGCTTATTATTTTGTAGATGCAATTACAGCGCAAGTGATCGGAAAAAAAGATGAAATCTTCTTTTCTGATGCTACCGGCACTGCAACCACAGCTTACAGCGGCAACCAAACAATACATTCAGATTTTGATGGCAGCGCTTATCACCTGAGAGATTATACAAAAGGTAATGGCGTTATCACATTACATGGTGAAAGCGGACAAAGAGGAAACGATTACAACAGCAATACTTCTGATTGGAGTTTAAGCGGTACCGATATAGCTGCGCTTGATGCACATTACGGCGTATCGCAAACTTATTCTTTTTACAAAACGAATTTTAACCGCAACAGTTATGATGATGCAGGCACAGCTTTATATAGTTATGTAAATGATCCTACATATACTGATAACGCTTTTTGGGATGGAACAGAAATGAATTTTTGTAAACGTTCTGCCAAAGCAAACCAACCTGGCGGTGTTACGGGTATTGATGTAACCGGGCATGAATTAACACACGGTGTTACGCAAGAGTCAAGCGGACTTAATTATAAAAATGAATCCGGCGCCATTAACGAAAGCATGAGTGATATTTTTGGAAAATCGGTTCAGTTCTGGAGCAAGCCAACTGATATTAACTGGCAAATCAGTAATGATATGGGTTGGATAATTCGCGACATGAGCAATCCAAATTTAGAAGCGCAGCCAGATACATATAAAGGCAAAGATTGGGCAACC
>JBEHXR010000095.1:0-11394 GCA_048498595.1 Bacteroidota bacterium
GTATTCACATGCTCTCGTTGCAATGCGTAAATAATTTTCATTTTTATATTGATTGTATGCAGAAGAGAATGCGTATAAAATTCTTGCATTTAGAACAGCACCTTTTGGCGCAGAGAAATCAGCGTTGTTATTATTATCAATTTTTCCAAAGAAACCACCATTCATCTCATCAACTGAATATTGCATCCAATAATTGAGAATAGAAAATAATTCCTGTTCTGTTTCTTGTTTAAAATTTTGAATTGCGTAAAAGATTTCGGAATTTGATTTAGCAATATTTTCCATTAGAAACTATGTATTCACATTTGATGATCTGCCATTCACGAATATCGTTTCATTTTTCTTATTTAAATAATCTTTGTTCTTATCAATAATGTTCATCAAAGTTTGTACTGATGCAGCGGATGTAAATCCATCCGGCGGCGTATTCATTACATAATCCAATAACTTTTCAATTGTTGAAACAGCTACATGCATGCGCGTATCTGATGATGCGTAATAAATAAAAACAGTTCCGTCTTCATCAGCAATCCATCCATTACTAAACACAACATTTGAAACATCTCCGATTCGTTCTTCGCCTTCCGGTGCTAAAAAATAACCCGCCGGTTTATACATTATTTTAGTGAGATCATTCAGATCAGTCATAAACATATATAACGTGTAACGCAAGCCGGCAGCGGTATTGCGCACACCATGTGCAAGGTGCAACCAGCCATGTTTTGTTTTTAAAGGTGCGGGTCCCCACCCATTTTTTAATTCATTTATTGTGTGATAAATTTTGGGATCAACAATTTTTTCTTCATTCACTTCGGCGCCATCAATTTTATCGCTTAAACCGAATGCCAGACCTCCGCCTTTTCCTGCTTCAATAAAACTATCCTGGGGTCTTGTGTAGAAAGCATATTTGCCATTTACAAATTCAGGATGCAAAACCACATTGCGCTGTTGTGGTGATTTTGTTTTTAAATCAGGTAAACGCTCCCAATGTTTTAAATCTTTTGTGCGTGCAATACCACATTGTGCAATGGCAGCGCTTTGATCTGCTGCAGGCGCAGATGCATCTCTTCTTTCTGTACAAAACAAACCATATATCCAGCCATCTTCATGTTGTACAAGACGCATATCGTAAATGTTTGTGTCGGGATCTTTTGTTTCAGGAATTATTACAGGATAATCCCAAAATTTAAAATGATCAATACCGCTGGCGCTTTCCGCAATGGCGAAAAAAGATTTACGGTCTGCCCCTTCCACTCTTGCCATCAATAAATATTTATCATTCCATTTCATTGCGCCTGCATTCAACACGGAGTTGATTCCAAAACGCTCCATTAAAAAAGGATTTGTTTTTTCATTCAGGTCATATCTCCAAAATATAGGCGCATGCCGTGCAGTAAGTACGGGATTTTTATATCTTGAATAGACGCCGTTGCTTTCTTTGGCTGGCTGGTTATCAAGATTAATTAATTTGTTATAACTATCTTCAATAGCATGAAGACGCTGCTTAAAATTTTGTCTCATAACAGTACTTGCTTTAATCTTCCAGTTTATTCCACCATGTTTTTTTAAGTATAACTACAATTATAATTAGTATAATAACTGTTATTAATAGCGGCAGCTTCATCCATAAAACCAAATACATTGGAAGGATGGTTAAACAACACTGACCAATTATTCCAACCACCACATTAAACATATCGAGCTTAAATCTTTTGTTTGGAATGAAGTCCGGATTTTCTTCTACAACAAGTTCATGAACAGGTTTCCAAAATCCCCATGGTTTTACATTGGTATAAAACTTTTTAAGTACGGCCATGTCTGTAACAGGCGCAGAATATGTTCCAATTAAACAGCCAGCTAATGATATTAAAAACAATACAGGAAAAAAATAAAGAAATTGAATGCCTGAAAAAAAGTGAGAGAATATTAATGCGCCTGCAGTACCTGTAAACATTCCCCAGAAAAAACCACTTGCGTTAAATCGCCACCAATACCATTTTAAAATATTAGCAGCCACATAACCGCCCCATAAACCTGAAACGATCCATTGTAAAATACTGTTTACATCTTTTGTAAAAAAACCAAGTGTTATTCCAATTAAAACTACTAACACGCCTGATAAATATGTTACTGTAATGGTTTTTTTGTTTGATGCTTTTGGGTTGATGTATTTAAGATAAATATCGTTTACAATGTAAGCTTGTGCGGCGTTTAAAGTGCCGGAAAAAGTGCCCATGAATGCACCGAGCAATCCTGTTAGCACAATGCCTAAAATTCCTGCAGGCAAAAAATTATTTATGGTTGCAGGAAGTACGCGTTCAAAATCCACCGCGCCTGTATCGTTCGTTATGTTTAATTGTTTGAAATAAAGAATACCTAAAACAGTTAAGCCGATAACCATACAATAGCGAATCGGCAATAATATAATTGAAACAAATCCCGTCATCTTGGATGCTTCTTTCGGAGAGCGTGATGAAAGAATTTTTTGCATATCATAGTTTGGCGCAGGCCCAGCCAATGCAGCAAACACGCCTTTAAATGTCATCATCATAAAAAAGAATCCAAATAAATCAAAACCATCATCTGCAATTTTTTTGTTTGCTGCAGCTACATAATTTGTCCAGTCAAGATTTAAATGCCAACCGAAAAATGGATTACCCCAGCCTTCAGGAACGTTTAATGTGTTATTGTTTGCATGAAGATGCTGCATTGCTATTACTGCAATAGCAATGCAACCAACAGTCATAATTATGTATTTAATTAGATCGCCTAAAACAATACTATGCATGCCGCCGAGCACCGAATAAAAAACGGCGAATAATGAAAAAACAATTCCATAAACCTGTGCAACGTATTGAGGCGCGATATGAAAAGGAACGTAGGGTTGAACTGCATTCCACGGAACAAAAATCTCTATAAATTTTCCAAGACCAATAAAACCATAAGCCATAAAACCAAGGCAACTAATTAATGCAAAAACAACAATAACCGTGTGTGAAGCTTTAACGCCTTTGCCACTTAATCCGAATCTTGTTCCCAGCCATTCTGCACCTGTATTTGCATTTGAGCGCCGCAGCCATTTTGCCATAAACATCATGTTGAAAACCTGGTTGAATACCGGCCACAACCATGGAATCCAAATGCTTTTCATTCCATAAACAAAACATAACGAAACCATCCACATGGTTCCGCTTATATCAAACATGTCTGATGCATCACTTAAACCTAAAAGATACCACGGCAATTTTTTGCCGCCGAGCAAATAACTTTCTTTATTGGCTTTTGCTTTTCGTCTTAAAAACAAACCAAGCAAAACCATCATCGTTAAGTAAGTAATTAATATGGCAACATCGATAACATGTAATTTCATTCGCTGTTCAATATAGGCAATTCAATTTTTTAATAAAGTCCGTAGTAGAAACTACAGACGTGCTTGTATTCTGTAATAAAAAAAACGAACTAATTTTTTTGATACAATTTTTCTTTAGCTGCATCTTTTTGCAATAAAATTTTATCATCGTTACAAAACTTAATAAAATCATCCGCTGACGAACTGTTTTTATACGAAACATAATATTCCGTGTCATCATTTTTCTTTACACCTGCATTGCGCCATGCAAGTGCATAGGCAATTGTGTGATTTTTTAAAACCGGAAGCAGCACGTTAGTCCACCATGAGCTGTCAGGTAAATTAGCATAACCAAATTCTGTAAGTGCAGGAATTTTATTGTGTGCATTTGCAATACTATCAAGCGCCGAAAGCATGTTATTCGCATCCTTCATAAAATCTTCATTGCTCCCGCGCTGATAAATATCAAAACCTAAAACATCTGTGTAATCATCGCCGGGAAATCTTTCAAGAAATTCATTTGCAGAAAAAAATTTATCTGTATTATATGCATATAAAAGATTGTGCACATGCTTTGTATCACGCAAATATTTTTCTGTGTATTGATAAAGTTGTTTCGTTTCATCCGGCGTGCAATTTTTTCCGCCCCACCAAAACCAGCTTCCATTTAATTCGTGAAAAGGCCGAAAAATTATTGGAATGAAATCATTATTATCATCTTTTAAACTTTGAAAAAAAGCAGCTACTTTATCAAGCCATGAATTGTATAAATTATTTTTTTCACCGCCAGGTAAAACAGATGCAACTGTTCCTTCCGCAGGATTCCATGCAGTTTGCCCTGTTAATGGATTATTCAGATGCCAGCTGATTGTAATTACACTTCCGTGTTTATATGCATCTTTAATAAACATGCGCATTTTATCAAAAGGCACGCTATCTAAATTAACCGGATGATCCAATTCAATTCTGCCTAACTCAAAACCTATTACTGCCGGGTAATCACCAGTTACATCTTTTATATCACTTCTTCCGGTTTCATATTTCCAGCCAACGCCATAAGCCAGATCATCCTGGTGACCGAGCATTACACCTTTACTTAAATTTTTTTTGAGATTATTATAAAGATTAATTGTTTGCTGCGTGGCTTGTTTATCTGCAGGTAATGCAGTTTGTGCACAGACAAGATGGCTCTTACAAAAAAGAATGTAAAAGATAAAAGCAAGTAAACTAATTTTCTTGTGCATCGAATAGTTTTGTGATCAGCAAATGCAACAATAAAAACTTTCTCTATCTCTCTTCAACACTTCATCAAAATTATTTCTAATCGTTCATCCGGCTATAATACTATTTTATCTGTTTTTTGTATTTTTATGTTTGAAGGAGAAAAAAGATTCATTTAATTTCAGATTAATTTATAAAGAAATTATAACGGAGCCTTGAACTGGGGATAATAAATAAGGATGATATTTTTTTAACAATTGGATGGATCATTTTTATCCTGTATGCTTTGATTAAATTAGTTGCTTATGTCTACCAAACTACTGCATGAAATAATTCCTCTCACCAAAAATGATTGTTTTACTATTTTTTCAAGAACAAAAAAGCAGTTTGATTTTCCGTTGCATTATCATGACGAGTTTGAACTGAACTTTATCCAAAATGCAAAGAATGCACAGCGTATAATTGGAGATCACATTGAATCAATAAATGATTATGAACTTGTTTTGGTTGGACCCAATTTGCAACATGGCTGGTTTAATGATAAATGCAAAAGCAAAGAGATAAAAGAAATTACAATCCAGTTTCACAGGGATCTTTTTGATGAAAAATTTTTGAACCGTAATCAAATGCATTTCATTAAAAACATGTTTGAAAAATCGTTGCGCGGAATTTTATTTTCAAGAGAAACAATTATGCATATAACGCCGAGGTTGATTACGCTTACACAAAAACATGGTTTTGATTCTGTGTTGGAATTAATGTCTGTGCTGCATGATCTTTCTATTTCAAGAAATATGAGAATTTTATCAGACGCTTCTTTCAGCAGTTCAGAAAGCATTTCGTATGGCAGCAGGCGTGTTGAAAAAATAATGGAGTATATCAATCATAATTTCGAAAAAAATATAAGCCTTTCTGAAGCCGCGCACCTTGCTTCGATGACCGATATTTCTTTCAGCCGGTTTTTTAAATTAAGAACCGGCAGAACTTTTATTGATACGGTTAATGATATTCGCTTAGGCCAAGCCTCGCGTTTGCTGATTGATACTACACAATCTGTAACGGAAGTTTGTTACAAATGTGGCTTTAATAATGTTTCAAATTTTAACCGCATTTTTAAAAAGAAGAAAGGCTGCACCCCTAAAGAATTTCGGGAAGCCTACAATGCATATGGTGTGCGGACATTTATATAAGTGCTTATATAATTACTGCTTAATTTTAATTTTATTTTTATCTGTGTCTATCCTGTTAATGCAATTCATGAGTGCTCTGAAGTTATGATAAGTAGTTTTCCAGATCTGCGCTTTTAATCTTGTTTTAGCGGCGGGATCAGTATCTATTCCTTCATCATACCAATCACCATGTTCATGATCTATTAAATACGTTTGCACATATTGCCACTGTTTAAAAAACTTTTGCAAGTATTGCATAGAATCATTTGGATACCTTTCAGAGAACATCAGCAATGTATTCAACGCTTCAGCCTGTGCCCACCAGTTTTTTGTATTGTAAGTAATCGTGAGTCCCGGCTTGTTTTTGAAATAATAACCTTCATCATAAAATCCGCCGACCGAATTATCCCATCCATTTCTCAATGCATGATCAACCATTTTTTTTCCAACCGCTAAAGTTTTTTCAGATGCTTTTTCGTTCAATGCTTCATCAGCTTCCTGCATTAAATAAGCAGTCTCCACATCATGACCAAACGATACATGATCTATGTAATGATTTTTTTTGATGATTGAATCTGCCGAGTCACGATATGAAATAGGTTTCCAGTCGTAAGTAAAATACATTTGCAGATAGCCCTTTGGTGTAACGATTTTATCTCTTATTAATTCAAGCATTTCCTGTAATCTCTGCCGCACCAAATCATCCGGCCAAACTTTATACAATTCAGTTAACGCTTCTAAGATATGTATCGAACTATTTTGATCTTTATAACCAAGATCAGAAGTACTTTTTATATCAGCAGTTCTTATTACATGCGAACCATCTCTGTTCAAATGCTGATAATAACCTTTATAAACAGGATCATGACTATACTTCTCCATCCACATAAAAGCAGTCTTCGCAAAGTTTAATGCCGCCGTATCATGTGAGCATTCATAATATGCGCCCAATCCATAAATAGCAAAGGCATTTCCATATGCTTCTTTAATAATGCTCTTCGGCGTTCCATCTCTTTTTACTAAACTATAAAAGCCGCCGTATTGTTTATCCCACATTTTATCACGCAAAAAATAAAATCCGTAACGAGACATTGTTATGTATGAAGTATCATGATAAAACATAGCAGCCTTTGCAGTGCTCCAAACATTTCTTGCTTGTGTAACGATCATCTTATCTTGTTCACCTGTTGGTTGAAATGCATAATTAAATGTGCTTAGATAACCACCATACAATGTATCAATATTGCGCGGATAATAAACATCAAGCAATTCATGTTTCGCTGCATAACGCATCTGCGATTCAATACTGTCAAGATTTGTAGTTTGAGCAGATGCTGCTGTTGTGAATAGTAAGATTGCTGATAATAATTTTGTTTTCATTTTATTTTTTTGAACCACTAAGACACGAAGGCATAAAGTTTAGTGCAGCTTCGTGTCCTTGCGTCTTAGTGGTTTTTTTCTTAGAGTATTATTCTCTTTATTCCATCTTTAATTAAAGGCACGTGAAAGTTGATAAGAAATCCAAGACGCTTACCCGTTAATTTCAAATAGCTTAAAATTTGCGTTTCCCAAACAGGATGATAATTTTCCTGAGCCTTCAACTCAATAATAATTAAATCTTCAATTAATAAATCGAGTCTCAAACCACCATCAATGATTATTGTTTCATATTCTATCGGTACTTCTTTCTGTTGTTGATAAATTATTTTTCTAACAAACAGTTCATAACAGAAACATTTTGCATAAATGCTTTCAAGCAAACCTGGACCCAATGTTTTATGAATCTTGAAGGCGATGTCTACAATTTGCTTTGCTAAGTATTCTTCCCGTTCTGAGAGTTTAGCGTACATAATTTATTTTTTGAACCACTAAGGCACAAAGACACAACAATTCTTTGTGCTACTTCATGCCTTCGTGACTTCGTGGTTTAGATTCATTCAACACTTTATTTGCTGCCAACACCAAAAACAAATAATCCGTAGTACCGCCACCTAAAACATATTCGCCTTGTTGCCAGAAATAAGGCCACTTCGCTAATTCAGGAAAATCAGGTCTTATTAATGCAGTACCTGAAGCAATACCGCCAGGAATGTAAGACCAATCTGCACGATTAAATCCATAGGCCGTCGTCATAGAATTGGCGCCAACACCTGAAGCAAATGATGCAGTATTAGAACCCGGATGACAACCTAAAATAAAATTCAACGCAGCTAACATATAATCGTCCGTAACGATGTTTGGAAATGCTTCATGCAAAAAATACTGTTTGTAACCAAAATGCTGAATATCCCAACCTGCGCCCCAGATATTTGGTTTGTAGGGAACTTCGTATGGTGTTTCTTTTGATTGCGCTTTAATGGTATCAAACAAAACTTTTACTGCATCAGTAACTGTTTGCGTTAATGATGCATCATTGATCATCGGCAACACTCTTCCAACAACCCAACCATAATTATTAATTTGTTTTGCGATCACATCTTTATTATCAATTAAAAAGTCTGCATACTTTTTATCTTTTGTTGAGATGTATAATTCACTGGCGAGTTCAATTCTTTGCCCTGCATATTTTTCTTTCGTATCATTCCAAACTTGTTGCGCAATGTTTAAGCAATCATTTGCCATTGTATCATTATAACCTTTCATTACACGATAAGCAGCGGCTAATGCACCAGCAACTTCTAAACTTCTGCCAGGATTATCTTCAGTAAAAACCCAGCGGTCATCCGGCGAGTTTGGTAAACCAATTTGTGTTGTTCTTTCATCTGCAGGAATATTATTATAAAATTTATTATCAGTGATGTTTGTTGCATCACCAAGCGTTGTGTATTGTTGTAATGTTGGTTCAATAATGCCACGATAAAATCTACCCATACTTTTATAACCGCCAACAATTGATAATAGCCCATGTTCAATTTGTTGCAATACATCAGGCTTGCCATCGGGCTGCTGAATCTCTACAACATGTGTTTGCTGGTTGATAGTTGTGTTATCATACTTTACATCAAATGCTTCATACGCTAACGTTAATCCATAAACAGTCTCAGCCTGCGATTCAACGCGTAAATCGAAATCGCCGGCATCATGCCAGCCGCCAGCATTCAAGCCCGGAACTGTTTCGCCGCTTTTATATTTTGTAAGCGTTGATGCGCCTTGTATGTATCCATCAAAATGATCAGAATCTGTAGGCGCCATGCGCGCATCATCCATGTGGCACCAGCCATGCCATACACGATATTTATCATTCACCCGCATGTGACACATTTGCGCAGGCAAAAAATATTCAAGCGTTGGCTGCCAAACATTTTCTGCATACACACTATCGCTGATCTCAAAAACATTCGTTGTATCATTTGCATATTTCACCACATACATGCCGGGCTTTTTTATTTGCGAGAAATCAAATTGCAGGTAATGATAACGCAAAAAATTGCCCCAGTCTTTTGGTGTTGATTGCAACACATTTGTATAACCACCATTTTCATTTACACATAATAATGTTGCATTGAGTTTAGATTGATCATGCGCATCCAATTCAATCACCGCAATCTTTTGTTGATTTGGATGATAACCAATTTGTGAAACCTGCACAACCGGTTTGCTCATCCAACCTTCAATAGCATGCGGCGTAACAAGCCATTCAATCGCACCTTTTGTTTTTCCTTTTGCAACAAGCGATCGCACAACAAACCAACCATTATTATACTTGCCTCTTCCATCAATCAATTGCAGTTGATTGTTGTTAAGATTTTCAATCGTCATTGTTTGCTTTGCAACTTCAGGTGCGATGGTAAGTTGGTTGCCTGTTGCCATGGGCGTTACCTGCGTTTCACCGTTTTCATCAATATAATTTTGTGTATTTGCCTGTTGCGGAAAAATACCAAACGCATTATCCATATAATAACTCCTGCCAAACAAAGCGCCGGGAAATAATTCGAAGTTGAAACCAACTTTATCATACCATTCATCCGGCAGTGCACTATCAAGATCAACAATTATTTTAAATGATTTTCCTGCAGGCATTACACGAACTGTATAACCAAAATGCAGATCAGGATAAATGATTGGATTAAACCCTTTGCGATCCATATCTTCATTTGGATAATGCATGTGCACGCTGATAGTTTGTGTTGCTTTATCAACGTTGTGATCACCCACTTTTGGAATGGGCGACCATTGTCCGGGTGTTGCATCCAATCTTAAATCACCATTCGTTGCAACGCGAATTCCATTTTGAATAACACCAACGCCGCCCTGGTGACCTTCAGGATAAAAATCCTGTGCGAGCATAACATTCACGCCTTCATACTCTAAATAATTTTTATCATTCAAATGCATTTGCTGTTGTGCGTTTGAATGAATAGTTGATAATAAAACAATAGCAAACAATAGTTTTTTCATCTTTATTTTTTTGCACCACCGAGTCACGAAGACACAAAACTCTTAGTGCTTCTTCGCGCCGCCGTGCCTTTGTGGTTTATGATCTTATTGAAGCGTCTTCACTTCATCATGTGTTACTACCTGTTGCAAATCATAAATCTCTTTTACATGCTGTGGTGAGTTATATGGTTCATCAATAAAATTCGTCCACACTAAAAACCAACTCCATTTTGGTTGTGCCTGTAAAATAGTTGTTGATGGCAACTCACCACATTCAGTTAATGCGATCAACTTTCCATTTGCTAAATCAAGCAACTCATTATAATCTTTTTGTTCGTAATCCATATGATACACATCGGCACCCAACACATCAACATAATCATTCCCCGGATAAAAATCTTTGTAAGCATACGCTTCATCACCGGGAATATCACGCGGACCATTTGCACCCCAAACCCACAATAAATTATTTAAGTGAAAATGATTAACGTAACGATCATACATCATCTTCCATAATTTTTGAATGCCATCTTTGCCGGGTTTGTTTCCCCACCAAAACCAAACACCATTCATTTCATGATAAGGTCGCCACAATATCGGAATGTGCGCACTATCTAATTGCTGCAAGTAACCAGCAACTTTATCAATTTGCACGAGCCATCTTTTATTTAAGTCAGTGCCTGTTGTTGTTAATTCTTTCCATTGTGCATCTGTGAGCTTTGCCTGCACACTTTCTTTCCATCCGTATGGCGGATCGTCCGTTGGTCTTCCCTGGTGCCACATTAATGTAACAATATACCCTTCTTTAAATTTTTTGATAGCTTCATCAACAATTGACTGACCGTTATCCTGCATTCCATTCCAAATAAAATCTGTTCCCCAAACGGCAGGATATTTTCCTGTAATTGCGTGCACAGAATCATTAAAGCGATTCATGCTTTCATTAAAATTATGTTCACCGCTCAAAATATATTTACCATTGATGCTGTATAAATAACTTAATAATTTTCTTGCTTCGGGTGAAGCATTTTTATTTACAGGTTGAAATGATTGCGCGAAAGAATTTGCAGTAACAAATAAAAACAATAACAGTATTAGATTTTTCATTTGAATATTTTGAAGCGATTATTTAGCGATCACTGTTGTATAACTAACGGCTTCTAACTTAATCTTTACCTGCCCGTTTACAACAGATGCGGTTTTTTCTTCCATGTTTTTTGTTTTGCTCGTTGTATACAGCGATAATTTTTTTATTGATAAAGGCAAGCCTTTTATTGT
>JBEHXR010000096.1:0-11370 GCA_048498595.1 Bacteroidota bacterium
TTAATATTGCTGATGATGGAACCGTGTCATTAGCGTGGGGAAATGTTGGGTTTGATTTTGTGGTGAAATAGTAATTCTGGAAATAATTTAAAAAGGTCTTTGAAGAAATTTCAAAGACCTTTTTGTTTAGCAGGTGTTATTTGTTTAATTTCTTTTTCAAATTCTCATCCAGGGCATCTAAAAATTCTTCAGTGTATAAATAATCTTTACCATGCTCCACTTTTGGTTTTATGGTGATCGCAAGATCCTTTGTCATCTTCCCGCTTTCAACGGTTTCAACACAAACCTGTTCAAGCGCGTGACAAAAATCAATTAATGGTTGATTGTTGTCTAACTTACCACGAAACTCTAAACCACGCGTCCATGCAAAAATGCTTGCAATAGGATTTGTTGATGTTGGATTTCCTTTTTGGTATTCGCGATAATGACGGGTAACCGTTCCATGTGCAGCTTCTGCTTCCATTGTTTTTCCATCGGGTGTTACCAATGTTGATGTCATCAAACCTAAGCTGCCAAAGCCTTGTGCAACTGTATCGCTCTGCACATCACCATCATAATTCTTACAAGCCCAAACAAAATTACCATGCCATTTTAAAGCACTTGCAACCATGTCGTCAATCAAACGATGTTCATACGTTATATCAAGCTCTTCAAATTTTTCTTTGAATTCTGTTTCATAAATCTTCTGAAAAATATCTTTAAATCTTCCATCATATTTTTTAAGAATAGTGTTTTTTGTTGAAAGATATAAAGGCCATTGCTTCATGATTGACTGGTTAAAACAAGCACGTGCAAAACCACTGATGCTTTCATCTGTATTATACATAGCAAGTGCTACGCCGTCATCTTTAAAATTATAAACTTCATGTTCAATCACAGTGCCGTCTTCACCTTCAAATCGTATGGTTAGTTTGCCTTTGCCTTTTGTTACAAAATCTGTAGCGCGATATTGATCACCAAACGCATGACGGCCGATACAAATGGGTGCTGTCCAGTTAGGTACAAGGCGCGGTACATTTTTACAAACTATCGGCTCGCGAAAAACAGTTCCATCCAAAATATTTCGGATGGTTCCGTTAGGGCTTTTCCACATTTGCTTTAAATTAAATTCTTTTACGCGAGCTTCATCTGGCGTAATGGTTGCGCACTTCACACCAACACCATACTTTTTAATTGCATTTGCCGCATCAACCGTTACCTGGTCGTCGGTTGCATCGCGGTGTTCAACGCCAAGATCATAATATTTTAAGTCAACATCAATGTAAGGAAGAATTAATTTTTCTTTTATGAACTTCCAAATAATGCGCGTCATTTCATCGCCATCTAATTCTACTACGGGATTAGCTACTTTAATTTTTTCGGGCATTGCTACTGGTTTTAATTTTCGGCAAAAATAACTTTTGATATTTTAAAGAAACAAAACAATCTGCTTTATTTATTCGTAAATGAATTATGCACAAAAAATATTTTATGCCTGTAATAATTCAAACATTTTTATTTTGTATGCTGATGAGTTGTACCAAGCCTGGTGCTCATCCTAACATAAGTAATATTGATTCTTCTATGAACAATAAAGATTCAACCGATAATGCAAATTATACCTGGCTTGCGCTCGGTGATTCTTATACTATTGGTGAATCGGTAAGTGAAGGTGAAAGATTTCCCGCGCAAACTATATCGTTGTTAAAAAAAGACAGTTTCAATTTTTCAACGCTTGAATATATTGCCACAACAGGATGGACAACGGTTGATTTATTAAACGCAATTGCTGCACAAAATCCAAAAGGATCATACGATGTTGTGAGTTTATTAATTGGCGTGAATGATCAGTATCAGCACATGGATACAGCCGGTTACAGAATTCATTTTACACAATGCCTGCAAAATGCAATTGCATTGGCAGGGAATAGAACTGATCATGTTTTTGTTTTATCAATTCCGGATTATAGTGTAACACCGTTTGCTGCAAACAGCGATACAGCACAAATAAGAAAAGAGCTGGATGCGTTTAATGCCATCAATAAAGAAATTACTTTATCGTACAAAATCTCTTACACAGATATTACTCCTTTTACAAGGGAAGCAAAAACAAATGCCTCATTAATTGCAGGCGATGGATTGCATCCATCAGGAAAAGAATATGCAAAATGGGCTGAAGCGCTTGTACCAGCAATTGAAAAAGTTTTGAAATAATTTCTTGCAAACATTTTCTATATACATTCGTCCTGGTAAACCTGAATGAAGATTATAGAACGTGCTATAAACAGCCTGCGTCAAAAAATTAAGTTGTTTGATGTTATGCAGCTTAATATTTAAGCCTACAATAAAAAATATTTAAGCACTTACATTCAGCATTATTCTTTTTACATGTATGGGCAACTATTGAATAAAGCCATTCAACATTTAACCATACCTGTAATGAAGCAACATTTATAGATTATGGCGGCGGATTTGGAATATTAAGCTTCCTCGCAAGAGAAACAGGCTTTAAGAAAGTTGTGTACAATGATATTTATGATGTTTCTGTAAATGATGCAAAGATTGAATTAAATAAAAAATCAAATTGAATTGCTTGCAAAGGAAAGCCGCGGATTGATGAAAACTGATATTGAAAAACTTACTGCTGATTTTATCAAAACAAAGAAAATAAATTATCGTTTCAATCATCTAACAAACACATGCGACCCATACACAGAAAGCTGGACAGAAAACCTAATTGATGTTAATGAATTAAAAACATTTGCTAAAAGCAAAAATTTAAAAGTTGATATAACGAACGCATTGCACAGTTACGGTGATTCTAAAATTCAAAACACTATAAAATATTTTCTTAACCTCGTGATGAAAATAGCGGGTGAGCATAATTTATTTTTTTCTCCTGTTTATGTTTTAGAGATTGATAAATGAATTATCTGAAATCGTTTATCACAATAATGCTGTCAAGCCGGTAATAACTTTTCAAAACATCTATTGTATAGCTGTCTGTAAGATCATCTTTAAAAAAAAGTAAGGGCGGTTCTTGTTTTATGATTTGCTGAAAAGTTGCCGTTCCAGATTGATATTTTGTTTGAATAAGTTTTGATACCGCTTTATTATAATCGTCAACCGTTGCAATTTTATTTGTTTGTGCTGCATGCTTCAGCAAATGTTCCCGCTCAGTTAAAATATTGCTGTAAGTAGGTGCTATTATAATCGATTTATATGCATTAAATATGTAGTTATTAAAAATTAATCCGAGTGATAAAAAAAGATATAACAGCGAATGGTTTTTTAACAGCGATGATTGTTCAATTTTAAAGTTGGATGCAATGCCAGCAATAAAAAAATAAAATAGTAATAAGAAAACCATTAGATATGCAACTGCATTTAAATACCTGTCGGGAACGACGCCGCCTTTTAATGCAACAACCGGTAATGTTACTGAAGCAATAAGATATCCAAAAATAATGACAATAAAAATCCATTGATTTTTTACAATTTTTTTAAGATAATCATTGTTCTTCCAGCTTTGTTTTTTAAAGCAGGCATGAAAAAAAATTGCCAAGCCTATAAACCAAAAAAGCGGGTTTTTACAAACACTCCACAATGTTTCAAAACTGTGATAACAAACTGAAGCAATACCGATATAGATTTTTTTTGAAACTAAATCATGCATTCTTATGCGATTTCCGGGCGAAAAAATGACCAAGGCGCTGCTAATGAAAAAAGCAACTATACTCAATACTTTTAATGTGCCGGCATATTTTTTATAAGTTTTAAAATAAAAACTCAATGCAAAAAGTAATAGTTGAACGATAATAAATAATTCATTAAAACCTATGATGATAAATATAAGTGCCGGCAGCAGCCATAAGCAAATAATTTGTACCGATTTATTAAGCGAAAAAGAGTATAAAATGAAAAGCGCTATTTCAATTTGTATTAAAATAATTGGCAATTGATATGTAACTGCGCTGCTAAACCAAAAAATAAAGGTGGCTGCTTGTGGAAGACAACAAATCTCAAAAGCAAGAAAAACCATAGACATTAATATCTTTTTTCCAAAGCCATAATCAGTTTTTAAAAAGTGCTTGCTTAATAAATCTGTCAGAAAAAAAAGTGAACAAAAATTCAGGAGTAAAAACAACAAACTGTGCAAGTAATAATGAGAATATAAAAAATCGTGATAAGCGAATAAAGAGCCGGCAAATGTAGCGGCAAATCTTCCACCCCAATTTTTATAAATGAAGATTTGATATTGCCAGAAATTTTTATTGTGAAGCTGGTAACCGCAAAAATAATCATCAGTAGATGGATGGTTGAAAAACGGCAGCACAATAAGAGGCAAAAAGAAAAAAATTAATATAATAACTAAAATGGTTTTTGAAAGTATGTTGACTTTTGATTCGATAAATTTTTTGTCTGAAAAGAATTCACGCATGAATTGCAATAAATATTTTTAAAATAAAAAACTGACTATAGCATAAAATTAAGAATACATTCAACTTTAAAATTCAAATAGCTTACGCTTCTACCACTTCTGTTTTACTTAAATAATCATGCAACGGTTTGTCAAGAAAAGGAACAAAGAAGCAATCAATAATAGTTAGTCTTACCAGGCTGCGAATTATTATTTGCCAGAATGCCGGTTTACCACCCTGCTTATTTACAACCTTACTCACAGTTAGCCATTTGCCTGGTGTTCTCTTAAATAATCCTTCAAATAAAGTGTAATAAATAAATATTAACCCAAAGAAAAAATCATAAAAAGCAATAAAAGGATATTGCCAGTACATTACATAAAAATCCCACCAGGTGTTAATACCATAAGTTATTCCAAAAACAATTAAAGTATCAACAATAAAATTAAATACGCGTGTACCTAAACCTGTTTTTTGCATAATGCAAGATTACCGCATCAGGTACATCTTTCCATAACCTTTAGTAAAATATTTATCAGTGTTTACTTCACTTCCATCCTGTCCGTATGTTGGAAATTTATCAAGCGATTTTCCATTGAGATTTGTTAGCACCCGATATAAGTAAACACCATTGGCAAGCTTATCACCGTATTGATCCGTTCCATCCCATTTATAATCTGTAATATTTCTGCCGATGTGCAGCGGACCTAATTCCTGCATAGTAATTTCTTTTACAATTTTTCCCGTGATGGTTAAAATTTGTATGCGGATATTTTGAGGCACTTCACTTCCTGTAATCGTAAACACAAATGCAGTAGAAGTTGTAAAAGGATTTGGATAATTAAACATGTTTGAGATCATCGGCTTGTTATACACTTCAAACGAAACTGTGTAATCTGTAATGCCGGCAGTGTTGCCTGTTCTGTCTTTTCCATGCACAATTAACTGGTAAGTTCCGTCATCTGTAAGATAAGGCGTGAAGTCAACAGAGGCGGTATTATCTGCGCCAGATGTTGCCGGTGTAAAAACTAATGTATCTGTATTAAAATAAAATTGCCGTAATGTTCCATCAGGATATTGCAATTGCACGGTAAAAAGTGAAGTATCATTCAGCAATAAAAAGTCTGATTCATCTTTCATCTTAATTAAAATATGAGGCTTTGCCGCAACAATATCATTGTTTAAAATATGCACACCATCAAACGTTACATCAAGAACAGGTTTATAGTTATCTGCATTCACTGCAAAATTTCTGTACATGAAATTATTGAAATGCACCTGCTCCGGCTGATGCAGATTATTCAAAGGATTTACATCGAGATACAAATTATTTAAACCGGTTAATGATGTTGTTATAATATTTGAACTGATGACAGCCGTATCGCCTGCGGCTAATGCTTTTAATTTTTTTACAGGCAGGTTGATGGCATTGTTGCTTGCATCATACACAGTTAAGTTTACAGCAATACTATCTGCAAAAGGAACTTCGCTTACATTTTTAAATGCGATAGCTAAACTATCTGTTTCTCCGAGCGATACTGAATCTTTAAACTTATATAAAACATTTGGTGCTAATGCACCTTCAGGCACGGGATCATATAAAATTCTCCACCAGCGTAACTGGTATGGCGTAAGATTTATGCTGTCTGCATTGCGCATTCTCAATTTTAAATAAGGATATTTTGAAACGCTTACACTTGAAATATCAAAGTTTTGTTGGGAGCTATTTAATGTATAAAGAACTGTTTCGTTACCTAAAGTATCAACACCAATAACACTAACCGTTGGCGCATCGCCGCTCTTTGCATCTAAGCTATATCCATTCCATAAAACATTTTTCCATGCTCTTGCAGGACCAAAAGTTGGAGAAGTAATAAAGCCTAAAGTATCAGATGATATTATGTATCGTTTATAATTTATCAGATCCGTTAAACCTTGGGAGAATTGCCATTCAGGTACATACAAAGAATTATTCTTTTCAAAATCAAATACCCAAATTTTATTTTCGAATGAATCAAGTGCAGTAAATCCCACTTGCTCTAATTTATCATATAAAGTGTTACCAACTCCATACACACTTTGATCTGATTTCCATATCGACGCAGAAGTTGGTTTGTTATAAATTATTCTTGCCGTAACCAAAACTCCACTTGGAATCCAATTAATAAAATCACGCATTTTGCGCCGACCTGATGTATCTAAATAAGAAAATTCAAAGTTATACTGACTACCTTTTTGATTGCAGGCGACATTGTAACTCTGCATAAAACCACCATACGGACCACCGTTGCCATTTGTTGATGGAAGCGTTTGATTATAGTATGGCTTTAATGTAACAGGATCAAACAAATTGAAAATTACAGATGAGCCAAGACATGCGGAAGAAGTAATTGTATTTCCGTTTATATTAACCTGGAAATAGGAAGCCGTATTAAACACACTGCTGAAAACTGCATTAAACATACCCAGTGTCGAAGTAACATTACCATACATCCATCGCCGGCTAAAACTATCAATATAAATTCTTTCGTCAGTTGATTTTAAATGCTGGTATAAATGCGATTGATTATAACCAAATCCTGCATTTGGCAAATAAATAAAGCTTGATGTATTCCAGTTATAAACGCCGCTCGTTGGTACAGGTGCAACACGCCAGTAATAAACAGTGCTGTCAGTAAACGATAGCGTTGAATTAAATTCAATAACGCCGCCAACAGAAGCAATGGTTTGAGAAGTTTTTAATGGCGAATTAAACAGCTCTGTAGTATCCATTTCCATTACATAAGAACGCATGGGTAAAACAGGATTTGCAGTAGACGCATACAACTTTATGTTTTGTTTATTAATGATAGAAAAATTGTATGGATACACCGGCGTGAGTTCATCTTCATAAATAAAAAAGTTTGTAGTAACTGTATTATTTAATTCGCTTGATTCTGTGTATTCATTATCATTATCAATTGTAACCGTTAAACTGTTTTGTCCTTTATCGCGGCTTGCAACAATGGGAATTGTTAGTTCAACAGAATCTTCATAACGAACAGATTTTATTTTTTGCGAGAACAAAACTGCTGTTGAGCCATCAGGAAATTTACGCTGAATTAAAACAGAAACGGAATCGCCTGTTGCTTTACCCAAATTATAGAAATAGCATTTTATTTTAAAGTTGTTATCTGCAACAGAAACAAATGTTGGATTGGTAATTACATTTTGCGCTTCAATATCAAAATCAGGCAAAGCACTTGCATTTATTTTTAATGCAGGATCGCCATGCAAAACATTTTCTTCTGCATGCAGGGTTGCAGTAATATCTGTGCCACCACCAAACAAAGTAGTTAATGCATCTTTTATGTTATAAGAAATAGGCGCATTATATTTTGTTCGTACAAACGAATTATAAAATGCCCTGTTGTAAACATCAAGATAACTTTCAACGCCAAAATGCGTACTCGCAATATATGCAACGCTGCCGCGGCCTTGCGCAAGCACCCATGCTTCAGATAAAGAATTAAATGTGCTGAAACGTGCAGTATCAAAAGAAAAAATATCACCCGCATCACAGCCATTCACAATAAACACAGGATATTTTCCCGGGTTATCATAATCCTGCGGTTTACTTAAATTATAATCAAGAATAGATGCAGATGAATGACCGAAATAATTCAGCAGGCTAATTCCATTACTAAACAGTTGCGTCATCAAAGCATCCAAAACATTCACGCCAATTGTACTCGTTGTTTTATTAAATGTATAAACGTTCGCTCCGAATAATGTGTCTTCTGCAATCGTTGCATAGTTGTTCATTTCCGAAGAAAGTGAAGCGTTTAAACCTGCATCATCAGCACCAACAACATTCACCATCGTTTTCATCCACGCTTTGTCGGCAATTGTTTCTGTTGCATTTTGCTGTGCAGATTCATATTCTTTTATTTTATCAAGATAATTCTGCACTTCTGTTTGTGTTACTGCAGATAATCTTCCAATTGGTGTTGCAGGAATTGGGTTCAAATCGTTTGAGGCAAGTAAATTATCTGATGCAGGCCAGCCGAATGTTGGAACCAAACAAATTTCTTGATAGTAAGATGAATTCTCATTCATTCTTGCATCGTTATATGTAACGGCTTTGCCAATTAAAAAAGCAAATTTTGGTGCTGATGAAAAAGTATTTCGTGCATAACGCAAAAAGTTTTTAACGGCAAGCGGATGTTGTTTGATGCCGTAAGCAAACTCATCAATCAAATCATCTATATCATAAATTTTTGTTTTGAAAGAGCCGCCTGCTGCACTTGCACGATAGGATGCATAAGATTGCACAGGTCCGCTGTTGCTGCTTCCGATAAGAATTTTATTTGAGATGATAAGATAATCACCTTGGGTTGATGTTACAGAATAATTTGGAAAATTCCTTGTTGAGAAATTGTTTATGGTTTGAATATTACCTGCATCTTCACTTACCAAAACCAAATTTCTATCCGACGCTGATGGCGGCAAAACAAATTGTAAAAAGGCTGTAATACTCGTGTTTGCTGCATAACGTTTGTTGTTGGTAAGATCATACAACATTGCATTGCTGCTGCTGAAGTTTGATATCTTTAAATACTTGCTTTGCGCACTTGCCGGTAAAAAAAAAGAAAAATTTTGCGCACCACCAAAATTAAATTGTCGCGCATAACTCAAATCAATAAAGCCTGCAACAATACGATCTGAAGTTTGTGCATTATTATCTATAATAGAAAAATTTGTGCTTGATGTGTTTAGCAATGCGGCAGTTACATTACCGCTTAACACCGCCGCGTTCATTGATGTAAGCGAATTTGATATTACCTGCGAGCCATTAACATTCACATTGATTATTCTGTTATTTCCGTTTACAACAGAATTACCCGCAACAGCAACCTTTAATTGCGGCGTAACTGAAGCGCCACTTGCAGCATATAAATTACCGGCGTTAACTGTTAAGTTTCCGCCAGGACTAAACTCATTACTGCTCCACCACTCTCCTATGTCGTACGTAGATGAATAAACATTTGTACCATAATAAACGGCACGACCGCGATTAATCATGTTTTGAAAATCGTAACGATAGTGATAGATAAAATACGGCTCCGGTGTTAATGTGCCCGTAACATTATTTGCATCATCAACTATTCTTAAATTGTTTCCTGCGTTTGTTGTAAGAAAATAAGAAGCCGTATCTGTTTCCAAACTTAGATCTGTTGAAAGCTGGTTGTTGGGGTCTTTATATAAATTTCTGTCAGGCAGTCCATCATTTTTCTCTCCCCAAAATTCTATGTATCCATTTCCAATATATAGCGCCACTTCTTTTCCGTTGCGCCATAATTGAAATTGATCTGTTGATATATTTTGCAGTGCAGCTGGTAAGCTTGCTGTAGTAATTCTGTATAAGCCGGTACTTCCAACTTTAAACTTGTAATAGGTTTTAGAATAATCTATCCATTCATTGTAATACTGCTGCGCAATTGCATGGCAGCAAATAAAACAGGTGAATAATATGAACAGATATTTTCTCATGGAACCGGATAGTTACCTTTTACTTTTTTTGGTTTCCCGGGTCTTTGCAATTCAGGGAATGAACCTTTGTGTGTTTTTTCTTTTCCTTTTGGAACAAGATCGATGTACAAAGAAAAAACATTTGTATATAAAGGATTGCTTTGGTTAGCGAGATTGGTAAATGCATAATCGATGGCAACATTTCCTACTTTAAATCCTGCGCCTAATGATGGCTGATAGATCCAAACACGTTTTTGATTTAATGTATCACCATCTGCCAATGCTCTTTGAAAATTTGAAACACCTGCTCTTACAAAAACAGTATTGGCAATATTTATTTCCATTCCGAATTTAGGATCGATGCTGATAGGATCTGTGCTGATAAGTGTATTTCTCTGACCATCGAAGGTTACATTAAAATCAGCTTCGGCAAGTAAATGCAGTTTATTTGCAAACCTGAAATTGTAACCGATCGCAGGCACTAACGTTGGTGCAGTTAGCTCGGTTGATTTTACAGGAATATCATTGTTCGTTAAATACAACACTTGTTTTTCTTCATCTGTAAAAGAAAAACTCCACGCATTAAAAGTTGTTGTTACATCTCTTGCACTTACGCCAAAACGCAAGCCGGCACTTCGATATAAAAATCCTGCATCAAAACCGAAGCCCCATGCTTTCGCAAAACTTCCAACATTGCGATAAATAATTTTTGTATTAGCGCCCCAGCTTATTGCTCTTGTGTCATTATCGTTTATTACCTGCGCATAGCTTATTAAAAAAGCATAATCAGCAGAAGAAAAACTTTGAATGTTATTATAATCGAGCGAGCCATCGGGCTGTACTAAAAACAAAGTGTTGGGAATATCATCCACACCAAATCGCAATAAAGAAAAACCTAATGTTTTATAACCGCCGCTCATAGGAATTGCAGTAGACAAATAATCATACTTTCCAATGCCTGCAAAATATTCCGCATGCATTAATGAAACAGATGGATTATCGATAACATTTACTAAACCTGCAGGATTCCAATAACCTGCATTGCCATCTTCTGCACTTGCAACTTGTGCGCCACCCATGGCAAGTCCGCGTGCACCTGCACCGATGTTTAAAAATTCATTAGAGTATTTGCGAAATTGGGTAAAACCGCAAAGCGATGAGCAGGTTAAAATCATCAACACAAACAGTCGGCCACAGGTTTTCATTTATTGTAAAAATCTTTACGGCGGAAAAATACAATTTATCTATTGCTTAAATACGCTGAATAAAAACAATTATTATTGTTCGCAACCGTTTTTATGTGTTGAAGGATCATTTCTGAAAGCAGATGTTACAGCATAGTTTTTAATAACAACGGCGCCATCTTTTAGGACAACGCCGTTTTCTTTGAGGGTTCTTATTTATTCTTCTAACAATTTTGTGTCAGCCCGGGCGGCAGCATGCCCGAGACATCGTCACC
>JBEHXR010000097.1:0-11363 GCA_048498595.1 Bacteroidota bacterium
TTCTTGGTCATAAAAAATATTTTGGGTGATTTTAATTTTGAATTTTATCAAGTTTCTGTCAAGTCTAAACTTTCACTGTACTGGTAACTGTATCAGGCGGCTGTGTTTGTAGTTTTACTTGTTTATCTACTTCAGTTGTCAGCGCTTCAATCGCTTCTTTTGAGGCTTGTTTAAAACTGTTTGCATGGCGCCGAACAAAAAGAGAATCGCCATAAACAGTAAGTTCAATTTCACAAATCTTTGCTCCGTCTTTTGCTTCAGCATTTTCTTTAAAAAATACTTCTGCTCTTGCAATTTGTTTATTGCGATGATGCAGTTCTAACAGTTTCTTTTGCACATGCTCTATTACCTGCTCTTTTACCTTGTGATATGGTGTATGAAATTCTATAGTCATAAAATTTATTTTTCTACATCAATGAAAAATCTAACAGAAGTTATAACTGTGCAAAGTAAATTTCACAGGCATCCAATAAAGATGATTACCATCATTTAAGATACTGATGCTTCTCATAAAAAAACGCTTGTTATATTTTAACCGGGAATTACCAACAAGGGAATAGCAGTGCTTTTGAAAATATTTCCAAACTCGCTTCTAAATACCAGCTTGTGTAAAAAGCTTTCTTTGTGATACATGAGCACCATCATATCAGGCTTTTTTGTTTTTATGTAAGATAAAATTCCGCCGGCAACGGAATCATTTACCACATAATTAAAATAAACATCATAATGCATTAGATGCTTTTTAAAGGATGTAAACGCTTCTTCTTTTTCTTTTTTAAAGTTTGCATTATCATTTACATACACAACATCAAGTCTTGCATTAAATATGTTAAGCCACCTGCGTACGTCTTTAATTAACTGGGTTGAGTTTTCAAGCAACATATCTGTTGCAAAAGCAATAGCAGAAACAGTAGTAAACTTTGCCTTTTCAGGAATAAGTAAAACAGGAAACTGCGTATGCTTTGCTGTATATAAAGCAACACTTCCAAACACAATATTTTCCAAATTGCTTACACCTTTTGAGCCAAGTACAACAGCAACGGGCTTTTTATTTTCAGCAACTTCTTTTATTGTGCTGTTCGTAGCACCTTCCATAATATTGCAAACAACGGGTATGCGATGCGCTGTTCTTTTTTCAAGCTTTTGTTTCAGCAATTGCAGCTTGTGATTTTGCTGCTCATACATTTCTTCCTCAAGTTCTGCAACATAAGCAGGAACATCAGTTTCAACACGCACTTGCATTACATGTAATATTTCAAGCCGGGCATTTATAGCAACGGCCATATCTGCAGCATAGTTCAGCGCATTTATAGAAGTTCTTGAAAAATCGGTGGCAGCAATAAGTGTTCTCATACTTCATCTTTCATACAAAATTCTTCCTGCACTGTAATTAAAATGATGATTGAAATTATTTGCGTGTATGATTTTTATCAGGTGCAAACGCGCCTCTGTTTCAACTTGCATAACATTAGTAAGCGTGAATTGCGACGAGCATCATGCATTGCAATGATCGTAGTCATACCTTACCGGTTGTATAGTTTATAGCTTTAAAATACAGCGATACCTGCCTTGAAACAATAATAAAAAATTGGATTATGGCTGAGAAAAATAAAAATACATCCGGTGGCGTAAAGAGTGAGAGCGGAAAGAATACACCTAAATCGCAAACTCAAAAATCACGAGCAGAAATTGATTGTGGTAAGCTTGATGGTAAAGAAAAAGAAATGATTTCTGCTGGTTGGGCTGATGTTTTTATTATGCAGTATTTAAGTTGAAACTCGCACAAAGTCTAAATGCTATGGTTAGAGAAATCTTCACATTAAACAAAACTTAATTGCATATTTTGCAAGCATATTTTATAAAGATGAAAATCTTCAACGTTTTTTTCTGTTTTACTTTTATTGTGTTTGCCGCATTGCAATATAACGATCCCGATCCTTATGTTTGGATGCCTATTTATTTGTATGCAGCAGTGTTGTGCTGGCTTGCGTTTAGAAATAAATTTTATCCAACAGCTTATTTAATCGGCATTGCTGTTTATGCAGTGTATGCAACTTATAAAGTATTTGATACAAATGGTTTGATAGACTGGATTACAAAACACAACGAAGAAAACATTGCAGAAACAATGAAAGCAGAGAAACCATGGATAGAAGAAACGCGTGAATTTTTTGGTCTTGTTATTTTAATTGTTGTTTTGCTGATAGATTATTTTTATGCAAAGTATAAAATGAAAAAAGCCGCATCTGTTTAATGCGGCTTTAATTTTTCCATTCTATTTTTTAGTTGAATGTTAGCGATACAATACCACCCGTAACTGTTTCTCTCGGATCTTTTGGTTTGGCAACAACATATATTGTATGATATTGACCATCTGTAACAGGCTGCATATTCACATGCACCATTCCAAATTGTTGTTTCTTATTTTGAGGAGAAGTTAAGCTGCCCGTTCCTAATAATTTACCATCCGGCGCATCAGCGTGCAATTCTACATCATAACCATATTTTGGCGGTGTTTGCCATCCGGCCATCATAGTAACTGAAGATACACCTGTCAGATCGATGCTGTCTATAGCAAACCAGCCTTGTGTTTTTGGCAGTATCATTATATTTTGATCATTGTAATTAAATGATGTGAACCCGTTTGTTTTTTCATTGCCTGTAAACATTACTGTATTGCTGTTTAGAACAGCCGAGCTTCTGCCTGTTAATGCTTTAATGTTATTGCCGCCTTTATCCGTATAGCTTGCAGACAATACCAGTGCAGCACCAGGTTTTGTATTTGCAGGCGGTGTAATACTTCCGTTTTGCGGTAGTGATTTTTTTATTGCTGATTGATTGGATAATGAAAGCACCCATTGAATGATTGTTTGAATATCGCTTTCAGGTAAGTTAGGATGCGCTGCCATTGCAGTTTCTCCCCAAACACCACTACCACCTTTAATCACTTTTTGTACAAGATAGCTTGCGGCGTTGGGATCTTTTGCATACTTCTGCGATACCTGCATGAATGATGGTCCAATTGATTTTTCATTTTCTTTGTGACAGCTCTTGCAATCAAGGGACATCATTAAAGTTTTTCCACTCATCGGTGATGATTCAAGTTGTGTTGCATTTACAGTTGCTGCTTTATCAAATCCAACAACATAATCAGCTGAAACAAATAAGTTGGCCGGATCAATTGCAGATGTATCGCCTTTATCAGTTACGGTTACAGAATACTTAACTGGTTTGCCCGGCAGGTAAAAAGTTTTGTTTGCATTGTTAAGCTGAATATTTACAACAGGTGTTTCATTGCCTGCATATAATTCAACTGCTTCGCTTTTTGCTGAATCACCACTTGGATCTTTTGCTACAACAGAAAGTTTATAATCGCCCGGCGTTGTGTAAGTATAATTAAGTTGTGGTTCCGATGTTTCCTTTTTAGTACCATTACCTAAATCCCATTCATAAGTGATCTTATCATTCTCCGGATCTTTTGCATCAACAGTTGCATTAATATTGAATGGCAGCAAGCCCGTTGCTTTATCAACATGCACTGATGTAATTTTTGGCGGACGATTACCAGATATGTAATCGATTCTTGCCAAACCTGCATCAGGATTTTTTTGAAACCAGCCTGTTCCGTATTCAAGCAAATAAATTCTTCCATCAGGTCCCACTTCCATATCAATACAATTATTCAATTTGATATTTTCAAAGAAAGGTTCCATCTTATCGAAGTCACCATTCGGTAACATTGTGACAGCTTTTATCCAGCCGCGCATCCAATCGTATATCAATAATTTTCCATTATAGTAATCAGGAAGACGCGTTTCTTTCGGGAACATATCGGTATAATAAACCGGACCAGCCATTGCATTACGGCTGCCTGTACCGAGTTCAGGAAAATCTGGTGATATTGCATAAGGATACCAAATAAATGCAGGATGTGCAGGTGGCAGATCAGTTAAACCCGTATTATATTTTGATGTATTTACAGGATGCGCAGGATCAAATGGTGCACCGCTTTTACCTGTTGAATAATCATAAGCTACATACGGATAATTATTTCCAACAAATAATGGCCATCCAAAATAACCGGCTTTGCGCGCCTGGTTCACTTCATCGTAACCGCGTGGTCCGCGTGTGGCAAGACTATCATCATTTGCATCCGGACCAACTTCACCCCAATACAAATAACTATTTTTCTGATCAACAGAAATACGATAAGGATTTCTATCACCCATTACATAAATCTCTGGTCTTGTTTTAGCTTCGCCTTTTGGAAAAAGATTGCCGTCAGGAATAGAATAACTACCATCATCATTTACACGTATGCGCAAAATTTTTCCGCGCAGATCGTTTGAATTTCCGGCTGATCTTCTTGCATCGTATTGCATGGGACCAGGATTATCATTCAACGGCGCGAAACCATTGCTCACATATTTTACGCCGGGCTCATTAAACGGCGTTGAGTTATCACCTGTGGAAAGATATAGCAAACCATCAGGGCCAAATGCAATTGAGCCGCCGGTATGACAACATATTTCACGCTGTGCATGCACTTCAAGAATTACTTTTTCTGTTGACAAATCAAGCGTATCATTTATAAAAGTGAACCTTGATAAACGATTCACAGAACTATCAAACGGGCTGTAATAACAATATATCCAATGGTTCTTATCAAAGTGCGGATCTTTTTGCAAGCCCATAAATCCTTCTTCTGCATTTACACCGGGTGTATTCGCATGCCAGTAAACATTCAAAGTGCCAACTTGCTTTAATTGCTTTGTGTCATTTTTATATAACATTAATTGCCCGCGGCGTTGTGCAACGAGAATATCAAGATTAGGAAGAACAGCCATTTCTGTTGGCTCAAAAAATTCTCCTGTTACAAGCTGTGTTTTTACGAAGCGATCCTGGTCTGGCGGCATTTGTGTTTTTGCTTTTGAATAATCCAGTTCAAGATTATCACCAATCGCA
This sequence comes from Bacteroidota bacterium, assembly GCA_048498595.1. Lineage (GTDB taxonomy): Bacteria > Bacteroidota > Bacteroidia > Chitinophagales > Chitinophagaceae > Parafilimonas. The sequence goes on from JBEHXR010000097.1 coordinate 4,966, forward strand.
TATTGAATTCCGCCCAACAAATGTTTTAGATAATCAGGCTCTGTATAAGATTCTTTTGTGTGACCAAACTCTGTATAAAATGCACGACCGCCATCATACTCATGGTACCATGCCATTGGATGATAACCCATGCGCTTGCCGCCATGATAACTGCTTTCATCAATCGTTATCAGTACATGCAAATTGGCTGTGTCTAATTTTTTATAACTGTAAAATTCATCGGTGCGTTTCCATTGTTTAGGCAGATCTTTCGTTGCAATAAAACTTTGATCAACTACATTCATCACGCCAGGCTGCACATTTGGAAAACTGTCGTGAATGCCAGGGTGATCATAAAAATATCCGCCCACTAATCTTCCATACCAGCCCCAATCATAGTTTCCATCAGCCGCTGCATGAATGCCTACATAACCGCCGCCGGCCTGTATATATCTTTCCAAACCCGCCCTCTGCCTGTAATTCAACAGATCGCCGGTGGTTGATAAAAAGATAACAGCAGAATAATTTTTTAAAACACTATCAACAAACATATCTGCATTTGTAGTAGTGTCAACGTCAAAATTATTTTTCTGCCCAAGTTTTTGAATGGCAGCAATGCCGTCGGGAATTGATTCGTGATGAAAGCCTTTTGTTAAACTAAACACAAGCACTTTTGGTTTCTCGCTGCGTTTGTTGCTGCAGGAAAAATAAAAGATACTGATGAGAACCGGAATGGCTAAAGCAAAAAATTTTTTCATGTGGAGTTATGGTATTTTATAAAAAATTATAGCGATTAAATGTAGTTGTAAAAAAGCATATTCAGTTGATCTGAAAAAAAATTTTTAGATACCACATAATTTTTTTACGCGTAACATTGCGCCAATAAATACCAATGATGACCGACATGAAAAAAATCGCTCTCTTATTATTTGTTTTATTATCTGCTGCACATCTTTTCGCTCAAAACACTGCATCGCTTACCGGCAAAGTAACAGATGAAAGATCGAACGCATTAAAAGCTGTTACTGTTCATTTATTAAATACAAACATATCAGTACTTACAGATGCAAGTGGAAATTATAACATCAATAATATTCATGAAGGAAGATACATTGTCTCTTTTTCATCGGTGGGTTATGCATCACAAAACAAAACTGTTGAAATAAAATCTTCAACAAACACTATTGACGCGCAACTTGCAGATGCCACCGCACAATTAGATGATGTGGTTGTTACTGCAGAAAAGAAAGAAGAATCGGTACAAAAAATTCCGGCAGCAATTACTGCACTATCCGCAAAACAGGTAAATGAATTTCGTTTATGGAACAGCAAACAATTAACGGCAATTATTCCAAACATGTATTCGAATAATTCAGGTGATGAAAGAAACGTAACTTCCATACGCGGCATTACAACAACATCATATGAACCTGCAGTTGCAACGTATATTGATGGCGTAAACCAGTTTTCGCTCGACACATATATTGCTACTTTATTTGATGTGGAAAGAATTGAAGTGCTGCGCGGACCACAAGGCACTTTATACGGAAGAAATTCAATGGGCGGTGTAATAAACATCATCACCAAACAACCGACAAATACTACCAATGCTTTTGCAGAAATAAACATTGGCAATTATAATCAGCAACGTTACTTAGTTGGTTTTCGCACGCCATTGATAAAAGATAAATTATATTTTGGTGCAGCAGCGGTTTACAATGCACGTGATGGTTTTTACTCAAATACTTTATACAATACTTCTTATGATAAATTACACACTTTCACCGGCAACTATTATTTAAAATATTTACCTGCCGCTAACTGGCAAGTAATGTTGAATGTTAAGCACCAGGAGAATCGTAATGATGGAACATTCCCATTATCAGGAACGGTGGATGATGCGTTTTCATCACCGTATAAAATTCAGCAAAATGCAGTTGCAAAAATGATCGATAATACTTTGAACGCGTCTTTATCTATTAATCATTCCGGCGCAGGTTTTAATTTTTCTTCATTAACGGCATGGCAAAATAATTACCGCTATTATAATGCGCCGCTTGATGGAGATTTTTCGCCGCTCGATGCGATAACCATTATTAATAATTATGGCAATAAATGGAATAATGTAAAAGTGCTTACGCAGGAGTTTCGTTTTACATCGCCTGCAAATACTGCATCGGCATTAAAATGGACTGCAGGTATGTATTTTTTTCATCAAACAATTCCTAATAAACAGGCAACACATTATGGAGCAGATGCAGGAATATTTGGTGTGCCCGATACAAATTTTTCAACCATTAATATAAGCACAGGGAAAAATAACGGTCTTGCAGTTTATGGTCAATTGAATTATTCGATCACTAAAAAACTTGACTTGATTGGTGGTTTGCGTTATGACTATGAAGACAGGAAATTAAATGTTGAAGGTCAGTATGCAAAAGATGGTGAACAACCTTTCGTTACGTTGCCTGATACCTCAGCCAAACTTAATTTCAATGCGGTTTCTCCAAAGCTTGGTTTGAATTATGCAGCTTCAACCAACACAAATTTATATTTAACGTACAGTCGTGGTTTTAGAACAGGTGGCCTTACACAATTATCATCTGATCCTTCGCAGCCACCGCTGTATCCTTACAAACCTGAATACAGTAATAATATTGAAGCAGGAATTAAGAACAGTTTGTTTAATGATAAATTGCAATTGAATGTTACTGCGTTTTACACGCACGTAACCGATGCACAGGTGCCTACATTAATTCTACCGGATGCGATTACAGTAACAAAAAACACCGGCAAATTAAACAGCAAAGGCGCAGAACTTGAATTGGCAGCAACGCCTGTAAATGGTTTGCAACTGAATTATAATTTTGGTTATACCGATACAAAATATAAATCATTAAAAATTTCGCAGAATGGTGAAGCGGTTGACTTAAATGGAAAAAAACAAATTTTTACGCCTGATGTTACATCGTTGCTTGCGGCACAATACGCATACATGTTTAATAAAAAACAGCAACTAAGTTTTGTTGTGCGTGGTGAATGGAGTTATATCGGCGATACTTATTTTGATCTTGCAAACACTATTAAACAATCTGCATACAGCTTATTTAATACACGCGTTGGTTTTACAACTAAACATGTTGATCTGTTTTTCTGGATGCAGAATATAACAGGCAAAAAATATATTGCTTATGCTTATGATTTTGGTGCCGTGCATTTAGGCGATCCAAAAACGTATGGCGTAACGATGAGCGTGAATTTATAAGATTTATAAAAAAGCAGCAGTGTAATAAATAAAACCGCTGCTTTTGTTTATACTAATTGAATGCATTCTTATTACACACTTCTAAAATCGTAAAAAACTTATTGCCTGTTGGTGTACTGCAATTCACTTTTACACCTTGTTTAAATCCTATTAAAGCAACGCCTAAAGGAGCAAAAATCGAAATCATATTTTGATGTATATCAGCTTTTTCGGGTACCACTAAAACCAGTTCCATCAATTTATTTCTGCTTTCCTCTTTTACCACTACTCTCGAATTAAGCCGCACTACATCCTGAGGCAATTCATCTTTTTTAACAATAATTGCTTTCTCTATTTCTTTCATCAATAATGTTGCATTTCTCATGTCGTATGCAGCAACAGGTCGAATATAATTACTTAAAATTTTATAATCTTCATAAGCTATTACAAGCTGGGTTTCTAATTTTTTCATAGATACAATTTTTAGCTGTTATAAAAATGTATTGTGCTTGATTTAAAAAGGAGGCTGCACACAAATCAACGCACATAAACATACAAGCAGCCTCCCGTTAACGGGCATTTAAACTTTTTTATGCCCTTTATTTTTTAAAAATTTCGAAACAATCTTTTGCCATTTTTGTGCTGTAGATTCTAAAAGCCGCACGTCTGCGTTTGAATCTTGCTGAGCATTGTAAACAGAAAATGTAACAGGTCCGTTATCTGAACGCAGGTTAAAAAAAATATTTTTTAAAAACGTGTGGAGTTTGTTTCTTTTTAAATCGCCTGCCTTTATGCTATGATATTCTTTTGTAACCGAACATCTGTTTAAATTATTTAAATCGATAATTAAGCAGGAGGCAGGTTGAGATTTTTTTGTTACAAAGAGTAATTGCTTTTTTTCTGCGTCCAATGCTATTACACCATTGCCTAATTTATCGCGGATGGTAAAATCGGAAAATGTATTTTCAGTTTTGTTATTCAATGATGCTGCAATCGTTGTCATAATAAATTTGATTTAATTATTTGATGAACGCTGATCGTGCGTAAACAGGTAACATAAATTGCTTCTGATGCACCTGCACACACTGTTTGCTGTTGATATAAATAAAGAAGATAACTTTTGAGCCGCAGGAACTTTACCGTGCGGAGATTACAGCCTCAAAGGCTTTAAATGTAGAATAGTAATACATTTCTGAATTAAAAGGAAGAAACTCTGTAAACGAACAGGTATAACAATCGTGGGTATTAAGCACGGGTAAGTACTTATTGATTGTTGTGTTTGTAATATGAAAATGTATACCTGTCATCAGTAATAATTAACATCACAAACATAATGAACTAAAACTAATAAATTGGTTAAAGTTGAATGCAGGAATTTCTTTATGGATGAAATTCTTTTCAAGTTTTCCTCGATAGATATTTCAATATTATCATCAAATAAAAATATTTCTTTCAACCTGCTTGCTCATAAAAACATCATGGCTGAATAGTGTTTATAAATGCGATTTAAAGTTGTATAGATTGTACAATAAAGACAAAGAATTGAAGATTAATTTTTTTTAAAGTTGTCAACCTTCATAACTACAGTTACAACTTAGAAGTATTAACTGTTATTTTGTTTTCCTTAAAAAAATATCACCGCTGATGGTTTCCAGATCTACATCTTCACCGCCTCCATTATATGCTACATTTACTGCATTACCGCCATTTCTTTCTGAAGATTTATCCATCGCAACATCAGTATAAATAGTACCGCTAATGGTACTCATTTTAAGATCGGCTTTACGCGATGCTGCAAAACTCAGATCAATAAATCCGCTGATAGAATGCGCTTTTATTGCTTTTGTATTGCCTTCAATAATAATGTTGCCGTTAATCGTTTCAACAGAAAAATCTGATTGTTCCGGAATATAAATATCCCAATAAATTTCGCTTTTATAATTGCAGCAGCAGTGGCATGAATCGTTGTATCCCACTTTTTTCTTGTCATCAAAATTTGCTTTCACTTCTATCCTGTTTGCGTCGCTGTTAAATTCTGTGAGATAAATATCATTGTCTTTATTATCGTTAACATTCACCGATGCTTTTGCATATACTTCATTTTTATCCCATGTAATAATGCGGATTGAATCGGCAATTTGTAAATCAAGTTTTATAGATTGATTTGATGTAAAAGCTAAATGCTTTTCAATTACTTTTTGTGCATGTGTAAAACAACTCAGCATGCAAAAAATAAGAAACAAGATTATATTTTTCATCGTTATTAATTGTAGTGAATAGTTTATGTGAATAATAGCGTTTATGATTTACGCAGGCTTTCCTTTCCTGAAATAAATATTACCGCTAACGTTAGTGATCTTGAGATCAGCGCCGCCGCCGTTTAAACTTGTGTTGATGCTGTTACCACCAATGCGCCTCATCTTTTTATCATCCGAAGGAAAATCAAAATCAGAATAAATATTACCGGAGATATTTTCCATCTCCAGATTTACGCCACTCGTTGGCGGTACCGTTACATCAATTTCACCGCTGATTGATGCAAGAGAAATAGTGCGGTCTTTTGCAAGCGTTGTAAAATTAATATTGATGTTTCCGCTGATGGTTGAAAGCACTAACGGACCAGAAACATTATTCACTTTTATGCCCTGGCAATTTTTTACTGCTACTTCGCCTTTTATATTTTCTACCTTCACATCACCCGAATGACCACAATCATTACTTATCTCTACACTAAAATTATCAGGCACTTTAATTTTATAGTTTGCTGATCTTGTAATGGGCAATAAACATTGCAGCGTTACTTCACTCCCATTCTTTTCAACATCTATAGCCATGCCTGTATTATCAGTGCCGCCGGCATAAACAGGCTGCAAACCTTTTGCCCGGTCAGGTGTTTTTTCATCCATATCTGACGTAATGATTATGTCGCTGCCGCTGTAACCTTCAACCGGTAAGTCACCCGGAAAATCATTCAAGGTAAGCTTACCTTCTTTTGTATTCTGCACAGGAATTTTGTAATCCTTTTGTGCATGAAGTTTACCAACAGAAAAAATTGCAAAGCTCAATAGTAAAATGTAATTAACTCGTTTCATGTTTTTGATTTTTAAAAAATGAATTCTGCTTTGTTTTGTATAAAAAATAATTTGATTGTTTAAATATTATTGCAGCGTCATAT
>JBEHXR010000098.1:0-11328 GCA_048498595.1 Bacteroidota bacterium
CCAACATCAAAACGTGATGTTTGAATCAAACTATTGTCAAGCCAGACAAAACTGAATTCATCATCTTTTTTTGCCGTCACCATTCCCACATTAAAGCCTGGAGAATGCTCACTGATATTTTTAAAGACAGCAACACCACTTGCATCCGTTTCTGCCGTATATAATTTTTGATTGTTCGTGCTGTAAAATGAAACGCTCACATCCTTCATGTTTGTCGCATCTTTTATGGAGTTTGCGAAAACATACATGTTGTTCTGTTCCTGCTTTACAATTAAGCCAATATCAGAAATGGAAAGCACTTTTGATTCCTGCACCCAATAATGTTGTTTTGATGCAACGGTGATTACATAAATACCGTTGTAATCTTTTATGCGATCAGAAAAATCAAGATGCAAAACGGCAGCAGCATTTTGTTTTGGCAATTTTGATGTGTTGTAATCTTTTTGAAAAATGGTATCACCTAAATTTTCGGTATCATAATACATGTAATCACCACCGTTATAATCATTTTCATTGTCATCATCGTTGTTATTACTTTCTTCATATCCATAACCATACGATTGATCTTTGCGCATAAAATGTTCGAGATTATTTTCATATACTTTTACAACCGACACTGTTACTTCGGGAACATTTACAATATTCAGCGCAAGATTTTTATAACCGGTTGAAGAGAGGTACATTCCTTTTTGATTGATAAAAGAAACCGATGGCTTTAATTTTCCGAAAAACACAGAGCCTGAATAATCTGTTTTCATTTTTCCGCCAAACGTGCCTTCAAGATGTGATGAAATGGTAAGCTGGTAAGTTTGTTCAGGAGAAAGTTTTGTGCTGGTGATGGTAAAGCCTGCATCATTCAAACTCACATCAAACGGAACAGATGGTTCAATCGTTATCATGCTTTTTAAACTATCTTCTAAAACTGGTTCTGATGTGTTTACAGTAATTGTTCCTTCATTGCCATTATGATTGGAGATAATGCCGGTTACCGCCAAATCAAACCTCGAAGGAATAGATGCAGTGATGGTTGTATCATTTGCAGAAACATATTTGCTGTGTATTACAGAAATACCTTTATTCATTTCTATTTTCAAAGGTGTTTCTTCATCCAGATTATTTACCGGATTAAATTGAAGCGACAATGTTTTACCTGTACCATCATTTGCAGACATAATGCTGACTGCGTTTCCATTCGAACTTAATTTTAAATGCGATGCAGCTTCATTCAACTTTACTTCATAATTAAAATTCACATCGAGCTGCACCATTACATTGGAAACATTTTTTCCACGGGTATAAGAAAGATGCGTATCGGTTATGCGCAGCGGTGCTGTATGAAATTGAAACGGACCTTTATCAAAAGAATATTTTGTTGTGCTGTGATTAAGTATCGCGGAAGTTAATGTTACTGTATATTCTGTTCCCGGTTGAAAACCCTGCGCAGGTGAAAACATTAATTCACTTGAGCTGTTCCATTTGAACGCACCTTTTACTGCAGGACTAAATTCTACGTAATCTGTACTGTCCCACGATTGCAAAAGACTATCAGGATAAATGTCTTTGTTGAAATCGAAAACCAGGTTTTGTTGTTGCTCAATTTCGCCATTGAAATTTTTATAGCTAACAGTTAATTCGTTTTTGGTTGTGTTGCACGACAAGCAAAAAAATAGGCACCCGATCAAAAAGATGGATACCCAAAATGTGGACTTCATAAACAATGTGTGAATATTAAAGTTAACGATGGAAACAAGAAAAATTGTTTTGGATTTTTTATTTACGTTTCAATTTAACATATACAAAAGTTTTATCCAAAATTTAAAGTGATTAACAAAAGCTGATCAATGAATTTATTCTTTCACGACAGGATATCCCGGGTCGATCCAATTCACTTTTAGGTTGTGCCGCAGATCGAGCAGGTAATAGTTTGTAAACTTCATTTCTTTTAATGTTTGCATTGCCGGGCGAATATCAGGGCAATGATCAAACGGGCAGCAACCACAATACACTACTATTCTTCTATTTTTATTAAGTTTTGATAATTGCGTTTTGAATTTTGCAAGGTTATCTGCATCTTTTACCATACCAACGTGAATTGAACCAGGTATATCGCTGAATGGTCCAACACTAATTATAGTAACACTTGCGGCATTTGTTTTAAGCATATTTGCTAAAACTGCCGGTTGCATCAATTGTTTTTCTGTCCAGGTGGAATCTGTTTGAGCGTGTGCATTTATTGCAAACGTTAGTAAACCGGCAAGCGCTAAATATTTAAATACTGTGTATGTTTTCAAGCTTGATTTTTTTGCAAATTATGAAATGATTATCGCTTGGTTGCAATTATAACATTGCAGTTATGCTAAGTCGTAACAGTAAAATGGTATTTACAAAACATTTTGTAAAATGTATATTGCAGTGAACTGATTGCTTATGCGTACAAACACAGTGAGCTCTGTTTTTTCTGATTCAAAAAGTCATTATAAAATATTGGATGGATTACGCGGTGTTGCAGCCATCATGGTTATTTGCATGCACGTAATGGAGCCGCTTGCCGGCGGCGATTATACAAAGATGCATATCAATCATGGCTATCTCGCAGTTGATTTTTTCTTTTTATTATCAGGCTTTGTAATTGCACATGCTTACGATGACAGGTGGAACAGGATGAGCATAAAAGATTTTTTTAAGCGCAGGCTTATCCGGTTACATCCAATGATCATTATTGGCATGACGATCGGCGCCATTTGTTTTTATTTCAGTGCATCAACTCTCGTGTTTCCACCACTCAGCAGCACGCCGGTTTGGAAACTGATAATCGTAATGCTCATTGGTTATACATTACTGCCGGTTCCGTTATCGCTTGATATAAGAGGCTGGGGCGAAATGCATCCGCTTGATGGTCCGGCATGGACACTCTTCTTTGAGTACATCGCCAATATTATGTATGCGCTCGTTTTGAGAAGAACATCTAAAAAGGTGCTCACCATACTCGTGATTATTGCTGCCGCAGCGTTAATACAATATGCAGTTACAAGCAGCAACGGAGATCTAATTGGCGGATGGTCTTTAACAGCAGAACAGTTGCGTATTGGTTTTACAAGATTGTGTTATCCTTTTCTTGCGGGTATGTTGCTGGCGCGTGTTATAAAACCTGGCAATATGGGCAACACATTTGTTTGGTGCAGTTTGTTGTTGATCGTTATTCTTTCAATGCCAAGAATTGGCGGCAGTAATACAGCCTATTTTTGGATGAATGGATTGTATGAAGCATTGAGTATTGTTATCATCTTTCCAATAATTGTTTATCTCGGTGCAAGCGGCAGCATAAAAAATAAAAGCGTAGAAGCTGTGTGCCGGTTTTTTGGTGATATATCTTATCCTGTTTATATCATTCATTATCCTTTTGTGTACATATACACTGCATGGGTAGTAGATAATCATAAAACATTTTCGCAGGCATGGCCTTTTGCTTTGCTGATATTGACCGGCGCCGTTACGATTGCGTACATACTTTTAAAGTTGTATGATTTACCTGTTAGAAAATGGCTGACAAAAAAATATTTGCCGGGAAAGAAAGTTCCTGCGCAGGCATAATATTAACTCCATTGTTGTATAATCACGCACACATTTGTTTTATCTCTTAATGCAAATTCTTTAGCGCCCCATGGGCGAAGTGTTATTTTGTTTAAGTTGGGATGCAAGAACTGCGGATGCGTGTTAGAAATTTTTTCGTAGGCTTCCTGTATGTTATCTGTATGAAGCCTGATTTCGGGTCTGTCTTTATCAGCGTATTCTTTATTTTGAAAAAGGAAAACAGATAAGTTATCTTTTTGAACAACACAGCAAGGATTTTCAGAATGCAGATCGTTGTAGCCAATCGTGAATGCTAAACAATCGACAAAAAGATCAAGCCCGTCTTTTATGTTTTCGTAAAAAATGTTCGGAACGAGTTTCGTAAAATTCATACTATTACCTGTTTGATCAACAATATTCATTAAAAGTAAAAGTCGCACTAAAAGTAGTATCGTTTGTGTATAATGCCGGTACAAATTTTGGCGGCAACAGGAATGATGTTACGCAGCTTAAAAGCGAAACAAAAACTATTTATATTTACATATGCTCTTATAAAATTGTCAGCGTTCAGTATCAGCTCTCCGTTACTGAAGTTCTTTTAATTACTTTCTATTTAAGTTTTTACTGTAACAACGTTTCATGAACGAAGGATGAACGAAGGATGAACGACAGATCCCAGAATGAGAGGATAAGGAGACCACAAGGAGAGCAGGAGGAGAGAGCAAGGTGTTTAGTTCTTGTCTACCTGCAGCACTGCTTTGCATTGCTGTTACTTTTTCAAAAAATAATTATTTTATGCTTGGCATTGAGCGTTGCAAATGGAAAATGTGCCTGCTGACGCAATAAAAAAAATGATGGTCAGTTCAGCATCCTGTATTCATTTGGTGATTGCCCAACATGTTGTTTAAATAATCTTGTAAAATGCTGAGGGTATTTAAAGCCCAATTCATAAGCAATTTGACTCATAGATTTGTTTAAATCAAATACTTTTTCCTTAGCTACATCAATCAGTTTTGACTGAATATAGTCTTGTGCGGTTTTACCCGTTTCTTTCTTAATAAGGTCACCAAAATAGCCGGCTGATAAATGAAGTTCATTGGCACAATATGCCACAGAAGGCAGTCCAATACTTTGTGGTTTATCTGTGTTAAAATATTCGTTCAGTAAACTTTCAAATCTCTCTAAAATATTTTTATGTACTCTGTCACGGGTTATGAATTGACGCTGATAAAAACGGTTGCAATAATCTAAAAAGAGTTCAATATTAGCTACAATTAATTTTTTACTATGGTTATCTATCGCATGTTCTAATTCATATTGAATTTTTGAAAAGCAATCCAGCACAATTTTTCTTTCGCGTTCAGAAATATGTAACGCTTCATTAGACTGATAATTGAAGAAAGTGTAATCATGTATAGTTCTTCCTAAAGAAGTGCCGTGAATAAAATCAGGATGAAATATCAATGCATAACCTTTGGGCTGGTAAGTTTCCCCGTTGCTGTTTATACCGGCAACTTGCCCCGGAGCAATAAAAACCAATGTGCCTTCCTGGTAATCGTATGTTTCCCGGCCGTAAACCAAATCACCACATTTTACATCTTTAAGAAATATGGTATAGAAACCAAAATACATTTTTGAACCACTGCGTGGACTTGCTTTAGATAGATCAACCATACTTACCAAAGGATGCAATGTTTCATTATTATTAAAAACGTTGTAATCGTTTATCGTTTCAAATCTTCTCATATTATTCATAACATTTCTGTTTATCAATTTCAAAGCTACTGCTTTAATTAAACCTTAATTAAGCTGCAAGCCATAATCAGCAATATTGGTAGATAAAACCGTAATCTGTATACAATGCCCACAAAAAAATGCAGGCAACTTTGCGTTACAAAAAGAAACGTTAATGCAAACAGTAAAACTGAATAACGGAGTAAAAATGCCCATCCTGGGATTTGGTGTTTTCCAGGTGAAAGATTTAGATGAGTGTGAACGAAGTGTAAGAGATGCAATCAATGTAGGTTATCGCCTGATTGATACAGCGCAATCTTACGGCAACGAAGAAGCAGTTGGCAAAGCAATAAAAGATAGCAGGATTAAAAGAGAAGATTTATTTATCACAACAAAACTTTGGATACAATCAAATGGTTACGATGGAACTAAAAAGGTTTTTGAAAATTCGCTTAAAAAATTGCAGTTAGATTATTTGGATTTGTATTTAATACATCAACCATTTGGCGATGTGTATGGTGAATGGAGAGCCATGCAGGAGTTGTATAAAGAAGGAAGAGTAAGAGCTATCGGTGTGAGCAATTTTCATCCGGATAGACTTATTGATCTCATCATTCATAATGAAATTGTTCCGGCAATAAATCAAATTGAAACGCATCCTTTTCATCAGCAAATTGAAACACAAAAATTCTTGCAGGAAAATAATGTACAAATAGAAAGTTGGGGACCATTTGCTGAAGGAAAAAATAATCTCTTTCATAATGAATTGCTTGCTTCAATTGGAAAGAAGTATAACAAGACGGTTGCACAGGTTGTCATTCGCTGGCTTACACAACGAGGCGTTATAGCTATTCCGAAATCAGTTCATAAAGAAAGAATGGAACAGAACTTCAACAGCCTTGATTTTGAATTGAGCAAAGAAGATATGGAAGCAATTAAGTCATTAGATACTAATGCAAGTTTGTTCTTCGATCATCGCGACCCTAAAATGGTGAAATGGTTAGGTGAAAGAAAGTTGGGAAATTAAATCAAATCAAAATTTAATTAAAGCATCTGCTCATTTCTAAATAATAAAATATGAAAGTAAAAATTCTCGGACTGTTTCTATTAATTATCAGTGTGCAATCTTCGTATGCACAGCAGCATCCACCAACAGAATCCATTCAAACAGCAACAAACAATACACCTGAACAACAGGAAGTCATCAACCTTTCAAAACAAAAATGGCAATGGATGGCAGATAAAAACGTTGACTCTTTAAGTAAGTTGTTTGATGATAAAGCCATGTTTATTCACATGGGCGGAACCTGGGGCAAGACACAAGAACTTGCCACGATTAAAAGCGGCGGCATCTGGTATAAACAAGCGCAGGTTTATGCAATAATCGTGAACATGTTTGGCAATACAGCCATATTGTTAAACGATATTGATTTGGTTGCAGAAGTAGGTGGCAATACCGTTACAAATCCTTTTATGGTGACTGAAGTTTACATTAAAGAAAATGGCAAATGGAAGATGGGTTCGCTCACTTTTTCACATTTGCTCAGACAGGTTAAAATGAATAGCAATAATAATCAGTAGCGATACGCTATAAAATTCGTGTATAAATTTTGTACTCAATTAAAAAATAATTTATATCAATTATATGCAAAAAAGAAAATTAGGAAACAGTGGTCTTGAAGTATCAGCCATTGGTTTGGGTTGTATGGGAATAAGTTTTTCTTATTATCCGTTTCCCGAAAAAAAAGATGCCATTCATCTTTTACAAAAAGCAGTTGAACTGGGTGTGAATTTTTTTGATACGGCAGAAGTATATGGTCCTTACACCAACGAAGAAATTGTTGGCGAAGCATTAGTGCCACTGCGTGATAAAGTTGTTATTGCAACAAAGTTTGGTTTTAATATCCAGAATGGAAAAATGGTTGGCGTAAACAGCAAACCAGAACAAATAAGAAAAGCGGTGGAAGGTTCGCTAAAGAGATTGAGAACAGATGTGATTGATTTGTTGTATCAGCACCGGGTTGATCCAAATGTTCCGATTGAAGATGTTGCAGGAACCGTGAAAGATTTAATTGCGGAAGGCAAGGTAAAATATTTTGGTTTGAGTGAAGCAGGTGCGCAAACAATTCGTAAGGCAAACGCTGTACAACCTGTTAGTGCATTGCAGAGTGAATATTCTTTGTGGACGCGGCAGCATGAAAAAGAAATTATTCCAACCATTGAAGAATTGGGAATTGGTTTGGTTGCATTTAGCCCTTTGGGTAAAGGATTTCTTGCAGGCAAAATAGATGAGCACACTAAATTTCAGGAAGGCGATATTCGCAGCGTTCTTCCACGATACACTGAAGAAGCACGTGCTGCCAATAAAACGTTGTTGGATTTATTGCAACAGTTTGCTGAAAGAAAAAATGCAACGACTGCACAAATTGCATTGGCGTGGGTGCTCGCACAAAAACCATGGATTGTTCCAATACCCGGCACAACAAAATTGCATCGTTTGCAGGAAAATGTTGGCGCAGCAAATATTGTGTTTACTCATGAGGAACTCAAGCAAATTGAAATAGCTTCTGCTAATATTAATATAGTGGGCACGCGATATACGGAAACAATGGAAAAATCGACGGGATTGTAATTAGAATTGATATTTCTTTTAAATTATCAAGGCTCTTTACAGCGAACAGAAAATGCTTTTTCTTTCAACGTCGTTTGTCGGTAAAGAACCTGCAAAATTAGTGAAGTTGTAAAACAGAACTTGTTATTATCATCCAATACATTGTTGCCTCTTTGTAAATTGTATTTTGTCTTATAGCTAAGTTATAGCTAAATTATACTTGAGTTATACCTGAGTTATACCCAATCTTATCTATAGATAAGGAATGGTAAAGAGAGATTAACTGCTCCTGTATGTTTGGAAATGTTCATCAAACCGCCAATAGATTTATATCAATGCAGGAGATTCTTTTTATTTCAATTTAAAAATTATAATCCACCGTCATCATAAAATTGCGTGGTTCGCCTGGCCACTTGCTTATGTTGTTATAAGCGCTTAACCAATATTTTTTGTTGGTGAGATTTTCAATGTTTGCAGCAATGGTAAAAGCTTTATAGTTGTATTGTAAGCCCGCATTGAAAATAATAAAACCGGGCAACGTAAATCCATCAACGAGCGTGTTGCGTTTGCTTTGCTGCGTGTGACCGGCATAAACGGCAAAGCCTTTTAAAAAATTATTTTGGAAATTATATTTTATCCATGAAGTTGATGAATGCAGCGGCGCATCTTCAATGATCTTTCCGACATCTTCAGTAATGTTGCTCTTCACAATTTTTGCTTTGTTGTAAGCGTATGAAAAATGAATACTTAATGCCTCTGTTATATTTCCATTCAGTTCAGTTTCTATGCCGTTGCTTCGCTGCCTGCCACGTTGCACATATAGATCAGGTTGGTTTGGATCGTTTGCATTTACAGCAACATTTTCTACAGCGAGCGAATACAATGAAATTGTTGCAAACATTTTATTTTGAAACAGATTCGCTTTAATGCCTGTTTCATACAATTCGCTTACAATAGGCTTGAATGGCGCATTAAAGATCTGGCGTGTTGTACTCATTTCAAAAGGATCGAAACCTTTATTATACGTTGCATAAACACTAAAGATTTTTGAAGCATTAAAAACAAGTCCAAAACGCGGCAGCAGAATATGTTCATCAAGATCTGTTGAAGTATCAGTTGATGCATCTTCATCGTCTGCATCTGCATAAAATTCACTTCTTATACCCATTAATAAACTCCATTTTTTATAACTCATTTGTTCCTGCACATACAAACCCTGCGTATGATAACCTTCCTCTTCAAGATCAACTGCATCGCTTTCAGCCGGCTTATAATTTTTAATGGATGGCTGTAAATATTGCGGATGTAAAAGACTAAACGTTGCGGCTATTCCGTTGCCTTCTCCAAAAGTTGTATTCTCAAAACTTTGCTGGTTCAATTCAACATCTGTGCTGATGTAATCGTAACCGGCAACGACGTTGTGTTTAAACGCACCTGTATTGAAACTAAAATTGAAATAGTTTGAAAGCGTATTGGTGACAGTATGATATTGCCATTGCGTATAATAGAGATTAACTGAATCTGCAGTGATATAATTTTTAAATGCGTGCTCGGCAACATTTTGTTTTGTGATGTAGTTGAGATAACCCGAGTTGAATGTTATATGCGGATTGATCTTGTATTGAAACAAAACATCTGTTGCGAAATCATTTTCATGTAAATAGTCGCCCGGCCGTGTAAGTGATAAATTGATCGGTGTTGAAAGCAAATCATTATTGTGTTCAATGCCAGGCTGACCGCGGTCAACAATACTGTTTGTATGCGAAAAAGAGAAATCAATATTTAATGAAATTTTTTGATTGGGTTGAAAAGATAGGGATGGAGCTATTTGATATGCTTTCGCATAAAATTCATTCACAAAAGAATTGTGTGTATCATAACCTGCATTAAAACGGTAAAGCAATGTTTTTGATTTATTGATTGGTCCTGTAACATCGCCTTGCACACGATAATGATCCCAGCTTCCATAACCAGCACTTATATTCTGTTGTTGATTCAATAGTGGCTTTTTTGTTACAAGATTTACGGTGCCGCCGGGATCGCAGTTGCCATACAATGTTGCCGATGGACCTTTAATTACTTCAATGCGTTCAATATTTACAAGCATTGAATTTGTAAAAGTTGAACTGTATCCGCGCAGTCCATTTATGTTTCTTGCATTTTCTGCTTTAAAACCGCGAATGGTATATTCATCAAAACCAGAGTAATCATTCACGCCTGCAACATCTTTAATAATATCTTTTACATTCCAGCTCATTTTATCTTTTATCAATTGCTGAGTGATTACTGAGATAGTTTGCGGCGTTTCTTTTACCGGCAACGTTGTTTTTGTAGCAAAAGATGAGTTCTCAATTTTATATGATTTGCTGCTGCCTGTTTGCACGCTAATATCTTCCAGTTGTTGGGTATTATAATCGAGATGAATTGTTCCTAAATCAAGTTGTTGATTTGATTTTAATACAACCGGTTGATTAAAAAAATTTAATGCTATTGAAGAAACAATTAGCGTATCATTCAATGCAGGTAAATGATAGAAACTAAAGTTTCCGTTTTCATTTGTTATTGTTGAACGATGCGCGTTCTTTAATTGAACGGTAACGTTTTTCACTGCTATGCTATCTGCGCTAACAATTTTTCCTGAGATGGATGCATTTGATTTTTGTGCTGAAACCTCAACATTCATGAAAACAAAAAACAAAATAATTAATAAGACTAAAAGTTTATCGGGATGCTTCACGTATTATTATTTGCCGCTAAATTAAAAGGTTTGCACTAATACAATTGTAATGCAAAATGATGATTGTGTAAATTATGAAGAGCGAATATTATTATTTAATAGTTTCCATAGGAACGGCATATCAGTAAAAAATAAAACAATAATTTTTATTGTGGCAGGCATGATATATGATTGAATATATCAAGCGGATTTCTACAAATAAATTCTATTAACAGTTCTTCCTGGCGAGAGATTTAAAAATAACTTTGAGAGTGAGTCTTATTATTTTACTTTAAATAAATGTTTATGCAGGCAAAAAATATTTTCTTCTTATCGGTTATTATGCTGCTTGTTTATTCAACAGGCTGCGCAAATAACAATACGAATGCTGTTACCAACAACAAAACAGATACAACCGGTTTGCCACCGGTAGAAACAAAATCACCCAACAGTGATTATAAACCTGCATTTGCGGGGCAAACAAGAATTGCAGGTGCAAAAACAATAACGCCATATAAGGTAGAAAAAATTGCGAACAACCTCGGTGCTCCGTTTGCCATTGTTGCAATGCCTGACGGAAGATTAATGGTTACCATCAAATCAGGCTATATGGAAATGCTTGATGCAAATGGTAAGCTGGTAAAAAAAATTGCAGGCCTGCCTGATGTGGTTTATGCAGGTCAGGGAGGTTTGCTCG
>JBEHXR010000099.1:0-11317 GCA_048498595.1 Bacteroidota bacterium
AATCGTTTTGAGCATTTGTGACGAAATGACTTATTACAAAAAATAAAAAAATAATTTTCTTCATAAGAATTATTCAGACAGCAAAATTCTTTTCTGTTTAAATAAAGGAGCAGTGTTTCATTACTCAAATCGCGATTTGAGAAGTGATAAAGATGAAAATGAATAGTTGACTAATTTGTTTGCAAAGCAGACCTGCGAAATTCAGACGGAGAAATGCCGGTTGATTGTTTAAATATTCTTTGAAAAGTTGCCTGTGAACTAAAACCACATTCGAGCGCGATGCCTGCAATTGTAAGATTGTCAGTTTCGGGTTGCAATAGTTTTTCTTTAAAGGCTTCGATGCGATATTCATTTACAAATTCGCTAAAACTTTTATTCAGGTTTTGATTTAACACAAATGAAATTGTTTTTTGTGGGATAGAAGTTTGTTGGGAAAGAATGCTTAGATTAAGATTTGGATTGAGGAACAACTTATCATCGCTCATACTTTTTTTAAGCGAAGCAATTGTTTGAATAATTACTTCAGCAGAAAAATTTAAATTAACAGCTTGCGCTTTTTTAATAAGACCATTTTCTGTTTGCGAAACGATATATCCTTTTATACCTAACCAATAAATAATTATTGCCAGCGGAATATAAAGCGGGTACCAGTCAAATGTATTTAGCATTACATCTGTGTAACGGGGAATAACATACGGAACGAGATACAAAAACCATATAACCTGGAACGCTGCAAATACACGGATGAATTGTTGCAGCCATTTAAAATTATTCGTTTGTCCGTTCAATACACTATTATGTTTTTGCTTAAATGCTGAAAGATATTTTAACGACATCCAAACATAAAAGCTCACGCTCATCCATCGCGGAATATCAGCATACACATTATATGTATCAATAAAATTTCCCCATGGCTGTGGATGATTTTTTAAAATTCCTGTTATTACTCCAAGCACAAAAACAATCGCAGCGAGTTGCGGAATCAAATCAATAATTACGGGATAAAAATGGGTGCGTAATTTTTTTGTGACTTTGAAATTTGAATCGAGAGAAGATTGAATATAAAAATAAAGCAGCGGCCCAAGCGGCATTATTACGACCAGCGGAATGAAATTGGAAATGAAACTGAGCGTATCTGAATTAAACCAGTTTTCATAACTCGCATATAAATTAAAACTTGCCAGGGATATTAAGAATATCAATGCAGAAAGTAAACGGTTTGATTGTTTATTCTTTTTTGAAAAGAAGAGCAGGCTGCTAATGATAAAGCCTTGAATTGCCCCAAGTAAAATAATGATATTAAGAAACGATGTCATTATAGTTTATGCTTTCAATAATTTAAATGCATGCATCCAATCATTTTTCAAAAACCCGTCAATACACCACAACATACACAATGGTTCAATTGCTCTTGCCGCTTCTGCCTTGCCCATGTCTGCAGTTCCCCAACCAAAAGCTGTAAGTATATCCGTAACTTTTTTCTTCGCTTCAGCATCATTTCCACAAATAAACATAGTTGGTGTTGATGATAAGTTTGGTTTATACATCAGCAAATTGCCAACGCTGTTAAAGCACTTTACAAATTTTGCATCAGGAAAATCTTTTTGCAATTCTTCCATCAGCGAAAAATTTATATCAGTAAAAAAATTCAATACGCCATTTACAGGCTGCTTATCACTAATGGGATTTGTAGCATCAATAATTATTTTGTTTGCAATATTTTCTTTGCCGGCTAACTGTAATGCTTCTTGCGCAGCGCCGCCTTTTACACAAAGCACAAGCAAGTCGCCAAACTTTGCGACTTCATCAAAAGTGCCGATATCAATTTTAGTTTCATTATTAAAATCTACTACATCTTTTTTTGAAGTGTTGCGCGTACCAAGCATTACTTCGTAACCTTCACTATTAAATGCTTTAGCTAAAGTTTGCCCAACCGAAGCGGAGCCAATAATTCCAACTCTCATAGATTATATTTTGCATTTCAAAGTTTCAATGTTTCAGCGATTGTTCAAATTAAATTTTATAAAGCGAGAAATGTTTCTAAAAAATCATACATAAATTTTTTCTGCTGGCTAATATATTTTGGCGCTAAGTTTTTTATTTCATCTTCTGTTTGCACATAATCTGCTTTTACTAATTCTGAACGCTCATGTTCTGTCATACCATTTAATAAATCTTCTTTTGCTTCCATGTGAAATTGCAATCCTGCGACATAATTATTGTAAACAAAACCTTGCTGTTCGCAAGCTTGTGTTTTAAAAAGCTGAATGGTATTTTCAGGTAAAGTAAATGTATCGCCATGCCAGTGAAATGTTGTAAACATTTGTGGCAAATTTTCTGTGAGCTTATGCGACGCTACTTTTTCTACTTCAAACCAGCCAATTTCTTTTTTTGTATGCGCAAAAACTTTTGCACCTAATGCTTCAGCTATAAATTGTGCGCCTAAGCAAACACCTAAAACTTTTTTATTTGCTTCAATAGATTTTTTTATGAATGTTTTTTCTGCTTTCATCCATTCATATTTATCTTCTTCATACACACCCATCACCCCGCCCATAATAACAAGTACATCGAATGAATCTATTGATATAAAATTGGCATCTTCAAAAATCTTTGTATAAGAGGTTGTATAATTTTTTTCTTTAGCCCAATCTGCAATGGAGCCGGGATTTTCAAATGGCATGTGCTGAATAAAATGAATATGCATGAACAACTGATTTTATATTTGAGAAATAAAGATAATTTCAGAAGTTTAATCATCTTAAATCAAAACAAGTATGATGAAATATGTTTTAATGCTGATCACATTATTGGTGGGTTCAATTATTCCGGTACAGGCAGTTGTAAACGCAAGACTTGGCAGTCAAACAGGTGGTGCCATTATGGGTGCGCTGCTAAGTTTTTGTACAGGATTTATGTGGCTGCTTTTTCTGAATTTAAGTATTAACAGCAATGCGATTGTTTCATTAAGACCTTTGTCAACCGGTCCGTGGTACATTTGGCTGGGCGGTTTTATCGGTGCCATCTTCGTTGGTTTTATAACATGGATAAATCAGCGGCAAGGCGTGGGATTAACTTTTGCGCTTGTTGTAAGCGGGCAAATTTTTATGTCGTTGATAATTGATCATTTTGGTTTATTTGGTTCAGCTTTAAGAACAATAACTTTGGAAAAAATTATTGGCGCACTGTTTATAATTGCGGGAATTATTTTGATTAAAAAATAACATGAGTAATCCGAATCTTCAGAAAGAAAAATCTCAACTGAGCGTTGAAGAAAAAGAGTTTGAAAATAATATCAGGCCAAAACATATTGTTGAATTTGCAGGGCAGCAACAATTGATAGATAATCTCATCATTTTTATAAAAGCTGCAAAGTTGCGCGGCGAAGCATTGGATCATATTTTATTTCATGGTCCCCCAGGTTTGGGTAAAACAACTTTAAGCAGAATTGTTGCGAATGAATTAGGCGTAAACATTCGCGAAACCAGCGGACCTGTTATTGAAAAACCAGGAGATCTTGCGGGCTTACTCACTAATCTTGAACCAAATGATGTTTTGTTTATTGATGAAATACATCGCTTAAGCACAGTGGTGGAAGAATACTTATATGCAGCGATGGAAGATTTTAGAATTGATATAATGATTGATACTGGCCCGAATGCAAGAAGTATACAACTTAACTTAAATCCATTTACATTAATTGGTGCAACAACAAGAAGTGGTTTATTAACGGCGCCGTTGCTTTCAAGGTTTGGTATAAAATCAAGACTCGAATATTATCATGCTGATACTTTAAAAAAAATTATTCAGCGCAGCGCATCCATATTAAATACAAATATTTCAGATGATGCAGCAAAAGAAATTTCAGGAAGAAGCCGTGGTACACCAAGAATTGCCAATGGCTTATTAAGACGTGTAAGAGATTTTGCGCAAGTGTTGAATGATGGCATTATTGATTTAGGCATTACGCAACATGCATTAAAAGCGTTGAATGTTGATGAGCATGGTTTGGATGAAATGGATAATCGCATTTTATCAACCATAATAGAAAAATTTAAGGGTGGACCTGTTGGCATTACAACCATTGCCACTGCAGTAGGCGAAGAGCCGGGAACGATTGAAGAAGTGTACGAGCCTTTTTTAATTCAGGAAGGCTTTTTACAACGTACGCCTCGCGGCAGAGAAGTAACACATAAAGCGTATGAACATTTGGGAAAAAAACCGAACAATACGGGCTACACAGGAAGTTTGTTTAGTTGAAATTTCTATATAATGAACCATTTGCCATCTTCATTTTTTGTACAAGAAAGCCCATTGCTCATCTCGTAAATTTTGGAACCTGCTTTTGTATCCGTATAAATTTTTTTCACGTACACCATTACATTATCATTCAGCTTTGTCAGGTGAACAATCACCTCCTGGATGGATAAAATATTTTCAGGAAGAAAATTAATCTTCGTTTCAAATGACAGCAATTGCATCGTGCGATTTATACGATAAACTACAAAAAATTTGCCTTTTTTTTATAAGAAAAAAGCCGCTCAAATTGAGCGGCCTTTCCAGATATACGGACTTTAAATTAATATAATGTAAATTCTACTCTCCTGTTTTTTGCTCTTCCCGCTGCCGTTTTATTTGATGCGATTGGCTGTGTTTCGCCATAGCCTGTTGCTTCAATGCGTGAAGGATTTGCACCTTTAGAAACAAGATAATCTTTCACAGCTTCCGCACGATCTTTAGATAATTTCATGTTGGCATCATCAGAGCCGATATTATCTGTGTGCCCGGCTAACTTCAAACTAAAGTTTTTATTGATTAAGATTTGTGCAACCTTATCCAGGCTTGCATAAGATGAAGGTTTTATAGTTGATTTACCAAAATCAAACTGAAGATTTTTTATTGCTTCGTTCACTACACGTCTGTCTTCTTCCGTTACTACAACTGTTTGTGCAGGCGGAGGTGGTGGCGGTTGCATCTTAGGTAAAGGACAACCGGAACCATCAACTTTAACGCTATCCGGTGTGCCTGGGCATTTATCTAAATAATCAGGAACGCCATCATTATCTGCATCTTTCTTCATATCGGCGATTTGATTTTTCAACGCATCTATTTCACTTGCATTTTGATTTGCTGTTGCTGTAACAGAAGCTTTCAATGCTTCGTTCTCATCCATCAAATCTTTTTTGAATTGACTAACAGGATTGTTTGTCATTAACTGGGGTTTTCCACCCAAAGCAAATTCAATTCCTGCGAATGCATAAGAGAATTTGTCTTTATGATAACCACCGGAATTATATCCATCGAAATTATCTGCGTCAACAAAATTCATTCTGAAACCAAGATCAATATTTACATCTTGTGCTACCTGGAATTTTAAACCGCCGCCAACAGGCACAAAAAATTCATGAATGCTTTTATCGCCTTCTTTATATTTTACTTCGGTACCTGAAGTAGTAGTGAGAATTGGTTTATAGCCTGCGATACCTGCACCGGCAGATACATAAGGTATCACTGTATTTTTATCGCTCAACCAATTAATGTTGCCAAAAGTTACAACACCACTTACACTACCAGACCAGTTAAGATTTGTTTTAAAAGATTTGTAAGGATTTGATGTTTGTGTTCCGTTACCCAAAGCATCGCTATTATTTCCTTCAACATTGCCTCTTAAAAATTCTGCCTGCACAGCAAGCAAATGTGTAAATTGATTTTTAATGTATAAGCCATAACCCAAATCCCATTGAGGATGTGTGAAATTATTACTGCCGCCAATTGGTACAGATGGCGTTAATCCACCCACATTTATACCAATTGAAAAAGTGCTGAAATTATTAATTGGTTTTATAGACATTGCCGAGGTGCCCGACATTGTCGACATTGTGGTGTCTTGCGAGAATGCACGTAGCACAAATGCACTACACATTAATAATGTTAATGTTTGTTTTAAAAAGATTTTTTGCATGTTGTTATTTTCTGAGATGTTTTGATAAAATATTTTACATAGTGATTTGCAAAGCAGATGCCACCTTCTATAAAACATCTTGTACAAAACATTCAACACCTCGCTCACTTGTATAAATGAATAATAATGAGGAAGGTTTTTTAATGTTTACCTATCATACTGGAGTATAAGTGCATGAATTGAGTAAAGTTTTTTGTTGAATTTAATTTCCAATTTTTATATAAAATAAAAACCCCGGCACATGCATGCCGGGGTTGAAGTGAATAAACCAACAACTAATGCTTAAATAAAAACCCAAATACACCATCTTCTTCGTCGTTGGGACCTGCAGTATAATAAAGTTGCGTAGCTCCGCTTGTTTTCGGAACACCACTTTCAATTGCCCATAATCCTTCAATAGTTACAGGAACTCCGTTTTGTGATAGTTGTCCAATAAAATTTCCATCCCAATCAAAAACATTAATGCGACCATCACCAAAATTTCCAACTAAAAGTGCGCTCTTGCCTAGTAGCGCCGGCGTTGCTTCTGCTAATCCCCACGGCGCATTTAAAGTACCACGCGCAGCAAAATGTTTTGCAAGTGTGCCATTCGGCCAATAAACATCAACAAATCCAAATCCTGCACCGGTTGAATCGTCATCACCATCTTCATTTTGTAATGCATAGGTTACATAGAGCATATTATTTATTGCTCTTATTCCAAAAGGCGCATAGTGTGCTGGTACATCAGGATCCCAAAATCCTTTTGTATTAACGTGTTTAAAGTCCTTATCAAAAATGTCTATTTTTTCTTTTGTGAAATTTGTTGCATATAAATAATTCGCTCCATCATTGGTTGCCATTGCAAGCCCTTTGTAGCTTGAGCCGTTCGCATTTCTGTCTGCAACCAATATTGCTGATGAACCTCCATTCCATGCGGAGATAGTTCCATCTTCACTCGCAAAAATAAACTTGGCAGTTGCGCCTGTTCCCGGAATTATAAAATCAGCAGTACCATTAAAAATCTGACCCGTTGGATTTCCGTTTGCATTTTTTAAGTGTGATGGAATAGTAACTGCATCTAAAACTTGCGCGCCTGTTCTGTCATATACAAAACTTACACCACCATCTGTAGCAGAAACCCAGAATGTTCCGCCCGGGCTTTCACTCATTCCCCAGGCATTATGCAATTTCGGGTTAATGTGTGCTGCATTATAACCACCAACGTTTGCATTAAGATTAACGGTAAAAAAATTACTAAGAGAATAACCATTTTTTACTTGTGATGTTGCCAGGTTAGACTGTGCATTTACTGCTTTGGCATCAGTAGTTTTTTGGCAGCCGGTGTTTATTAAAAAACACAGAAGCACAAAACAAAACCCTGTAAAATGCAGAGTTCTGAAAAGAGAATTTTTCATATAATTTAATTTATTGGTGACGGAAATAGAGCTTACTGTTAGCAATCGATTTATAACAAACCAAGCTTCATTTGAAAGGGTTGCTTGATGATTTTAATTTATTGAGGGGAAAATGTGACGAAAAAATTTATTATACTTTATCTGGCGGCATAAATGTGTGTGAGTTTGTATTATTTTGCCTGAATAATGCTTACGCATCTTATCATACAGAACTATGCAATTATTGATTCAATTGAAATAAATTTTTCTGAACATTTTAATATTATCACCGGCGAAACAGGTGCAGGAAAAAGCATTCTCGTTGGCGCGCTGAGTTTGATTTTAGGAGAACGTGCAGACTCATCTTCATTATTAAGTAAAGAAAAAAAATGTTTTGTTGAAGGTGTATTTAATATTGAAAAGAGAAAAAATGTTTTAGCCTTTTTAAAAGAAAATGATTTTAGTACAGATGATGAGTTGG
The DNA here is from genome assembly GCA_048498595.1 of Bacteroidota bacterium. Classification (GTDB taxonomy): domain Bacteria; phylum Bacteroidota; class Bacteroidia; order Chitinophagales; family Chitinophagaceae; genus Parafilimonas. The sequence goes on from JBEHXR010000099.1 coordinate 7,820, forward strand.
TTTTGCGAAGAGAAATAAATACGAACGGAAAATCGCGGGGGTTTATAAATGATACCCCGGCGAATTTGCAACAGCTAAAACAACTTGCTTCAATGCTGGTTGATCTGCACCAGCAGTTTGATACATTAGAATTAGGCGATTCAGATTTTCAAAGAGAAGTGTTAGATGCTTTAGCAGGAAATGAAAAATTATTAGCGCAATATATTTTGCTGTTTAATGATTGGAAAAAAACGCAGCAGCAATTAGAACAACTCACTGCACAAAAAAATAATTTTCAAAAAGAACTTGATTACAACCAATTTTTATTTGATGAATTGAACGAAGCTGGCTTTAAAGAAAATGAATTAGAAGATTTGGATAATGAACTCCAAACTTTAAGCAATGCAGAAGAAATTAAAGCTGCGCTTACTTCTTCTGTTTATGAATTAAAAGAAAGTGAGCAGCCGCTTGTGCAAACATTAAAACAACTAATAAACAAGTTAAATGCTTTTGCTTCTTTCAATAATAGTTTAGGTGAATTGATTCAGCGTTTGCAAAGCACGCAAATTGAGTTGGCCGATATTAGCAATGAACTTGAAAGTTTAAGTCATGATGTAAACTACGATGAAATACGCATCAACTTTATTAATGAGCGAATAGCGCAAGGTTATCGTTTGCAGAAAAAACATGGTGTTCAATCAACAAACGAATTATTGCAAATACAAAATGAACTACAAAAGAAATTAGATGCAGTTTTAAACATAGATGAAGCCATTGCATCGGGACAAAAAAAATTCAATGAGCAAAAAATACAACTTGAAACAATAGCAGACGAATTATCAAACAAAAGAAAAAAAATAATTGCATCGTTTGAAAAAAATGTGAACGGTTTGCTTATACAAGTTGGAATGCCGAATGCAAAAATTAAAGTTGCAGTTACTGATGTCGAATTAAATCAGTTTGGAAAAAATACAATTGAATTTTTGTTTGATGCCAATAAGAGTAACCGTTTTGAGCCTTTATATAAAGTTGCCAGTGGCGGCGAATTAAGCAGGCTGATGCTTTGCATAAAATCGCTGGTAGCAGAAAAAATAAATCTGCCAACACTGATCTTCGATGAAATTGATACAGGAATTTCCGGCGAAGCTGCAAAACAAGTGGGCATTATTTTAAAGCAACTTGCAAAACAGCGGCAAGTAATTTCAATTACACATCAGCCACAAATTGCAGGCAAAGCCGACGCGCATTTTTATGTATACAAGCAAATTAAAAATGATGCAGTGCGCACAAGTATTCGCTTGCTAAATAAAGATGAGCGCATACAGGCAATCGCCCAAATGCTTGCCGGCGAAAAACCAACTGCAGCAGCAATTGAAAACGCGAGAGAGATGATTGGAAATTAAAACGGAGCTACTCGAGAGCGGTCAGACGCTTTTAAAGCGTCTGACCGTATTTGCAGATTACTCTAAAATTCTTTCTTCAAATTTGCCTGTCTTCTTATTTTTTAAAATAAGTTTTTTAGCGCCATAATGTGTTATTTCTTCTTTTACTAAATAATTATCTGCATCATAATCTGTAAGGTTACTTGGTTTTGATAACCCTTCTTGTCCGCGCCAAACTTCAAGCTTCACAGGCTCCCATAATTTTGTTTTAGCAGATTTGTATGCCGCATCAATAATTGCATTTACAACATAACCATCATAAAATGTTTCTGTCGGTTGCTTCTTTTTTTCCATGCAATCAAACATGTCTGTAAACATGTGATTATAACCAAGGTCATTCACTTCATCACCAACAGGAAATAACCAGCCACTATTACTCTCTGCCTTTTCTGCAACATAATCTGCGCCTTTGCCTGTTGTAAACATTTCAAGACCTGTACGCAAAAAATTATTTATCCAAATTGTTCCTTCAGTTCCCATCACTTCATCGCGTAAATCCATACCGCCGCGAAATGTCCAGCTCACTTCAAACTGCGCAATTGCACCGGTTTCATATTTAATCAAACCAATTGCATGGTCTTCCGCTTCGATAGGTTTAACCTGTGTATCTGCCCAGCACATCACTTCAACAGGCTTAATATCTTTCCCAATAAAACTTCTTGTAATTTCTATGCAATGACAACCTAAATCTAAAATGCAACCGCCGCCTGCCAGTTCAATATTCCAAAACCAATCGCTATGCGGACCAGGATGCGTTTCTCTTGACTTCGCCCACAAAATTCTTCCCAATGCTCCGTTCTTTACACTTTCATGCGCCTTTAAAAATTTCGGCGTGTAAACAAGGTCTTCCAGATAACCATTAAAAATGCCCGCTTCTTCAACAGCTTTTAACATGCGCAAAGCTTCTGCACTATTGCGCGCCAAAGGCTTCGTGGTAACAACCGCTTTTTTATGTTTACAGCAGAGCATTACCGCTTCTTCATGCACATTATTTGGCAACGCTATACAAACCACATCAACATTTGGATGCGCAATCGCTTCCTCCATATTTGAAGTGAAATGTTCGCAGCCATAATCCTCTGCAAACTTTTTTGCATTTTCATTTTTGCGTGCGTAGATACTTACAATTTTATCTTTGCTTCGCTGACCTTGAATAGAATTTGCATAAAAACGACCAATGAAACCTGAACCAAGCATAGCAATACGTGCCATAGAAATTTATTTTAAATTGATGATGAAGCAATATCGCTTATAATGTTTATATCCCTCAAAAATATGTTTATAAGCCTTAAAAATACCTGCACGTAAAAGTATAAAACACGTGTATAAAAGCAAGAAAAAAAATTTGGAAACCGCTATTCTGAAATAGTATATTTACAGAGTAAGATTGAATTTAATGCTGCTGCTTGTACTGACCAGCATTTCGGTGGTGGTTGCAGCAAGACAGAAGCAAATTTAAAATTACAGATTTTCGAATAGGGAATTAATTGAAAGATGGAGAACTTCGGTTCGAAATCATAACGGTTGAAGCCAAATTCAAAAATCATTTTGATTGAAGACTTCGGTCGGAAAATCAAGTAAGCGGAAGAACCTCGGTTTGGAAGCTTATCGAAGGCAACAGGGTTAGTAAGTAATTTCTGTTGCTTTCTTTTTTTTATATAAACTCACTAGATTACAACTTCTGCTATCTCATTTTTTTCAATCTTCTTTTTACTTAAAATTTTCTTTCGCAATTTTAGAAATGGCTTTTCAATAATTGCATTTGTGATTAAAGACATGATGGTAACTGTTACTATGCAAATAATAAACATCATGTTTGAATCATTATGCAAATTCAATTTTGAAAATTGTGTTTGCGTAATATGAATGACAATTTTATGTATGAGATAAATGCCGTAAGACAGCGTTGCAATTTTTGTAGTGATCTTTGATTCGTATCTGTATAAAAAACATTCCGGACTTAAAGCAGCCAACACTATAAAACCATAACCAATATCAACCAGCGGAAAACCAAATACAGATGCATTAAAACTTTCATCATCACCCAATAAAAAATAAGCAACTGTAAATAGTAATA
>JBEHXR010000100.1:0-11293 GCA_048498595.1 Bacteroidota bacterium
GCTCCCGGCGGATGTGGAATTTGTAATTTGAAACAACTGCTTACAAATTCGCCGCAATCCCAAAAGCTGCCACCAGCTTCACTTGTAAGAATGTAAACCGAACAGGCGAAGGCACAGATTGCCCATCCCGTAATATTATTAACACGGTTGAAATTCATATTCGCTGAATTTTATTTTTATTATGATTGTTGAAACATTACATGCAGAAGTCTTCGCAATAGCTTGCCCGCTTCTTTATTTATTATTTTTTAAAGAAGTAATTATTAATGATTAATAAATGTTGATTAAACCTTTGCCGGTGCCTGTTTTTTATTTACCGATGAAGCAATTGTTCGATCATCTTTTGTTGATTGTAAAACCGTATTATTTTTTGTTTGCTTACCTGAATTATTGGTCACTGATTTTCTTTCCAAATCAATATTCACCTGCACAGCAAACCTGTTATTTACCGAAGATGAATCAATTAAAAAACTAATTGCATTATTGCTGATGTTATTATACCCATTCTTCTCAAGCAAAGTTTTTAACCTGTCTCTTTCATTTTTTATAATTGAAATACTGAATGGTTTTCCAACCTGCAACAAACTATTGTTGTTTGCATTTTTAACAAGCATATCAATTTTAGCATCAGGAATATTATAGCTTAGTTCATTTAAGATAAATGATTGTTCCTGCAAATTAGCTTCTCCACTAATTGCGCTTGTATTGGTGTTTCTGAACGCAAGCACCATAAAAGCAAGTACCGGCAATACAAATAATAATTTCAGCAAATGCTTTCTTGATGTTCTTGTTTTGTTCATCATAGAAATACGCTGCTTAAGAGAAGAAATTTTTAAACTGTTTACAATTTGAAAAGGCGAATAACCTGTAACTTTTAATAAGAGATATTGATAGCTTTTTTTATCAGCACCATATTTTAATACGGTGTCATCTGCTAAGTATTCGAGGTTTTGTTTGATAGCATTTTTCATCAACCATACAAATGGATTATACCAATTCAATATGCAAATAATTTCTGCGAGAATTACATCTGTTGTGTGTTGCTGGTGTATGTGAACAGATTCATGTTTGATTATATCATCAAGTTCAGCTGAGGAATGTTTTGTTTGATTTACATACACAGCATTGCCAAATGAAAAAGGCATTATATCTATATCAAGATGATAAATGTTTATGTTGAAAACAGTGCTTACCAGTTTTGCATTAGCAGTAACTTTTTTAAAAGATAGTAACTGAATTATGAAATGTAAAAGACAAATAATACTTCCCATTATAAAAACCGAAAGAAATATTGTTGAAAAACTTATTGAACTTTCAGCGGGCACATATTCCGTTCCGGTAATATTAATAGCCGGAATATAATTTATAAATGCAGAGTTATTTATAGTTTGCGGACTAAGAAAAAGATCGAGCTGCAGTAATGGGGTTATAAAAGCAAACAGTGAAGTAAACAGTAAATAAAAGCGGTTGCTTTTATAACTTGTAAGCCGGCTTAACACAAGCCAATAGAAAAAATATGCCGCTGCATAGAATGCAGAGACTTTTAGCATGTACTCTTCTAAACTGTTCATACAATTATTTTTTTTTGTTTTTGTCTTCGATCATTTCAATAATATCCTGCAAGTCTTTCGACTTTAATTTTTTTTGCTGCACAAAAAAGTTCACCATCTCTTTGTAAGAATTGTTGAAATAATTTCGAATGAAGCCCTGCATAAATTGTTGCTTGTAATTTTCTTCTGTTACGAGAGAAGAATAAATAAAAGTATTACCCACCATGTGGCTATCAACAAAACCTTTTTTTTCCAAATTTTTTACAATTGATGCAACTGTTGTGTAAGGTGGTTTGGGATCGGGGAATTCTTGCAGAAAAGTTTTTACTGAACCTTCTCCGTATTGCCATATTACCTGCATTAACGCTTCTTCCTGAGCTGAAAGTTTTTCCATCTACGAATTTTTCGTAAAACTACGGGAAATTCGTAATTCACCAAGTTTATTACAACTTTTTTTAACTAAGATCAAAACTTTAATAAATAGGAAAATGCTTCAGAATTAAAAAGTATTAAAGCAAACATTCCATCCTTATATACTTCAACTTAAGTTTTGCTGAATGATTAAATCAGCAATTGCAGCTGCCAAAGATGCTTCTACATCGTTAAAAACCTCTTCTTTCTTAATTTCTTTTATAGGAGGATTTTGTAAATCACTTTTGCTTATGTTGGGCGATTGTTGTTTTTCGGCAGGGATTTGTTTTTCAAAAGTTTTTTGCATAGCAATATCGATTTGAGCAAACTTAAAAGCTTGAAATATTTACAAATGCAAAAAAGGGTTTTGTAGTAACCCGAAAAGCTTCGAATGGATTTTTTAGAAGTATTCGTGAATGATATAAATAAAGAAGCCTCAATCAATTAAAAGATTAAGGCTTTCAAAAGCTGTAGGGGGAGGATTCGAACCTCCACGGGGCAGTTAGCCAAAATGCAAAGTTTTAGTGGTCAACCCTGGTCGGCCTTACCAAAAGTAACGTCGGCTCTACATTTTGTTTGTCCTGTTATCCCCACCCCCGAGACGAGAGGGCATGTCTGCCAAAGATTTCAACACCCCACAGTATAAAGAACTATAATTTCTTACTGCAATATTAAGGCACATTCACTATTCGATATAAATTTTTCAAGCTAAATTTTAAAATTATAGAAATCATCTAACAAAAACTATATTTAATTAAATATTTTCTAATTTAGTTGTTAATTATGACAGATCAATTAAATATTGACAAACTCGATTTGCAGATCATTCAGGCAATGATGCAAAGTGCAAACATTTCTTATGCAGAACTTGGAAAGAAATTATTTGTATCTGGCGGAACTATTCATGTGCGTATAAAAAAGCTGCAGGAACTTGGCATAGTAAAAGGAACGAAACTTCATATTAATCATAAGTTGTTAGGTTACGATGTAATTGCATTCATTGGTATTTATCTTGAAAAAAGTTCTTTATATGATGTTGTTGCAAAAGATCTTAAAAAAATTCCTCAGATCGTTCGGCTTAACTATACAACAGGAAACTACAGCATGTTTGCTGAAATAGTTTGTAAAGACATTGGCGAATTAAAATTTGTTCTGCATGATGAGCTGCAAAAAATAAAAGGTATTGAACGAACCGATACAATTATATCGCTGGAAGAAAGTTTTTCAAGAGATGTTCAAATGCTTGACAGAAAAAGATAAACTATCGTTTGCTTGCAATTAATAAATTCAAATCTGTAAACTTTAAATCGAATCTTTGGCTGATATAAAAATTTGTGAGATGCCCTTTATATAAATAAACGCCGTTGCGCAAATTGAAGTTGTGCCATACCATTTCTTCCAACCCGCCTTCATCGCCTGCAGAAAGCAACAGCGGCATTAACACATTACTTATAGCATGACTTGCTGTACGCGCAAACCCGCTTGGAATATTGGGTACACAATAATGTATCACACCATATTTTACAAATGTTGGATGTTCATGTGTAGTAATTTCACTTGTTTCAAAACAACCACCCCTATCAATACTTACATCAATTATTACACTACCTGGTCGCATAGCCTGTACCATTTCCTCCGTTGCAACGATTGGTGTTCTCCCACCTTCATTTGTAAGTGCACCAACAGCAATCTCGCAGGTTTTTAATTGCTTGGCAAGAATGCGCGGCTCGATAACACTCGTCCACACACGAATGCCTAAATTATTTTGTAAACGTTTTAAACGATAAACATTATTATCAAAAACTTTTACCGATGCACCCATTGCCAAAGCTGTACGTGTTGCAAACTCACCAACAACACCTGCGCCAATAATGATAACTTTTGTTGGAGGAATACCGCTAATGCCACCCAATAAAATTCCTTTACCACCGCTTGTACTGCTTAAATATTGACCCGCAATGAGCATAACAGCGCTGCCCGCAATTTCACTCATGCTGCGCACGATGGGAAATGTGCCGCTATCATCTTTTATAATTTCGAAACCAAGTGCTGTAATTCTTTTTGCCATTAATTTTTCCATCAAGCCTTTTTTAATCATGGAAATATTAATGGGTGAAATAATTGTTTGATTAAGCTGCAGAAAAGTAACATCTTCCTCCATTACCGGAGCGCTTTTAATAAGCACGGGCGCTTTGTAAACTTCTTTTTTATCATGTGCAATATGAGCACCGGCTTCACGAAAATCTTCATCGGAATATTTACTTCCTTCGCCCGCTTTGGTTTCAATGATTACTTCATGCCCGTTATTTACAAGTACATTTATTGCTTCCGGAATAAGTGAAATACGATTCTCCTGTAAAACAGTTTCTTTAGGAATGCCAATGGTTAATCTTGCACTTGCATGTTTTATATCGAGCGTTTCTGGCTGTGTTTCAAAACTAATCCCGCTGCTGATGAGTGGTTTATTTGCCGCCATGCTTTAGATTGTGTTCAGTATAAAAATAATCATTAATTGTTTAATGGCTTTGCAATTAATCTTCTTTCAAACTCATTCACAATCTCCAAATTAATTTGCAAGCTGTTTTGCGGAAGTAAATCCGGTGCCTTTTCAGACCATTCAATAAAACAAATATTACCGCTTTCAATGCAATCTTCGCAGCCGGATTGAATAATTTCCATTTCGTCTTTTAGCCTGTACCAATCCATATGATAAATTATATCTGCAACCGGGCTTTGGTACTCGTTTATAATTGCAAAAGTTGGACTGCTAACTACACTCGTTACTTTTAAAACATCGCAAAGCGCATGTATTAAAGTTGTTTTACCTGCACCCATTGGTGCATGAAATGCCCATATTTTATAATGATGGTTTTGCCGCCAAAGATTATTTGCAATATTTTTTATTTGCGAGAGATGAAAGTCAAATGTCATACAGAACAATTTTATTTTAATTTTTCATTGTTCTTATGACGCAATGCGTCACGCACATTTTTCTTTTCAAAATTTTTTTGCAACGCTTCTGTAAGATTCACACCTGTTTGATTTGCGAGGCATAATAAAACCCAAAGCACATCGGCAAACTCATCACTTAAGGAATTATTTTTATCGGTTTGCTTAAACGATTGCTCTCCATAAATGCGCACCATAATTCTTGAAAGCTCTCCAACTTCTTCCATTAACATACCAAGATTGGTAAGCTCATTAAAATATCTAACACCAACAGTTGTTACCCATGTATCCACTTGTTGCTGTGCTTCTTCAATTGTCATCAAACAAATTTATTCTTAACTATTATTAATTGTGTGTGGAATTTCCAAAGTAAACGTACTGCCTTTACCCAAAACGCTTTCAACTTTTATTTTTCCTTTGTGCTCATCAATTACAGATTTTACATAACTCATTCCTAAACCAAAACCTTTTACATTATGCAGGTTGCCGGTATGTGCACGATAAAATTTTTCAAAAATGCGCTTCACTGTTTCTTTGCTCATGCCAATGCCATTATCCTGTATCTGCAGTACAATATATTTTTCAGTGCTGTGTGTAATAATTTTTATTGCAAGATTTTCTTTTGAATATTTTATTGCGTTATCAATCAGGTTAGATATCACATTTGAAAAATGAACTTCATCCACTTCAACCATATCGTTTGATGCATTTAAAAGATATTCGATCTTACTATTTTTATCCTGCAGTTGTAACTGAAAATTGTTAGTCACATTATTAATCAATTCGTGCAAATGAACCGGCTTAAAATTTAGTTTGAATTCTTGCTTTTCCATTAATGCAGCCTGCAATATTGTTTCAACATGCCTGTTCATTCGCTTATTTTCTTCTTTAATAATATTGTTGAAGTATTGCCACTTTGCCTTATCGCTATGTACTTTTTCATTTTTCAATGCATCAACAGCAAGTGAAATTGTTGCGAGTGGTGTTTTGAATTCATGGGTCATATTATTAATGAAATCGCTTTTTATTTCGCTCATCTTTTTTTGATTGACCAATGTTTTAACAGTTATATAAAATGCCGCAATAATGATGGCTGTAAATAAAGCAGAAAAAATAACCATCCAGCCTAATGAATGCCAAACCTGCGCCTTAAAATCTGGTATTAAAATAAACAGATGTTCATTAGGCATTACTCTCTCAAGATCTGTTGCATTTTCCGGAATGATAGGAATAACAATTTGCCTGAAGTGAACAGTGTCTAAAGATTCTTGTTGAAAGTGACCGCTCTGAAATTCCACTTCAAAATTGTCTGTGTTTGAAGTAACAGCAAACTCAAAACGCACATTGCTTAAATCTTCTTTTTTAAAAGCCTTTACAAGCATGTCTTTTATTTCTGAAGCAGAATATTTATCAGCAATAGTAGAAGGTCTTATAAAATTAAATGAAAGATTGTCTGGAAAAGGTTGCAAGCCTGGGCGTTTATTAAAGTCAAATAAATTAGAAGAAGCGCCCTTACTTAAAGCCTCTGATACATCCAAACCAGCTTTATACACTTTATCTATAAAGCGTTCTTGCTGTATTACAAGTTGGTTCTTAAACCAGTTAACCTGAATAACGATTATGCCTATCAGCGAAAGAGAGATCAAAACAATTATTACAGGAAAAATCTTCTTCATTTAAACAAAGATATTTTGTATATGTGCAAGTGAAAAATACATAAAAACCTTTACCAGCAATTTAACTGCAATATTTTTAAAGCCCGATGTATTTAATTTTATTATTGCAACTTTACAATATGGAAAACTTACAGTCTGGCATTTTGCTTATTGCCGATCCATTTTTAAAAGATCCGAATTTTTCAAGATCAGTCGTTTTTTTATGTAATCATAAGGATGATGGAAGTGTTGGTTTCGTGCTCAATAAAAAATCAGAGTATGTAATTGGTGATTTACTTGCAGATCTTGAAGGTTGTAATTTTCCTGTTTATTACGGCGGACCTGTTCAACAAAATACTATTCACTTTTTACATAGATGCCCGGGCTTAATAACAGGAGGAGAAGAAATTATAAATAATATTTATTGGGGCGGCGAATTCGATGAAATGATTTCACTTTTAAAAAATAATAAAATTAATGAAGATGACATCCGTTTATTTTTAGGTTATAGCGGCTGGAGTAAAGATCAATTAGAAGATGAAATAGAAGAGAAAAGCTGGCTTATTACGTATGGTTCCGGAAAATTAATTTTTATTAATGAGGTAAAATCTACCTGGGCTGAAGCGATAAAACAATTAGGCGGCAAATATGAACAGTTGATACATTACCCCACTGATCCGCAGTTAAACTAATCCCATAAAAAAGTCCCGCAAAACGGGACTTTATAAATTAATTATTTCTAATTGAATTATTGGTCTGTAACCTGGAAGGTTATGTTTTGTTTTTGACGATAAATTACATTTCTTCCATTTTGGATTGCAGGAGTCCATTTAGGACCTTTTTGAATAACCCTTACGGCTTCTGCAGCACAACCATATCCCGGATCATTCAGTGCTTGCACTTGTGAAATGTTGCCATTCTTATCAACCAAAAAAGAAACTGTTACTGTATAGTTACCCGGAGATGCTCCATTATCTGCAGGTGTTTGATTATTTAAATTACGTTCCAAATATTTACGCCATGCATCCGGACCACCAGGAAACTTAGCTTCAACCTGTACGCTGGTAAATTCTTTATCGTAATCCTGATTGTCTGTTTTAGGAGCAGCAACCTGACCCGTACCTTTTTCTTCAACAGGCGGTGCAACCACATCTGATTTATCACCTGCCTGGTTAAACGCACCAATCTTTGTATCCTCTAATTTTTCCTGTTCAGGTGGTTTCTCTTCGGGTTTTACTTCCTCATCTTTTACAATTTTTGGAGGAGTGAATTTTGTAACCTCAACCTTTGGCGGTTCCTTTGGAGGCGGAGGCGGAGGTGGTGGCTTTTGTTCTTCAGGTTGTTTTATATCTTCCAGATGCACATCCTGCACAACCATTTTCTTAGATGCTTTTTCGCTGATTGTATTTGCCAAAACAGAAAATATAAATATTAACAGGCATATTGCAAGCATACCAATAATGGCTCTTAGCATTCGCTTGTTATATGATCTGCGTAATTCATACGCACCATATTCTTTATTTCTGCCTTCAAAAAGTATATCAAGAAAATCAGCATTCAATATTTTATTTGCTTCCATTACAAGTAAGATTTATTATTAGATGCTTAATAATTTCATTTCCATAAAACTTATTTTGCGCCAGTAGTCGCCGCCGGTTCAGGCACAGATTCGCCCTCGGTAAGTCTTACATATTTATCTTCAACAGGAGAAATATCAACCACGGCATAACGCGCTACGAGATCGATACGCATTTCATCCAGAATGTCAACAAAATTTTTGTAGGTACTTTCATCATTTGGTTTAATTACTACAACAAGGTTTGTATCTGCCTGTTGTTTTTTACGCATTATCACATCTCTTATATCTTTAAAATTAGATGCTTTAAAATTAGAACCATCAGGTGATAATTCACCTTCATAATAAAACACATTATTGTCTTTACCTAATAAAATGGTAAGCGCACCGGATTGCTTAATTTTATTTTGATCTTCAGGTTTTACTTTATCATCGGGCAAAGCCAGGTGCAGAGCTGTTGACTGGCTTATAGTTGTGGTAAATAAAAAGAATGTAATTAGTAAAAATCCAAGATCAACCATAGGTGTTAAGTCAACCCTGGTAGATAATTTCTTTCCTTTTTTAACGCCCGGACCCTTTTTATGTTGACCCCCGCCCGAAGTATCCATTTCAGCCATATAGAAAAATTTTTTTAGATGAATAATTATTAACCTGCTTTTCCGCTCATATTCTTTTTATACAAATCTGTTCCTGCAGGAACATTTGACTGGCTGGTTACCATTTGAAATTTAAACTGGTCGTTCTTTTTAAAAGCAGTAAGAATGTTTTTAAATACCGGGTATTTAGCAACATTATCACCTTTTAAAACTAAGTCCATCTTAGATCCCTGGTAAGCAGCAACGGCAGCCCGTATCCATTCAATCATTTGATTATTTGTTGTATCCTGTGCGGGAATGCCAGGCAGCACTTTGCTGTTAATTTGTTCAGGTGGTAAATTTGCCTGTTGTTTTAACTGCGCTATCGGAACACCAATAAATGATTGTTTTGTTAAAGTGGTAATCTCACCAGGTGTAAGCCCCAGGTTATTTCTTGTATTGATATCCTCGAGCATTGCTTTCTTTTTTGCCCTATCTGAAGCGTTATCTCCAACGGATAAGTAAACATGACCTTCATTATTTAACGAAATCATCACTAAATCTTTATCAGAAACAAATTTAGTTTCTACAGACTTTGGTGTTTGAATTGGCACTGCTTCCGAAGGTTTGGGTTTTGTAGTTAAAATAAAGAAAGTGAGAATTAAAAAAGCCACATCGCACATCGCTGTCATATCAACGATTGTACTTTTTCTTGCGATTTTCGGTCTTGCCATTTTCTAATATTTTCTATGTTAGATGCAATTGAATCTAATTTCCATAAATATTTTTGTAAAAAAATGAAGGTGAAAATAATTCACCTTTCACTTCGCACTTTTCGTTATTTATAGTTAGATGCAAAGCTTTGTGTTAAAGTAAAGCCAGATTCATCAATGCCATAAGTAATAGCATCAATTTTTGTTGTAAACACATTGTACATAATGATGGCTATTGCCGAAGTACCAATTCCCAATGCTGTATTGTACAATGCTTCAGAAATACCTTGAGACAAGTGTATAGATGCATCACTACCGCCAGATTCTGCCAGCGAAGCAAATGAGCGTATCATACCTATTACTGTTCCTAACAATCCCATCAATGTTGCAACAGATGCAATGGTGGACAGGAATACAAGATTTTTTTCAAGCATAGGCAACTCAAGTGCTGTTGCCTCTTCCACTTCTTTTTGAATATTTAAAACCTTTTGCTCAGTGGTAAGCTCAGTGTTTGCAATCATTTCTTTGTACTTGCGCAAACCTGCTTTCATTACATTACCTACCGAGCCTTTTTGTTTATCACATGCGGCAATAGCTTTATCCACATCTTTATTAGCAAGATTGTATTGCACAGTGCGTACAAACTCAGCAATGTTTCCGGTGCCCGAAGCTTTTGAAACGGTAACTAATCTTTCAATAACAAAAGTAATAACACATAATAAAGCAGCTATAAGAATAGGCACTATAATACCGCCTTCGTACATGCGTGCTAAATTTGATTTAGGACCCTGGTGATCTGGCCAAAAGCCACCTGCCGGATCGGGACGATCAAAATTGGAATCTGCTCCAATTACAAATCGCCAGATAACATAACCAAGAATAATACAAATAAGAGGTGCGAGCCACGAAATAGAGTTACGTGATCTTTTAGGTTGCACTGAAGAGATACTTCTTGATGCTGCCGTAGCAGTAGGTTTTGTCTCAGCCATAACAAAATAATTTAATTTTTAAACTTTTTTTGATTTAATAATTTGATTAATTCATCATACTCAAGCAACCGATGAATGATGAATTAACCTTTAAAATGGGCTTGTAAATTAGTTATTTTATTGAATGCAACAACTTTTCGTAATTTTTTATTTTAAATTTTATTTTTTTTAATTAGCTCATTAAATTTTTTAAACCAATCAATGCATAAATATTGCTTATATTAAAATTTGAAATTGTTTTATGATGAACAAAATTATTGTTGCTATAACAGGTGCCAGCGGTGCTATTTACGCAAATTTGTTGCTTGATAATTTAATGAAGATAAAAGATCAATGGGAAAGCATTGGCTTAGTTATAAGTAAGAATGCTGAACAAATTTGGCAAACAGAATTAAACAATACTAAATATAAAGACTATGCTATAGATTATTATGACAAGTATAATTTTAATGCACCATTCGCTTCGGGTTCTGCGCAATATAATATTATGATAGTTGTGCCATGCAGCATGGGTACTTTGGGCAGAATTGCTTCAGGCATAAGTGATGATCTTATAACGCGTGCAGCAGATGTTGTATTAAAAGAAAGAAGAAAGCTTATTCTTGCAATCAGAGATACTCCATATAATCTTGTTCATATAAAAAATATGGAAGCGGTTACTTTAGCAGGTGGAATTATCTGCCCTGCTACACCATCTTTTTACAGTAAGCCACGTACTGTTGAAGAAGTAGCTGAAACTGTTGTTAATCGTATTATTGATCTCGCCGGTTTAAAAAAACAAAGCTTTAGATGGGGAAGTGCAAATTCTTAGTTTAGGTTTTGTTCCGAGTTCTGGGTTTATTTTTTTAGCCAATAAAAAAAGCTGCTTCAAATGA
>JBEHXR010000101.1:0-11240 GCA_048498595.1 Bacteroidota bacterium
TCAAGCTGAAAAAGAATAAAATCTTTTTTATTTTCTGCAACAAATTTTTTGAAGCGTTCTGTTCCAACTTTATTTACATAACTATCAGGATCTTCTTTATCAGGAATTAGAACCAACTTTACATTTAATCCTTCTTCCAAAGCCATGTCTAATCCACGCATGGCAGCTTTTACACCTGCCGCATCACCATCATAAATTATGGTAAGATTGTTTGTATATTTTTTTATAATGCGCAGTTGATCTGTTGTTAAAGAGGTGCCGCCACTTGCAACTACATTTTCAATTCCTGCCTGGTGCAAACTGATAACATCTGTATAACCTTCTACCAGTAAACACTCATTGGCTTTGTCAATTGCATGACGCGCAAAATAAGAGCCATATAAAATTTTGCTCTTTACATATATTTCGTTCTCAGGAGTGTTTATATATTTCGGTGCTTTATCCACACTGCCGATAACACGTGCACCAAAGCCAATAATTTTTCCCGTGGTATTATGAATAGGAAAAATAATTCTGCCACGATAATTATCTGCAAACTCTTCGTTGCGTATTACAACCAATCCGCTCTTAAATAAAATTTCTTTATTGAATTGTTGCTTGATAGCAGCTGATGTAAATACATCGCGTTGTTGCGGATTATAACCAAGCTGAAATTTTTGAATGATGTCTTCTTTAAAACCGCGTTCATCAAGATAACTTAATGCATGCGTTTGTCCTTCTTCCGTGTTGAACAATTGCTCCGTAAAAAATTTCTGTGCAAAGTTGTTTACAGCATACAAACTTTCGGAAACGTGCTGCGTTTGTTTTACTTCATCGCTTACAATAGTTTCTTCAATTTCAATATTGTACCGTTGTGCCAGCCATCGCAATGCTTCTGCATAAGAATATTTTTCATGCTCCATTAAAAATGTAATGGTATTGCCGCTTTTGCCGCAACCAAAACATTTATAAATTTCTTTTGATGGTGAGACTGTGAACGATGGAGTTTTCTCGTTATGAAATGGACAAAGACCTAAATAATTTGCGCCACGTTTTTTCAACTTTACAAATTCGCTGATGACATCAATAATATCGATGCGGTTTGTAATTTGTTCTATCGTTTGCGGTGAAATCATTTAGGTACAAACATAAAAAGTTATAAGCCTTTCAAACAAAAAAATTGCGTTACTATTGCTAAACTAAAACCTTGCAAAATGAAAAAATTTCTTTTAGCATTTATTATTCCTGCATTTACAATTCTATCTGCCTGCAATAATAAACCCGGTAACGGCGGAGCCATCACCCTAAAATTTAATTTGCCTGTTGGCAGTTCTTATAATTATAATATTGAGGTGAGTATGCAAATGAACGGAAATATAAATGGCCAGGCACTCAACATGAATAATAAAATGGCGATGGGTTATGGTTTTACTGCAGCAGGTGATAGTGCAGGATGGAAAAAATTAAATGCTACAATAGAAAATATTTCAATGCACATTAGCGGTAATGGTGTGAATATAAATTACGATTCTAACCAGCCCGCCGATACATCTGATGTTGTTTCAGCCACAGTTGGCAAAGTACTGGGTGCTTTGAAAGGCGGACAATTTCAATTTACAATGAACGATAGCGGGCAAGTTGGGTCCGTTAGCGGAATCCAGGATATGATGCAGCGAATTATGTCATCTATAAATGTTCCCGGAGCAAGTGCGATGGTATCTGGAATTGGCAGCACATTTAATGATGAAAATTTCAAACAAAATATTCAGCAATCGTTTGGTATGTATCCAAATAAACCTGTAAAACCCGGCGACACATGGCAGAACACTACAGAAATGAATAACCAGGGTATGATTCTAAAACTCGATAACACTTACACACTTCAATCAGTTGATGGCAACAACGCTAATGTAAAAGTGGATTCAAAAATTTCTTCGCAAGGCGCAATGAGCATTAACGGAACTATGAGCGGAACAATGAAATTTGATGTACCTACAGGTTTGCCTTTGGATGGCAATCTTGATATGAACATGAATATGGGAGAAGCGAACAGCCAATCTGCGCCATTAAAAATGGATATGAAAACGAAAATAACAGGAAAGAAAGCTTAGACGAAATACAATAAAATTTTTTATAAAGCCTGTTTCAAATAACAGGCTTTTTATTTATGTGCTTAATAAGAATATGAAATTATCGTTAACTGTTACTAAACTTCAAACCAACTTCTATCGTATTAATAGGAATTACCGGAGAATAGCGCTACATTCGCGCAAAATTTAAAACCACAACTCAAGATGGAAGTAACTAAAAACATTGTTTGGCACAACGCTACTATTACCAAGACTGACCGTCACCGCATGAACGGGCATAAATCTGCAATTTTATGGTACACCGGTCTTTCCGGTGCAGGTAAGTCAACACTTGCTAATAAAGTGGAAGAAAAATTATTCGAAAAAGGATTTCATACTTATGTGTTGGATGGCGATAATGTTCGCCATGGTTTAAATAAAGGTCTTGGCTTTACAGCAGAAGATCGCAAAGAAAATATCCGTCGCATTGGTGAGGTTGCGAAATTATTTGTTGATGGCGGCGCGTTTGTTTCTACTGCGTTTATTTCGCCTTACCGCGAAGACAGAGATATGGTGCGCAGCCTTGTACCGCAAGGTGAATTTATTGAAGTGTATATCGATGCGCCTATTGAAGTTTGTGAAAGCCGCGACCCGAAAGGGTTGTACAAAAAGGCACGTGCAGGAGAAATAAAACATTTCACCGGCATTGATGATCCGTATGAAGCTCCTGAAAATCCTGAGATCGTTGTAAGAACAGGCGACTATAGTTTGGAAGAATGTGCAACGCAGGTTGTTGACTATCTGGAAAAGAATGGATATTTCGAAACAGTTGAAGCATAATTTTTTCATTTTAAAATACTCATAACATGAACCAACCACATGGTGGAAAACTGGTAAATAAAATTGCCAATGATGCACGTAAACAAGAACTTGAAGCAAAAGCAAAAAACCTTTTCCAATTAACGATTGAAGATCGTTATGCGGCAGACGTGGAAATGATTGCCATTGGCGCATTTAGTCCGCTCGAAGGCTTTATGGGAAAGGCAGACAGCGAGTCTGTAATTGAAAAAATGGAATTAACCAATGGTCTTGCATGGGGAATTCCTATTTTATTACCAGCAGGTGATAATTATGATAAAATAAAAAAAGGTGAAGAAATTGCTTTGCTTGATAAAACGGGTCGTGTGTTGGCTGTTATGACTGTTGATGAAAAATTTGAACTCGACTTACAGAATCTTGCTCAAAAATGTTTTAAAACAACTGAAGATAAACATCCTGGTGTTGCTGTGTTTTATAAAGCTGGAAATAAATTTATTTCAGGTCCTTTGGAAATGGTGAATCGTCCGTTGCGCAAAGAAGACATCAAAGAAAAATTTTATCTCGACCCATCGGAAACAAGAGCAGAGTTTGAAAAACGCGGATGGAAAACCATCGTTGCTTTTCAAACAAGAAATCCTATACATCGTGCACATGAATATTTAATTAAATGTGCGCAGGAAATTGTTGATGGTGCTTTAATTCATCCGTTGGTTGGCGAAACAAAAAGCGATGATATTCCTGCTCCTGTTCGCATGAAATGTTATGAAGTACTGATTGAAAATTATTTTAATCCTGATAACACACATTTAAGCGTATTACCAACTGCCATGCGTTATGGTGGTCCGCGTGAAGCCATTAATCATACTTTATTGCGTAAAAATTATGGGTGTACACACATGATCATCGGCAGAGATCATGCAGGTGTTGGCGGATATTATGGTACGTACGAAGCTCAGCAGTTAATGGAAAAAGTCGGTCCGAAAATGGGCATGGAAATATTAAAGTTTGAACATACTTTCTGGTGCAACAATACAGATAGCATGGCAAGCAATAAAACCGCTCCAAAAAATCCTGACATCGTTTCTTTAAGCGGAACAAAAGTGCGTGAAATGTTAGCAAATGGTCAGCGTCCGCCACAAGAATTTTCTCGTCCGCTGGTGGCTGATATTTTAATTGCATGGGCAACGAACAAAGTAAAAGAGCCGGCTTAAATTTTAATTTACAATTTGTTTTATTAAAGCTGTTCTGAAAAGAGCAGCTTTTTTTAATTAATAAACTCCGTGTAATTATTTTGCTGAAGCCAATTTTTTACTTCGTTGAAATTAGCGATCATATCTTCTGCTTTATCGGGGTTTAATTTTTTTGCGCCGGCAGAAACATCGTAATGAGCAACATTTAAAAAATCAAAAATCTTATTCATCGTGTTGTTCCAGTCGGCAAAATCTTCATAGCGAATCTTTATGTAGTTCATTTCCTGAGCAATTTCTTCAAGCTTTTTGTTTTGCTCAACAATGTGTTCCATTTTACTTTTTAATGCTGTTGTATCTACTTTCAATTTAGGCAAAGCAGAAATCACTTCTTCATTTTCGTTTTGATTATGATAAACACCCGTTGCCCTTGCACGCATATCAGACAATGCATTGCGAAAAATATTTTCGCGCAACAATAAAATAATTTTTACATCATTTTTCTTTAAATAATCAATAAGACCCGGCATGTAAAACGTTTGATAATGCATCAGCTTAAAACCGCGTGCTTTAAAATTTTCGCCGTGTTTATTTGTAAAATATTTATTTAGAAAACCGTTAAGTCTTAAATACGTCGCCGGGTAATTGATTATATAATTTATTTTTTTGGGCAGGAAGCGCAGTTTTAAAAAACGAAATTGATTTGGGCTGAAATAATCGCGAAAGCTAAAATGAAAAATTTCATCATCGCAAAAAATCTCGGGGTGCTTGTTTAAAGATTTGCTTAATAAAGTTGAACCGGTGCGTGGTAAAGTAAGAATTACAAATTTTGTCATCTTGTTAGCGTGTAATTATATACAAAGATTTTTAAAAGATCATTAATTATACAGCGTTTGCAAATTTTCCGAAAGCGTTTAGCAAAGGTTTATTCTTATAAAATTTTTTCCATGAATCATCTGCAGCAACAGGTCGCTTCTCAAATCGTGTAGGTGTACCGCCAATTGTATGATCATTCATCAATTCCATATAAGACGGCGCTTCAAAATTTTTCAAACCAAATCTTGCACAAATATTATCTAACTCTTTTTGTGGATTTGCAGCCAAAGCTTCATAACTTATTTTAAGTGTTGTATGATCTTTCAGACAATTTAATGCAGCAGCGCAAAGCTTTTTAAAAAATAACGTAGAATATAAAGTTCTCAAGCCGCCTTTATCAGAACTTTTGTTTGCCTTTGCTCTTTTCAATTTTGAAACAGTAATCGCTCTTACATCTCTGGTAAGCCAGATAAATTTTGTATCAACATCTTTACACTTGCTTATTGCGAGCGCCTGCATTGGATCTTTAGAGGAATCAACAATTATTTTTTTTGATGAAACCTTGCTCACAGATTTATATACTTCATTCAAAATCCCTATCGTATCAAAATTTCTTTTTGTATTGATAAATCTCCATAACGTTTTACATGCAGATTTTGGAAAGAATGATGCGACAGTAATTTTAGACGATTTAAAAGGCCATTTTGTTTTTGATTGAAAATTTTCATCATAAATATTTTGTAACACCTTGCTCCAGAATTCACATTCTAAAACCGGCTTGCCGCACGAACAATTCCAATCCCAAAAAAAACCGGGACCTTGTTTATCTATATGCCCTTTCAACATTGCAAGTTCACCAACAGAAACAACTTCCTCAGATTTTGAAAGCATGTTTTCAAGCAGTGTTGAGCCGGAGCGCCTGTCGGAGATAATATAAATAACAGTAGTTTTTTCAGTCATGCGTTTTTCAGCCAGATTGCGTCAAAGATATTTGCTAAGATTTAAATACGATTATTGTTGAATTTTGTTTTACCCTAACTTGCCTTCATGCAAGAAAAAGTTATTATCTCCGTAAAAGATCTTACAAAAAATTACGGCGATTTTCAGGCAGTAAAAGGAATAAGTTTCGAAGTACATGAAGGAGAAATTTTTGGATTGTTAGGTCCGAACGGCGCAGGCAAATCCACCACGCTTGAAATAATTGAAACTTTACGCGAAAAAACCAGTGGTAAAATTTATGTTGATGGGTTTGATTTAGATGAATCACCCAATGATATAAAAAAAATTATTGGCGTGCAGTTGCAATCATCAGGCTATTATCCCGGTTTGAATCTTACAGAACTGATTGTACTGTTTGCGGGTTTATACAACGAGAAAGTAAATCCAATGCAATTGCTTGATACGGTAAATCTTCGCGACAAAGCAAAGGCAAAATTTAAAGAGTTAAGCGGCGGACAAAAACAACGATTTTCCATTGCAACAACACTCATCAATAAACCTAAAATAATTTTTTTAGATGAGCCAACAACCGGTTTAGATCCGCAGGCGCGGCGCAATCTTTGGGATTTAATAAGAAATATTCAAACCAAAGGCACAACAGTAATTATAACCACACATTACATGGATGAAGCGGAGATTTTATGTAACCGAGTTGCAATAATTGACTCAGGAAAAATCATTGCTATGGCTTCGCCTGATAGATTGATTGACGATCTTGTTGAAACCGGTTTTGAAAAACCGAAAGAAGTAAAACAGGCAAACCTCGAAGATGTATTCATTCATCTTACAGGAAAACATTTAAGGGAGGAATAATGCCTTCTTTCACAGATCAACTACAAAAGGAAATCTTTTTAAAAGCTTTTCCGCAACGCATCGTTTCACTTGTTCCTTCTATTACAGAATTATTGTTTGATTTGAATTTGGATGATGAAATTACCGGCATTACAAAATTTTGTGCGCATCCAGAAACATGGTTCAAAACAAAAACAAAAGTTGGCGGAACAAAAAATATAAATCAAGATATTATTGCTTCACTTCAGCCGCAATTAATTATTGCCAATAAAGAGGAAAATGTAAAAGAGCAAATTGAAGCGCTTGAAAATATTTGCCCTGTTTTTACAACTGATGTTCATGATTTGAATTCTGCTTTGCAGATGATTGAAATGATTGGGGCGATTACAAACAAAACGAACGAAGCACATTCCATCACACAAAAAATAAAAAATGAATTTTCGCATTTAAAAATACCCGAAAAAAAATTACGCGCTTGCTATTTGATATGGAGAAAGCCATACATGACAATTGGCGGCGATACATTTATTAATAGTATGCTCGAACGATGTGGTTTTGAAAATATATTTAAACGTTACAAAAGATATCCTGAAATTTCCATTTCTCAATTATCAACTGCCAATTGCGAATTGATAATGCTTTCATCAGAGCCATTTCCATTTAAAGAAAAACATATTTACGAATTGCAGGCATTGTTACCATCAGCAAAAATTATTTTGGTTGATGGTGAAATGTTTAGTTGGTACGGAAGCAGGTTACAATATGCGCCGAAATATTTTGGAGAGTTGTTGAAAAAACTGGAAAATAGCGATGTAAAACTTTAAAAGATTTACTTGCCTATATTTGCCGTCCGATTAATAACCTTAGTTCTAATAAAAATTAATATGAGCAATTCAAAAACAGCGGAACTGCTTGGCGACAAAGCGGAATACTTATTGAATCACACAAGCACAACAGTTGATAAATCGCAACTGCATTTACCTGGTCCGGATCACATTGACAGAATATGGAAAGAGAGCAATCGCAGTAACCAGGTGCTTCGCAGTATGCAACAATTATTAGGTCATGGCAGACTTGGCAATACGGGTTATTGCAATATTTTTCCGGTTGATCAGGGCATTGAACACAGCGCAGGCGCTTCATTTGCGCCCAATCCAATTTACTTTGATCCTGAAAATATAATTAAGCTTGCCGTAGAAGCTGGTTGCAATGGCGTGGCTTCAACATTTGGCGTGCTTGGAATAATGAGCCGCAAGTATGCACATAAAATCCCCTTCATTGTAAAAATAAATCACAACGAATTTTTAAGTTATCCAAACACATACGATCAAACAATGTTTGGCACTGTAAAGAGTGCATGGAATATGGGTGCTGTTGGCGTTGGCGCAACTATTTACTGGGGAAGTGAAGAAAGCCGCAAGCAATTGAAAGAAGTTTCAGAGGCTTTTGAATATGCGCATGAACTGGGAATGATGACGATACTTTGGTGCTATACAAGAAACAGTGCTTTCGTTGTAAACGGTGTGGATTATCATACTTCAGCAGATTTTACAGGCCAGGCAAATCATCTTGGCGTAACCATACAGGCAGATATCATCAAGCAAAAATTACCAACCAATAATGGTGGTTACCTCGCAACAAAACATGGTAAAACATCAAAGCTTGTATATGAGAAATTAACTTCAGATCATCCTATTGATCTTTGCCGTTACCAGGTTTTAAATTGCTATTCAGGCAGAGTGGGTTTAATTAATTCAGGTGGTGAAAGTAAAGGTGCATCTGATCTTGCGGACGCTGTTACAACGGCGGTTGTAAATAAAAGAGCTGGCGGCATGGGATTAATTCTCGGTCGCAAAGCTTTTCAGCGCCCAATGCAGGAAGGTGTTGATATGTTGCAGAAAATAATGGATGTTTATCTTGACGACAGTATTACTGTTGCCTGATCTTGCTTGCACACATTTTGCTGCTTTAATTAACCATTGTAAGTTTATTCGTTCATTAAATAATTTTTGGAATGAATGCAGAACAAGAAGATGAATTAGCTGATTCGCTTTCCGGAGATGACGTGTTGAAAGAAAATGCCGCAGGTGAATCGAAATCGAAATGGTACAAACGATTGCGTAAAGGCATTACCACATCTACTGCAGAAAAACGGGAAATGCCCGAAGGATTGTGGAGTAAATGCCCGGAATGTCATTATATATGTACTACAAGTGAATTGAAAGAGAACTTGTATGTGTGCCCGAAATGTAATTATCATCATCGTATTGGCAGCGAAGATTATTTTGAGATTTTGTTTGATGATAAAATTTATACGGAACTTTTTGACAACATTAAAAGTGTGGATTTTCTCGGCTTCACAGATTTAAAATCTTATCAAAAACGGTTAGACGAAATACACTCAAAAACAGATTTGAAAGATAGCATGCGTGTTGCAGTTGGCACCATGAATGATATTGAATTAGTAATTGCCTGCATGGATTTTGAATTTATTGGCGGCTCGTTAGGAAGTGTAATGGGAGAAAAATTTAGTCGCGCAGTAGATTACTGCATGCAAAATCGCTTGCCGTTTTTTGTGATTAGCAAAAGCGGCGGTGCAAGAATGATGGAGAGTGCTTTTAGTTTAATGCAGCTTGCAAAAACAAGCGGTAAACTTTCCCAGTTAAGTGATGCAGGCTTGCCTTATATTTCTCTTTTAACTGATCCAACATTTGGCGGCATCTCCGCAAGCTTTGGTATGTTGGGTGATTTCAATATTGCAGAACCTGGTGCATTAATTGGCTTCGCAGGTCCTCGTGTAATAAAAGAAACTATTAAAAAAGATTTGCCTGAAGGTTTTCAACGCAGTGAGTTTTTACTCGAACATGGCTTTCTTGATTTTATTGTTGACAGGAAAGAGCTTAAGAAAAAAGTTTCTACTTTAATAAGATTACTGCAACATTAATTTAGTTATCAGGTTATAGTTCATTGGTGATAGCAAAAATTATTTTTATTTGCTATGAACTATTATCCATCAGCTATTAGCTTTTTATCATGGCAAAAGAAATGAGTAACAGGCAGGCTTACTTTAATTATAACATAGAAGACAAATATGTTGCAGGAATTGTTTTGTTAGGAACGGAAGTGAAATCAATTCGCGAAGCCAAAGTAAGTTTTAATGATGCATATTGTTTGTTTGATAAAAATGAACTTTGGTTACGTGGTTTATACATTTCAGAATATAAATTAGGAACTGCAAATAATCACATCGCTGTGCATGATAGAAAATTATTGCTTACACAAAGAGAATTAAAACGCATTCAGGCCAAGATGAAAGAAAAAGGTTTTACGCTTGTGCCGCTACGCATCTTTTTTAATGAGAAGAATTTTGTGAAGGTGGAAATAGGTTTGGCAAGAGGAAAAAAAGTGCACGATAAACGCGAATCAATTAAAGAAAAAGATGTAAAGCGCGAAATAAGTCGTGCAATAAAGTTTTAGTGTTTCGTTAGTAAGCAAATAATTTATTCAATCGCTCAATAACTTTTTCTGCAGTGGGCAACATTGTTTTTTCCAAATTAATATTGATAGGAACTGCAGGTAAATCCATAGCGCCAAATACTTCCACAGGTGCATCAAGATATCTGAAACAATTGTAACTTATTCTATGTGCAAGCGCTTCTGCAAACGAGTTTGTTTGCTGCTCTTCGCTCAACACCAAACATTTTCCATGTCTTCGCACACTTGAAAAAATCAATTGTTCATCCAGCGGATAAAGTGTCCGCAAATCAATAATTTCAATTTTATTTTCAAACTGCTCAGCCGCTGCTTTTGCCCAGTAAACACCCATTCCATATGTTATTATGCAAACGCTCTCACCGTTTTTAATATTTTCTTTTGATGCGCTTTGAATAATGTTCGCCCTACCTAAAGGCAAAATATAATCTTTATCGGGCTCGATTGTTTTTGCTTCTTCGGTTCCGGGCACCTTGCTCCAATACAAACCTTTATGTTCAAGCATGATCACAGGATTCGGATCATAATATGCAGCTTTCATTAATCCTTTAATATCTGCAGCGTTTGAAGGAAAGCAAATCTTTATTCCTTTTATTGAAAGTAAAATTGATTCAATACTTGCGCTATGATAAGGCCCGCCGCCACCATAAGCACCAACAGGCACGCGCAAAATCATACTCACCGGAAATTTTCCGTTGGTTAAATAATTTGATTTTGCAATCTCGCTGATCAGTTGATTAATGCCCGGATAAATATAATCTCCGAATTGAACCTCTACAATTGGCTTCAAACCCAGCGCACTTAATCCCGCAGTAGAACCAATTATATATGCTTCCTGAATTGCTGTGTTAAACACACGATCGTCGCCAAATTTTTCAGCAAGCTTTGCTGTTTCGCGAAACACGCCACCTAATCTTTTGCCAACATCCTGGCCGTATAATATACATTCCTGGTGTTTCTGCATTAACTCATCAATTGCATGCAATGCCGCATCAACCATAATTATTTTTTCTGAAGATGCAGGCTCACGATTTCCTTCTTCATATCTCACATTGGTTTCTGCAAATACATTTAAGGTGATTGATTC
>JBEHXR010000102.1:0-11159 GCA_048498595.1 Bacteroidota bacterium
TCATCAGCATATTTGTATTGATAGTATGCAGGATATTTTTGTTCCAGTGATTTTATATATTGTTCAAACTCGCTTTTTGTGTTGAGCAATTGTAATTGTACTTCGCGAAATTGTTTTGAAGAATCGTTTAATGCAGAAAGCTTTTGTTCAAGCTCGATTATTTTAACCTGAAAGTTGTCTTGCTTTGTTGCATCTGCTTTTGATAAATATGAAGAAGCATCCAATTCATTTAATTTATCATTTAATAAAACAGCACGGCTTTTTTCCATAAAGAAAAAAGCAAGTGAGGCATTGTTATCAAGATAACATGCTTCCAATGCAGTCGTATAAAAATCCCTTGTTTTATCACGCCAGTATAATTTGCTTTGTTCGCCTGTTTGTTCATGCCGCAGTTGCGTAATAACAGAATCCGTAAGTATGGCCGATTGAAGACAGGCATTTAAAAACGTTTTGTCATTGTTGCTTTTATATTGCTGAAGAAGAAGATTGGTTTTATCGTTCATTAAAACAATTACTAAATCTTTATTAACAATATTGCTTAATTGACTACTTGCAGGATTTTCTTTAATATCATTATGCAGATTTATTTGCAGGTTGCTAAAGCTTTGGAGAAAAAAATCGGAAGTCTTTTTAAATTTTTGCTGTACTAAATCGTTTTCGCCAAGATTAAGATTTACTAAAGCAAGTTTTAAAGAACGTTCTGGTGGAAATTGAATCTTAGATGCAAATGATAATGCCTTGAAATAGTTTATTTCTGCATTCTTATAGTCTTGTAAATCATTTAAATAAAAATTGCCTAAATCAATGTAATCATTTACGGTCTGCTCATAATTATCTGCCACATCGCGTATTTTAATTGACTGTTTAAAGTAATATTCCGCGGAATCTAAGACCTTTCTTTTTTCATAAATGAATCCAAGAGTTTTATATGAGGTAGCTAATTCAAAAAGATTATTTAGTTTTCTTCCGATTATAATAGCGGAGCTGGCATTTGTATATGCCTCATCTAGCATACTAATATAACTAAGAGCCTGAGCCTTTCTGTTTAGAAAATACAGAAGATACGCTGAATCTCTTTTAGTAAATGAAACACTAATTCCTTCATTACTTTCATCTATAATTTTTTGGTAATCGCCTAACAAACGAAAAATTTCTACTTTAAAAAACCTGGCTTCAAGTTGAAAATTTTTTACATCAGCAAATTTTTTATCGCATAAAAAAATAACAGTATCGTAGTAATTTAAAGCTTGTTTATAAAGCAGTAAACTTTGATAAGACGAAGCGATATTATAATAGCAATTTATCAATAAGGGTTTTAACGAGTTTCTCTTTAATCCGTTGGCAATGTCTAATGCTTTAGTTGCAAAGTCGATGGATAGTTGGTAGTTGTTATGTACTAGGAATTCATACTTTGAAATTTTGATTAGAACCAACAAATAAGCGGAATCGTTTTGTTGCTTATTTTTCTCGATCTGATCTTTAAAAGAATAAAAAGATTTTAATTTTATTGAGTCTGATTCAAGGCTGTTATAATCAAGATTTGAAATCTTGTCAAACAAAAGTGATGGCTTACTAATTTGACTAAATAAACTGAAATAAATGAAATAGCTTATTAAACATAGAAGCAGTTTTTTCATAGGCAGTTAGCGCAGTATTGAAAATTGTTCTACCTTAATTTCAGGTAATAATACTATCTGGCTGTTTGGTTTAGCAGTAGTTGATGATCCTGAGATATCATGTAAGTATTATACGCTACTAAAATTAAAATGATAAGCAGAAGCACTATTTCCAATGTGCGTTTTGGATGCGGTCCCGTTGGTGTTCCACTTCCTCCTGTTCCTGTTCCAGAACCGGAGCTTGTTGTTGATGTACCGGTAGTTGTAGTTTCTGAAGATTTACTCATAAAAAATTGGTTTTAGAATGAATATATTTTAAAGAAAAGAATTACAATTTTTTCTCCCATTCCGCAGCCTTTTCACTTCCTTCTTCTTTTTCGGTAACTACTTTTTTTAATAACGCTTTAGCCTCTTGTTTATCGCCCGGTTTATTTCTTGCCATTAAAGATACAGCTTTCAGAAAATCCCCGTCGTTACTAAATAATCCTTTCATCTTCGAAAGCGCTTCAAATTGCATCAATGCACTGTCGTATTCGTCTTTTTGTATGTAAGTAAGTCCTGCATATTTTTTTGCATCACTGTTTGCTGCATCATTTCTTTCAATACCTCTGAAATATGTTAGCGCTTTATCGTATTGTTTATTGTTATACGCATCAATGCCCATTTGCAAACTGTCACGCGAAGCATCCATTGTAAGACTTAAATTAGTAAAGTTTGCCTTAATATAATTATCAGCAAGCCTTTTTGGTGATGGATTTGTCTCAAAAAGATAAACAGATGCAACCAATACAATACAGGCTGCAGCTAAATAGGTAACCCACCTGCTCGCGAGAGATTTTTTTAGTTTAGGTATAAACAGTAATTCGTCAATTATGTTTATATGCTTTGTAACCCAACTTGATTGTTTTTGTTTCAGCAATTCTTCGCGCAACGAATGTCGTGCAGTTACATAAAAAGCAACTTCCTGTGCGAAAGCTTCATCTGCTTCACATCTTTTTTCAAAAACAATTCGCTCCGTTTCGCTCATCGTTTTTTGAAAGTAAGAATCTATATACTCGATTATTTCCATAAATACTGTGTTTTTTAATGTAGTTAAATAAACACCTGAATTATGTGCCTGTTACTTTTTCTCTTAATTTTTCCAAACATCTTAAACGTGTTGTTTTAACAACTGCGGCATTGTTGTAAGATAGCTCCTGAGCAATCTCTTTATCGCTTAATCCATCTTCAAACATCAGTAATAAATCTTTGCATTTTTTACCAATCGTATCAAGATGTGTTTTAATTTTTGTTTTTAATTCGCTATGTATTAACCGTTCAACAGCGGTTCTTGCATTATCCGGCAACTGGCTCATTATCTCAGGCACGGGCATTGTTTTATGCACCTGGTGTTTATTGGTCGCATTTTTTCGAACAAGGTCAATACATTTATTAAAAAAAATTTGGTAGAGATAAGTTTTTATAGATGAGCGCCCGTCGAAATGATCGCTGGTTATGTTATGTATAGCTGATAAAACCGCATCGCTGTATGCACTGAAACTGTCATCGTAACTTATGTTTTGCTTGCGGCAACCTTCATCAATAAAATAAGCATATTGATTGTAGAGAATCTTCTCGTATTCGCTACGTTGTTTATAGCCCGATTTTAATCCAAAAAGTATGTCAGAGTCCTGGTGAGCCAATACAAAAAATTTGCACTAAAATAGCTAATATTCGCAACTATGGGCAGGATTGCGCCTTCATTCTATATCAACAAAACATTAACAGGCTGGCGTTTTAGTACGAGGAGATTGTAAACGTTTTTACAAATAATACTTTTCATCAAGATAGAATAAACCATCTTTCTTTTTCCAATACCAAAATTTTTTTGCGAGTATATAATAAGTGCCGCGAACAGAATTGATTTGTTGCGAAGGATCAACATACAAAACTCTTGGCGGAATAGTTTTATAACGCGCTTTAAGATTACTTAGTTGCTGTGCCGAAAATCCTTTGGAAAGCTCAAACTGGTTATACTGCACGTTTGCGTTTGTGGGCAAAGAATCTTTTTGTGTGATAATTCTTCCATATCCATCTGTAATAACCATAAAGGAAAAGGCATTCGCGTTGTTTACTGCGGATGGAGTATCTGTTACATTATTTGCCGGCTCATTTGTTATACTGTTATTAGTATTGTTATTGATTGTTGTTGCTGAAGATTTGTTGCCATTAACAATTGTTCCGTTTGTGCCTTTTGAAGGAACTGTTTTTCTGCTGCATGCAAATAAAGAAAAGCAAGCAAACGCTAATAAAAAGTACTTTTTCATTTTATACCCTTAAGTAAATATTATGCCAGAAGAAGTGAAGTTAGAAAAGAAAAATAAAATGATTTTCAACTTAACAATTCATCGTGATTGCAATCATCAATATGACAATGATTTGCCAGCCTGCAGAACCTGAAGTTTAAAAAATGTGCACTGATAATTAAGGTAGCGGCAGGAATTAATAAGAGCAGTTCAATTGAAATAAAAACTTCTTTTAAAATCAAAAATGAAAGTCCGGTTACAAAAACAAGTAACGGTAATTTTTTATGATGATGTTTTTTGAAGCCGTGATATAGCGCATAACAACCAACAACTGCAGCAAGACCAATCATTGAATATTCAAATATTTTGCTGTGCAAAATTTCCAACCCAAATAGAGGAAGACTGCTTAGAAATAAAGGCAGGACTGCGCAGTGGATTGCACAGGCAACGGAAGTAACTATTCCCAACGTGTCTGCATCAAGTTTCCTGATAAATCCTTTCATAAAGGCAAACTTAATAGTTTGCAACAAGGTTGCAAAATTATTTTAGTTAACAATTATTTGTTTTCAGCTTTTATAACTTTGCCACATGCGCAAGAAGTTATTTCTGTATGGAAGTTTTTTTATAATATTAGTAGGCGTTTTTCTCGTTGCTGTTTTTGCAGGAACAAATAACTGGAAATCAAAGTCACCTATTATTAGTTATGTAAGGCCCTTTTCCTTTACCACGCAAGACAAAAAAGTTTTTACTGAAAAAGATATGAGCGGAAAAGTTTGCGCGGTGAATTTCTTCTTTACTTCCTGTCATGGTGTTTGCCCTATAATGAATAATAATTTGAAGACGATTTATGAGGAGTTTAAAAATGATCCAAACTTTATGATCGTATCACATACCTGCGATCCTGAAACAGATTCTGCTGCACGTTTGCGGCATTATGCGGATTCAATGAAAGTAGATACACGCAAATGGGTTTTCTTAACAGGCAGAAAAGATAGTTTATATCTCGCGGCAAGAAATAATTACTTAATTGATGATCCCAACAACAACGTTGGAAATATTAACGACCAGTTTTTGCATTCACAATTTGTTGCACTGGTTGATAAATTCGGCAATGTGCGCGGGCAGGTTTATGATGCATTGAAACCCGATGAATTAAAATTGTTGGAACAGAATATTCGTGATTTATTAAAAGAAACTCAACCACCCTCAACAACTACAGGCGGAACATCGTTTGCGCAATAATTATGAGCGAAGAAATTATAAACATATTAAAGCAAAATCAGTTAAGCGTTACAGATAACCGGTTAAAAATTTTATCGTTCTTCCAAAAAAATAATAAAGCACTTTCTCATGCTGATATAGAAACACTCAGTGGAAAAAATTTTGATCGCGTCACCATTTACAGAACGCTGCAAACTTTTGTTGATAAAGGAATCATTCACACAATTCCAACTACAGATAATTCTATTATGTATGCTTTATGTAAAGAAGCGTGTGGCGAAGGGCATCATCACGATGATCATGTGCATTTTATTTGCGATAAATGCGGAACAACTTATTGTCTTGAACACACACACATTCCTTCAATAAATATTCCGAAAGGTTTTTCTGTTGACCAGGTAAATGTTTTGGTAAACGGTGTTTGCAAAAATTGTAGGTAATTAAAGCGTGAATGCTTTATCGCCAATTAATTTTTCTGCAATTCTTCTTTTTGCATTTTTACTATTGAATGGCTGCACCTTTGTAAAGCGTCTTATGCCGATATTCATCATTCTTAATTCATCTCCATCCGCAAAAGCATTTAATGCATCTTTAGCTTTTTTGTTGATGCGATCTGCCGCATCATAAATATAACAACGTGTAATATCAGCCTGGATTAATACGTTTTGTTCTCCCGATCTTTCAGCAAGTTTTAAACAACGCAGCAAGCAACTTTCTGCATGAAATGTATCAATTGCCATATCTGCAATGTGCATCAATATTTCCTGCTCTTTATCAAGGTTCATCATTAGCTTTTGAACGGCGGCACCGGCAACAAGCAGAATTGCTTTCTTAAAATTTTGTATGTATTTTTTTTCTTCTGATAAAAAGCTTTCATCTGTTTCACCAAAATCAGGAATGCTTACCAACTCCTGCGATACAGCCATTGCAGGTGACATTAAATCGAGTCTTCCTTTCATTGCACGTTTTAAAGTCATATCCAAAATAAGTAAACGGTTTATTTCATTTGTGCCTTCGTAAATTCTGTTGATGCGGCTATCGCGATAAACTTTTGAGATCAAATACTCATCACTAAAACCATTGCCACCATGAATTTGCACACCTTCATCCGCAACAAAATCTAACAACTCACTTCCAAACACTTTTAAGATAGCGCACTCAATTGCATATTCTTCTGCAGCGCCAAGCAAAGCCTCCGTATGTGTTTTTCCTTTTGATGATAGTTCCTGTTCTTTTTCTTCAATCCATGCGGCCGTTCTGTATAGTGCACTTTCACAAGCCCACAAACGAATCGCCATATCTGCAAGCTTTTCTTTTATTGCACCGAAATTTGAAATGGGTTGTTTAAACTGCTCGCGTGTTATTGCATATTCAATCGACATATTCAATGCACTCTTTGCGCCCTGGCATGTTGCAGCACACAATTTCAATCTGCCAATATTTAAAATATTAAATGCGATGAGATGCCCTTTTCCAATTTCACCCAAAACATTTTCAACAGGCACTTTGCAATCCTGGAAATACAATTGCACCGTTGATGAACCTTTGATGCCCATTTTGTGTTCTTCAGGACCTTGTGTAAAACCTTCGAAACCTCGTTCAACAATAAAGCCTGTAAACTTATCTCCATCTATTTTTGCAAACACCGTATATACATCAGCAAAGCCACCATTTGTTATCCAGCATTTTTGTCCGTTCAACAAATAATATTTTCCATCGTCACTTAAACGCGCCGTTGTCTTTGCACCCAACGCATCGCTGCCGCTGTTTGGTTCCGTTAAACCATAAGAGCCAATCCATTCACCGCTTGCAAGCTTTGGAATATACTTTTGTTTTTGTGCTTCCGTTCCAAAATATAAAATGGGCAACGAGCCAATGCCGGTGTGCGCAGCAATGGCAACAGAAAAAGAAAAGCCATCACCCAAGCCTTCATTTACAATTGTTGACGTAACAAAATCTTTTGCAAGCCCGCCATACTCTTCAGGAAAAGATGTACTCAATAAACCTTGCTCACCCGCTTTTGTAAGCAACGAACGCATTAAGCCAGGTTCAAGACTATCGATGCGGTCAAGAATGGGAAGCACTTCCGTTTTTATAAACTGCCGGCACATATCAAAGATCATTTGCTGCTCTTCATTAAAATCTTCACGAATGAAAGTTGCATCCGCATCACTTTCTTTTATCAGCCATTCCCCACCTTTTAATACGGTTTTATTTTGTACAGTTTCCATACTGTTTGTTTTATTGAGTAAAATTAATTGGAGTTGCCATTTAAATTATCATACACTTTTTGCAACACTGTTTTTACAATTTCGATGTCTTCTTTTTTTACGCCATTTAACGCTTCATCCATTGTTTGGTTAGCAAGATTAAGTGTTACATCCTGCAATGCACGACCTGCATCTGTCAGGCAAACAAGATTAACACGTTTATCATTTTTATGCGATGCGCGTTTTAAAAGTTTTTGTTTTTCCAGGTTATCAATCAATCTTGTAATGCTTGGCTTATCGCGATAAGTGCGGTTGCATAATTCCTGCTGGCTTAAACAATCTTCTTTCCATAAATGATATAACACTGTCCATTGTTCAATCGTTATTTCAAGCCCGGCATTTCTAAAACTTTTCTGCAAACTGCGGGCAACAGCCATGCTTGCCATTCCATTAATAACGCTGTACAATTCTCCTCTTTTAAACTGGTTTACCGGCATATAGTTGTTTATGCAACTATTTTCAAAATTATATATCTTTAACACATCATCAGCATATCTTAAAAAATTTTCTGTTAAGATAAAATATGCAGCATCGCACACTTAGTTTTAAATCTTCACTTATTAATTATTATGTTTTTGGCAACGGTGTTAAAACACTATTTTGTTTGCATGGCTATGGTGAAGATGGTTCATCTTTTTCCTTTCTTGAAAATTTTTTAGGTGATGATTATACTTTAATTGCAATAGATTTTCCCTTTCATGGTGCTACTGAATGGATTGAAAAAGTGCCGTTGATGCCTGAAGAGCTCTTCGAAATTTTTAATTGCATCAATACAAATCAAAATAAAAAATTTTCTGTTTTAGCTTATAGCATGGGTGGAAGAATTGCATTGTATCTGCTTGAGAAAAATCCTGAAAAATTTGAACATGTTGTTTTGGTTGCACCCGATGGATTGCATATAAATTTTTGGTACTGGCTTTCAACACAAACCTCTGCAGGCAATAAATTATTTAAGCATCTGATGAAACAGCCACGTTTGTTTTTTTCATTTTTAAATGCAGCGAATAAAATAAATCTTTTAAACACAAGCATTGTAAAATTTGTACATCATTTTTTAGATGATGAAACTGAAAGAACGTTGTTATATAAACGCTGGACTGTAATGCGGGCCTTCAAACCTGATCTTTCTGCAATAAAAGAAATCTGTGATGAACATAACATACACTTGCATTTATTGTTTGGCAGGTTTGATAAAATAATTTTAAGTAAACGTGCTGATGATCTAAAGAAATCAAAAAATATTCACATTGAAATTATAGAAGCAGGTCATCAACTGCTTAAAGAAAAATATGCGCATTATATTGCGCCCTTACTCAAAAATTGATTTGAGTTTTTTATGCATTGGATAAATTATTTTTTTTACGCTTCTGCTTTTTTGCTCTGCATATATCTTTTGTTGATCAATCTTTATTTTATTTGGTTTAGCAGGTTAAAAATATTCAAGTCTGCAAAAGATATACAACCTGCAACAAAGTTTTCAATTATTATTCCTGCAAGAAATGAAGCAGAAAATATCGAATCGTGTATTCGCTCAATTCTTAATAATAACTATCCGAAACATTTATTTGAAATAATTGTTGCTGATGATTTTTCAACAGATGCAACGCCTGAAATTGTTGAGAACATTTCAAAAGAATTTTCAAACGTACGGTTGATGCAACTTGGAAAACTGATCGATCAAAATCTAAATTCATATAAAAAGAAAGCAATAGAACTTGCGATTGCACAAAGCAATTTCGAATGGATTATAACCACTGATGCAGACTGCATTGTTCCGCAACAATGGCTCGCACTTTATGATGCGTATATTCAAACAAACAATGTTGTTTTTGTAGCAGCGCCGGTTATGTTCACATGCAATAAATCTTTTCTCGGTATTTTTCAATGTCTTGATTTTATAAGTCTTCAGGGAATTACTGCTGCTTCTGTTTCTGCAGGTTTTCATACAATGTGCAACGGCGCAAATCTTGCTTACAGTAAAAAAGCATTTTATGAAGTAGGTGGATTTAAGCATGCAGATCATATTGCCAGCGGTGATGACATGTTGCTCATGCATAAAATAAAAAGTAAGTTTTCTTCTGCGATTGGTTATTTATTTAATCAGGATGCAATTGTAAGAACAGCGCCGATGCCCGATTGGAAAAGTTTTTTCAATCAACGCATACGTTGGGCAAGCAAAGCAACAAACTACAAAGACAAAGGAATCTTTTTTGTGCTGGTGCTTGTTTATCTCATGAATCTTTGTTTGTGTATTTTATTTGTACTCGGCTTTTTTTATCTTAAAGCATTTTATTTTTTGTTTGTGCTTGTTTTAACGAAAGCGTTGTTTGAATTACCTTTTATGTATCGCGCAGCAAAATTTTATTCTTTGCAAAGAATAATGATATGGTTTGTGCTGATGCAGCCATTTCACATTGCTTATACAATTATTTCAGGCTGGCTTGGTAAGTTTGGAACGTATAAATGGAAGGGGAGAAAAGTGAAGTGAAAGTGAAACACAGTAAGACCGGAAGCCAGAAAGTTGTATGCCGAAACTTGCATCTTGAAACTTGCAACTTGTGTTTTAAATTTGTAACATGGCAAGAATAAGAACAGCAAAAGATGTTTCGCGTAAAGAAGTAATAATAAAAGCTGCTGCCCAACTTTTTCTTGAGAAAGGATACAAGGCAGCCAGCATGCGCGACCTTGCCGAACGAGTAGGTGTTGAAGCGGCAAGTTTATATAATCACATTCGTTCAAAATCAGAATTGCTTCATGATATTTGTTTTGATGTTGCGAATATTTTTTGGGAGCACATAAGCCTTGTTGAAACTTCAGAAAAAAAACCTATCGAAAAACTTGAAACTTTATTACGTTTTCATATACGTCAGATGGTTGAAAATTTCCAGGAAGTGTATGTAAGCGATCGTGAATGGAGATATCTTGCCGATCCATATTTGTCCAACTTTCAGAGTCAACGCCGCAATTACCGCAAACGCTTTGCTGCAATAATTCAGGAAGGTATTGAAGCTGGCGAAATAAACAAAATTGATGCTTCAACTGCTGTATTAATAGTATTGCACGCAGTAAGCGGAATTGAAAGCTGGCATCGCAGCACCCATAAAATTTCGGGCGAAGAACTTGAAGAAAACATGATGACAATTTTAATTGACGGGTTAAAAAAATAAGTGCAGAATAATTTTCATGTCAACACATTTTTCAAAAGTGCGTGTTAAAGAAGTGCGGCGAGAGACAGATGATTGCGTTTCTATATTATTCGATATACCCGAAGAACTTCAGCAAACATTTTCTTATTTACCAGGGCAACACATTACCATTCGAGCACAAATCAATAATGAGCAGGTGAGGCGCTCTTATTCTTTATGCAGCTCTCCATTACATAACGAATGGCGGATTGCTATAAAAAAAATGGAAGGCGGAATTTTTTCTGCTTTTGCCAATGAACAAATAAAAGCGGGCGATACAGTTGAGTTACTACCACCGCTCGGCAGTTTTGTTTTGCAACATTCAGAAGAAACAAAAAGATATATCTGTTTTGCTGCGGGAAGCGGTATAACACCCATTTTATCAATTATAAAAACCGGCTTAGCGAAACAACCCAAAAGTAACTTCACGCTTATTTATGGTAACAGAACAATACAATCAATAATTTTTAAAGAAGAAATTGAAGCGCTCAAGAATAAGTATATCGACAGGTTTGAGGTGATATACATTTTAAGTCGCGAGCAAACAGAAGCGCCGGTTAACGAAGGCAGAATTGATGCTGC
>JBEHXR010000103.1:0-11059 GCA_048498595.1 Bacteroidota bacterium
AAAATTTTTGGATTCACATTTAAAGAAGGGAATGCGAACACAGCACTTACAGAACCAAACAGCATGGTGCTTACAAAAGAGCTAAGTGAAAAACTATTTCCGCAAGGTAATGCTGTTGGAAAAACAGTGAACATAGATGGCATGGGACTTTTTAAAGTAACAGGCATACTAAATAAATTTCCGGGCAAAACACATCTTGAATTTGAAGCACTCGCATCATTTTCAACCATACCATTACTTGAAAAAAATAATAATGTTACCGCTACCTTAAACAACTGGAATAATTACTACACCAACTATTCTTATATCCGCTTAAAGCCCGGCGTAAAAACATCACAGGTTGAAGCAGCACTTGCAGCAATTGAAAAAAAGAATTATAAAGATCTTCCGCTTGAAACAAGAGATGCAGGTTATCGTTTTACACTTCAACCATTAAATGATATAACACCCGGACCCATACTCAGCAACAGTATGGGAAAAGGATTATCATCTTCACTGCTGTGGTTTTTTAGCTTGCTTGCATTCATCATTATCATGTCTGCCGCGTTTAATTACACCAACTTAACCATTGCGAAATCAATGACGCGCATGAAAGAAATTGCGATGCGCAAAGTGGTGGGCAGTTCAAGAAAACTTATATTTCTTCAAATAATACTTGAGTCTGTTGTTACTTCATTAATTGCTTTAGCAGCAGCATTTATTTTATTACAATTTCTCATTCCACAATTCACCAGTCTTGGTTTTATAAACAAGGCAGATATCAGTTTTAAAACAGATGCAACCGTAATCATATTATTTATTGCATTTGCCATTATACTTGGCATTATTGCAGGCTTATTGCCTGCAGCCGTTTTATCGCGCATAAAGCCACTCATGCTTATGCAAAAATTGCAAAACATAAAAGTCTTTCGTCATCTTGGTTTAAGAAAAACATTGCTGGTAATACAGTTTGTTATCTCTTTAATATTTGTAAGTCTTGTAACTGTTACATACCGTCAAATGCAATATGCTATTAACACAAATTTCGGTACACAACAAACACATATTTTCAATATTCCGTTACAAGGGGTGAATTATGAAATAGCAAAAACAGAATTCAGTAAAATACCCGGCGTTAAAAAAATATCTGCTGTTTCTATCTTGATGGGAACCTACAGCGATTGGGGTGATGACGTGCGCATCAATAAAGACAAAGAGCCGGTTACTGTTCGTGAATATTTTACAGACGAAAATTATCTCAGCAACTTTAATTTAAAATTGGTAGCAGGAAATAATTTTCCATCGGATCCTTCGCAGCAGCATGAGCGATATGCGATCGTGAATGAAAAGTTTATAAAGAATTTTCAACTTGGAACGCCAACAGATGCAATCGGCAAAACAATTACTGTTGCAGATAGTATAACACTTACCATAACAGGTGTTGTAAAAGATTTTCTTTTCAAGCCTGCAGATTATGCACTTGAGCCAATGCTGATGCGCTATGATCCGAAACAATGGTCGATACTTAATCTCAGCATTGCCTCAGGCAATACAATGCAAACGGTGGATCGTTTGAAAGCAACATGGAAAAAGCTTGATCCCTATCATTCTTTCGAAGGAAAATTTTATGAACAAAACATACAAGACATATTCGCAGACATGCGTGATGCTGTTTGGATCATCGCCTTTATTGGTATGCTTGGTGTAACAATTGCCTGTCTTGGTTTGCTTGGTATTACCATCTTCACTGTTCAATCAAAAACAAAAGAAATAAGTATAAGAAAAGTGATCGGTGCAAGTCCTGCATCACTTATGCGCATGCTAGCCAAATCATATTTGCAGGTAATGATCATTGCGATGCTGATAGGCATTCCTGCGGCGGTATTTCTTGGCAATATGGAACTGCAGGTAATGAGCCAAAGAATAGCATTAAGTACAGGATTATTTATTCCCGGATTATTGATGATTGTTTTTTTATCGCTGCTTACGATCGGTTCACAAACAATAAGAGCAGCGTTTTTAAATCCTGTAAAAGGTTTGAGAGAAGAATGATGAACGCGAGACGTGAAACGCCAATCGTGAATAAATAAATCAGAGATCATAAAATCACAAAATCACAAAATCAATAAATCAGAAATCGTTTGTTATGTTTAAGAATTATTTCAAAACCGCATTTCGATTTTTAGCGAAGAATAAAACTTTCAGTTTTATTAATATCATTGGTCTCGCCATCGGCACATTGTGTTGCTTATATATCGTATTGTATGTGCAGGACCAGTACAGTTATGATAAGCATGAAAAAAATGCGAAAGATATTTATCGCGTTACAACATGGTTAAGTATTCCCGGTGATGTGCATAATAATTCAACCTGCTCTCCTCCCATTGCGCCTGCTATAAAAAATGATTTTCCTGAAGTAGAACAATTCACAAGAGTTGTTACTGATTTTGGTAATAGCGAACATTTGCTTCACTATAAAGAAAAATCTTTGTACGAAAAAAATGAAGTGTATGTTGATTCTACATTCTTCGACATATTCACTTATCATTTTGTAAATGGCAATACGAAAAATGTTTTGAATGAACCTTATTCAATCGTTTTGCTTAAACCAACTGCTGATAAATTATTTGGAAAAGAAGACCCGTTAAATAAAGTAATTACCATTGATGATGATAATGGCAAACATGATTTTAAAGTAACGGGAGTTGTTGATGAAAGCCTGGGAAAATCGAACATACAAGCCAATATTTTTATTACGATGAATAGTGGCGGTGTGGGCGACTATGTATTGCACAACGACACATGGTCTGGTAATAATTTTACATACTCTTTTATAAAACTTCATCCCGGTGCAGATGCTGCTGCGTTAGAAAAAAAATTGCCTGCTTTTCTGCAAAGACATGGTGCAGAGCAATTGAAGCAATTAGGAATGGAAAAGAAATTGCATCTGCAGCCAATCGGTTCAATACATACAACAACAGGCTACGAAGTTGAAATGACGAAAACAGTTGATCCTTCTTTTTTAAATATTTTAATATTGATCGCAATACTGATACAGGTAATTGCCTGCATCAACTTTATGAACCTTTCTACAGCACGTGCATCAAAAAGAGCAAAAGAAGTTGGTGTAAGAAAAGTGATTGGCGCAGAGCGGAAAGATCTCATAAAACAATTCATGAGCGAATCATTTTTACTTTCATTTATCGGCGTTGTAATTGCTTTGCCATTGCTAATATTATTGTTGCCATATTTCAATAATGTAACACAAGCAGATATTCATCTATCAATGTTAAGCGATTACAGGATGTGGTTATTGCTTGCAGGAATTATTTTGGTAACAGGCGTTGTTGCGGGAAGTTACCCTGCATTTTATTTATCAGCTTTCCAGGCTATAAAAGTTATCAAAGGAAATTTTACCAGTCATATTTCTGCGGCAGGTATTCGCCGTTCGCTGGTTGTGTTTCAGTTTGTGTTATCTGTTATATTAATTGCGGGCATCATCATTATTTATAGTCAACTAAATTTTATTGAGCATAAAGATTTGGGATTTGATAAGAGTCAAAAACTTGTTTTCAATTTTCATACGGATGATTCAAAAAGTAAGATAGATGCATTTGCCGGTGATTTACGCCAGTTAGCAGATGTAAAATATGTAAGCAAAGCGAATGATTATCTTGGCACTTTTGTTCCTTATGATTTTGGTGTTTATCCCGCGGGAGGAAGTGAAGCAACTGCAACGGATGTACAAAATATTTCCAGTGATGAGTATTTTATAAAAGCAAATGGCGTAAAAATTATTGCAGGGAGAGATTTCCGTTTACATGATTCAGGGAGAGTATTGATAAATGAAACAGTCTGCAAAAGACTTGGCATAAAACCACAACAGGCGGTGGGCACGAAACTGTATGCCCACTTTCCGCCAGACCCTGAATTTTCTATGGAGATTATAGGCGTGATGAAAGATTTCAACTATAACTCGCTGCATGATGAAATTAAACCTTTCATGCTGCGATATAATCCGCAGAATGGTGGCATCGCACATGTAATTGTATCCGTTGGCAGCACAAATTATAAAACGCTGCTTTCAAAAATTGAAACAGTATGGCATAACAATTTGCCCGGCGTTCCTTTTGAATATTCTTTTTTGGATGATGAAGTGCAAAAACAATACTCAACAGAAATTACATTATCACGCATCATTAATTTATTTACCATCATGGCAATTTTTATTTCATGTTTGGGTTTGTTTGGTCTTGCTGCATTTAGTGCCGAACAACGAAAAAAAGAAATTGGTGTGCGCAAAGTTTTAGGCGCAAGTGTAACAGGCATTGTTCAATTGCTTTCAAAAGAATTTTTAAAATTGGTTGCGATATCAATTTTAATTGCAACACCTATCGCATGGTGGGCAATGAATAAATGGTTACAATCATTTGTATACCGGGTAACAATTAGCTGGTGGATGTTTGCACTCGCCGGTGCGATTGCTGTTGCTATTGCATTGATAACAGTAAGTTTTCAATCTATAAAAGCAGCAGTTTCTAACCCGGTGAAGTCACTCCGCACGGAGTGACGGAATCCTGATATGGTTCGGGATGAAGAGTTTGAGAACGGAATAATTCAATTCGGCAATGAGACAATTTGAAAATGAAGAAATGTATTTGACTTATAACTTATAACCTACAACTTAAAACTTACAGGATGTTCAGAAATTATTTCAAAACTGCATTCAGAAATCTTTGGAAGAACAAAGTATTTTCTACCATCAATGTTATGGGTCTTGCATTGGGGCTTGCCTGCAGCCTTATAATAATGTTATGGGTGAATGATGAATATAATGTTGATGCCTTTCATAAAAATGGTTCGCAATTGTACAGTGTTTATGAAAAACAATATCGCGATAATGAAGTGAATGCTTTCTTCGGCGGCCCTGGTGTAATGGCAGATGAAATGAAACGCGTATTACCCGAAGTGCAATATGCAACCAATTTTGCCTGGGATGAATTCAGCACATTTGAAGCAAGCAATAAGATCATAAAAGAACATGGCAATCATGCAGGACAGGATTTTTTTAAAATGTTTTCTTATCATTTGCTGCAGGGAAATGCTATTACTGCATTAAATGATCCATCAAGCATTGCCATTTCAAAAAAAATGGCGGAAGCATTTTTTGGCTCGCCTGAAGAAGCCATTGGTAAAACATTGCGTTATCAAAACAATACAAATTTTAAAGTAACGGCGGTTTTTGATAATGTTCCGAAAAACAGTACTGAACAATTCGATTACATACTTACCTGGCAACATTTTCTTGAAGGCAACAGTTGGGCGAAAGACTGGACGAATAATGGTCCGCAATGTTTTATTATGCTGCGCGAAGGAACAGATGCAAAAACATTTGAAAGCAAGATCAACAGGTTTCTTGATAATTATAACAAGGAACAAACGCCGCGTTCTTATATACGCTTAGGCATGGAACGATATGGCGACGTTTACCTGCATTCTGACTTTGATAAGAATGGAAATATATCCGGCGGCAGAATTGAATATGTAAAACTCTTTAGCATTGTAGCGATTTTCATTTTATTAATTGCATGCATCAATTTCATGAATCTTACAACGGCACGTTCCATAAAACGCGCAAAAGAAATTGGTGTAAGAAAAGTTGTAGGGGCTGTTCGTTTTGCTTTAATAAGACAATTTATCGGTGAAGCCATATTTATTGTTTCAATAGCAATTGTTATTTCGCTGTTGCTTGTAATGCTTGCGCTGCCGCAGTTTAACCAGGTTACAAACAAAGAAATTCATATTCCTTTCAGCAGTATAAATTTTTGGTTGACGATTGTTGGTTTGTTATTGATCACCGGTTTTATTTCGGGAAGTTATCCGGCATTATACTTATCATCATTCAAGCCCGTTAAGGTTTTAAAAGGTTTACCAAAATTTTCAAACAATACTTTATGGTTTCGCAAAGGACTTGTTGTTTTTCAGTTCATGCTTTCCATCATATTAATTATCGGAACGATCGTTGTTCGTAAGCAGGTGAATTATATTCAAACAACCAATCTTGGTTACGACAGGGAAAATTTAATGTATGTGCCTTTAGAAGGCGATCTCATTCCAAAATATACTTTGTTTAAAAATGAAGTAGTGAATATGCCGGGCATAAAAAATGTATCGCGCATAACAGATAATCCAACACAAATAAGCAATGGTACCGGTGGTGTGCAATGGCAAGGCAAAGATCCTAACGCAGATATTGAATTTACACAGGCAGCAGTGGGTTATGATTTTGTAAAAACAATGCGTTTGCAAATGGCGCAGGGCAGAGATTTTTCAAAAGATTTTCCTACGGATTCTGTTGGCTACATTATTAATGAGACTGCTGCAAAAATTATTGGATACAAAAATCCTGTTGGCGGGTCGCTTACATTTTGGCAAAAGCCGGGAACCATAATTGGCGTGGTAAAAGATTTTCATTTTAACTCAATGCATGAAAAAATTAATCCGCTCGTTTTGAGATTAGGTGAAGATATTGGATGGGGTTCTGCGCTTGTTAGAACAAAGCCCGGCGAAACAAAACAAGCATTGGCAAGTTTGGAAAAAGTTTGCAAAGACCTCAATCCAAAATTTCCTTTTACTTATACTTTTTCTGATGAAGAATATGCAAAACTTTATAAGAGTGAACAGGTGGTAAGCCAGCTTGCAAATTACTTTGCATTTCTTGCCATATTTATTTCTTGTCTTGGGTTATTAGGTTTAGTAATATTTACTTCAGAGCAACGCACAAGAGAATTTGGAATAAGAAAGGTGTTGGGTGCAAGCCCTGTTATATTATTCAATTTGCTTTCAAAAGAATTTATCATGCTTGTGTTAATCGCCATCATTATTGCATCGCCGCTTGCATGGCTTGCCATGCATAACTGGCTAAAAGATTTTGTTTATCATATCGATATTTCATGGTGGATGTTTGTAATAGCCGGTGCGCTTTCAATTTTAATTGCGTTGGTTACAGTAAGCTTCCAGGCAATTAAAGCAGCGGTTGCAAACCCGGTGAAGTCACTCCGCACGGAGTGACGGAATCCCGATATGATTCGGGATGAAAAATTTGAGAACGGAATGATGAACGTGAGACGTGAAACGTCAATCGTGAATAAATAAATCAGAAATCAACTTCTATGTTTAAAACAAATCTCAAAATCGCCTGGCGAAATCTTTTAAAAGATAAACAGTTTACATTTTTAAACGTAATTGGTTTATCTGCCGGTCTTGCATGCGCATTACTTATTTTTTT
Organism: Bacteroidota bacterium; assembly: GCA_048498595.1. Taxonomy (GTDB): domain Bacteria; phylum Bacteroidota; class Bacteroidia; order Chitinophagales; family Chitinophagaceae; genus Parafilimonas. The sequence continues at coordinate 7,268 of JBEHXR010000103.1, forward strand.
ATGGGTGAGTGATGAGATGAGCTACGATAAATTTTTTGCGAATGATGATCGTTTATATAAACTGTTTGAGCAAAGAAGCGATGACAAAGGCGATGTTGCTTATTCAGAAGAATCTTCAGGAAAGTTAAGTGATGCAGTAAAGATTTCAACGTCTGAAGTTGAATATGCTGCTGCTGTTGCGCCACCAGGTTGGTTTCCGCAGATTACGCTTTCTGCAAATGATAAAAACATTAAAGCAAATGGTGAGTATGCAGAAAAAGATTATTTCAATATTTTTTCTTTTCCATTGGTTGATGGCAACAGAAGTAATGTGCTGGCGAATAACAATTCTATTGTATTGAGCGATGAGCTTGCAAAAAAGTTGTTTGGCACTACAGATAATCTTATAGGTAAAGCTGTAAATTTTAATCATGATACAACTTTTTTTGTGTCGGGTATATTTAAAAAAATGCCTGCAAATTCTTCGCAGCAATTTGATTTTGTTTTGTCGTTTGATTATCTCAGAGTGGTAAGCCCATGGGTAACAGATTGGCATAATACAGGACCGTTAAACTATGTTTTATTAAAACCAAATGTTGATGCAAGTAGTTTTAAAAGAAATGTTGCGAACATTATTAATAAAAATGCTGATGATACAGGCAGGAATGTTTTTCCTATGAAATTCTCTGATGTTTACCTGCACAACAATTATAATGGCAATGTGCAAAGCGGCGGAAGAATTGAATATGTAAAACTGTTTTCAATACTGGCTGTATTTATATTGGTGATCGCATGCATCAACTTTATGAATCTTTCTACTGCAAAAGCGGCACGCAGGTTTAAAGAAGTTGGTATAAAGAAAGTTGTTGGCGCAGAAAGAAAGCAATTGATATTTCAATTTCTCACCGAATCATTTTTGCTTACCGTTTTTGCGATGTTGTTTGCGATTGTAATTGCACGCTTATTATTGCCTGCATTCAATCAAATTACAGGAAAAAATATTTCATTGCATTTCACAACGCAGATGATAGTTGGTATTATTTGTATTGCGTTAATCACAGGTTTTATCGCAGGCAGTTATCCTGCCTTATACATTTCAAAATTCAACCCGCTATCTATTTTAAAAGGAAAGTTGAATACATCTGCTGCTGAATTATTATCAAGAAAAGGTTTGGTCGTTTTTCAATTTACATTATCAACTGTTTTAATTATTGCGGTGTTTATCATTTATCAGCAAATACAATTCATTCAACATGCAGATCCGGGTTATAATAAAAACAATATTTTCCGGTTGGCATCAGAAGGAAATCTTGCAGCGAAGCAAGATGTATTTATTTCAGAATTAAAACAAATTCCCGGCGTAAATAATGCCAGTGCAACAGATCATCGCATGGTTGGACACAATTTTGCATCAGGTGCTTTAGAGTGGCCGGGTGAAGACCCAAATACTGATTTTGCTTTCGAGAAATTTGGTGTTCAATACGGTTTTATTGAAACAATGGGCATGCATATAAAAGAAGGCAGAAGCTTTTCAAAAAGTTATGGCTCCGATTCATCAAACATAATTATTAATGAAGCAGCAGCAAAGGCAATGCATTTAAAAAATCCTGTTGGTACAACAGTAAAATATTTTGGGCATGATGCACAAATTATAGGTGTTGTAAAAGATTTTCATTTTGAGTCGATGCACGAAGCTATTAAACCATCTGTTTTAGATATTGTGCCGCATTGTGCAACTATTGTTGCAAGCATTCAAAGTAATAATCAACAGTCAACAATTAACGCGATTCAACATTTGTATGAAAGTTTTAATCCCGGCTTCCCTTTCACGTTTAACTTTTTAGACCAGGCTTATCAGCAGCAATATGAAAGTGAAACAAGAGTATCTGCATTGTCAAAATATTTTGCGGGATTAGCGATCATTATTTCATGTCTTGGCTTGTTCGGATTAGCTGCATTCACGGCACAAAAAAGAAGAAAAGAAATCGGCATACGAAAAGTTGTTGGTGCATCTGTAAGCAACATCACAACAATGTTGTCGAAAGACTTTTTGAAACTTGTTTTAATCTCGTTGCTGATCGCATTTCCTGTATCGTGGTGGACGATGAATAAATGGTTACAAAGTTTTGCGTACCGTATTCACATTACAGCTTACGTGTTTTTAATTGCAGGCATTGCTGTAATTATGATTACGCTAATCACCATCAGTTTTCAATCAATAAAAGCGGCAATTGCTAACCCTGTGAAGTCACTCCGCACGGAGTGACGGAATCCCGATAATGGTTCGGGATGAAGAGTTTGAGAACGGAATAATTCAATTCGGCAATGAGACAATTTGAAAATGAAGAAATGTATTTGACTTATAACTTATAACCTACAACTTAAAACTTACAGGATGTTTAAAAATTATTTCAAAACAGCATGGCGTAATCTTATAAAAGATAAGATGCATTCGCTCATTAATATTATAGGATTATCAATTGGAATAACAGTGGCAATATTAATTGGCTTGTGGATGTATGATGAAATTTCGTTTGATAAAAATTTTAAAAATTATGATCACATCGCCGAGGTAATTCAAAATGTTTCAAACAATGGCGAAGTGCAAACTTGGTGGCAAGTTCCTTATCCCCTCGCAAATGAATTGCGCACACGTTATGGCAGCGATTTTAAACATCTTGCAATGGCGGTTGACTGGAGCGATCACAAGATCACTATTTCAAATAATATCTCAAATTCAACGGATAGCAAAATATTAAAATCAAACGGCGGGTTTTTTGAAAAAGAAATGCCGGAAATGTTTACGCTCGATATGCTGCAGGGCAATCGAAATGCGTTAAATGATCCTTCTTCTGTTTTAATATCTGCATCTGCTGCAAAAGCATTTTTCGGAGATGAAAATGCAATAGGGAAAGTATTAAAAATTGATTTGTATCAGCCTGTAAAAGTTGCCGGCGTTTATAAAGATTTTCCGCATAACTCAACATTCGCAAATCTCAATTTTATTGCTTCATGGGATTTCTGGTACCATGCCAATAATGATTTAAAAAATATGACCGACCCGTGGAGACCCAACTTTATTACGCTCTATGCGCAAATAAATGATAACGCAAATTTCAATACCATATCAGCAAAAATTAAAGATGCGAAACTTAACAGAGTAAATGAGCAGCTGAAACAAAAGAAGCCGGCTTTGTTTTTAGAGCCTATGCGTAAATGGCATTTGTATTCAGAATTTAAAGATGGGGTAAACACAGGTGGTGCAATTAAATATGTAAAAATGTTTGGCGTGATTGGCTTGTTTGTTTTACTGTTAGCCTGCATAAATTTTATGAACTTAAGCACGGCACGCAGCGAAAAGCGAGCAAAAGAAGTTGGCATACGAAAAACAGTTGGTTCATTAAGAAGCCAGCTTATATTTCAATTCTTTGCCGAATCTTTATTAACAGTAACCTTTGCCTTCATCATATCTGTGTTACTTACATGGCTTGCTTTGCCTTTCTTCAATACAGTATCAAATAAAGACATGCATATTTTGTGGACCAGCCCCGCGTTTTGGTTAATCGCTTTTGCATTTATTATAATCACAGCGGCAATTGCAGGAAGTTATCCTGCATTTTATCTTTCTTCATTCAAACCTGTAAAAGTTTTAAAGGGAACATTTAAGGCAGGACGCTTTGCAGCCATTCCGCGCAAAGTATTAGTGGTGCTGCAATTCAGCGTTTCCGTTTCATTAATTATAGGAACAATTATCGTTTATCAGCAAATACAATTTGCAAAAGATCGTCCTGTTGGATATGCCCGCGCAAACCT
>JBEHXR010000104.1:0-11008 GCA_048498595.1 Bacteroidota bacterium
TCAATTTCTTTTAAAAACAAATTTGATCTTGAGTAATCATCAAGCAGACCAACTGCTTTCATTCCAACAAATGCAGCGCCCAGTGCAGATGCATCTGCAGCATCATTAATAACAATATTTTTTCCCGTGATGTTTGCAAACATTTGCACCCATTCTTTTGATTTAATTATTCCGCCGCTTAAATAAATTTTTTCTATCCCATTATCACTTTCTTCTACAGCATTAATTACATCTAACAACCCAAAACAAATTCCTTCTAAAACCGATTTAATAATATGTGTCTGTTTATGAGAAGAAGTTAATCCAACAAGTGCGCCGCGTGCATTTTCATCCCACATTGGCGAACGCTCTCCATTTAAATAAGGTAAAAAAATCAAACCTTCTGCACCGGCTTTGATATGTGATGCTTCTTTAAAAATCTTTTTGAAAACTTTTTCATCTTTAAAATCTTTCTGTAAAATTTTTTCGATGAGCCATTGCAATGTAACGCCGCCATTATTTACAGCGCCGCCAAGTATGTACATGTTTTTATCTATATAATAACAAAACAACCGCTGTTTTTTGTCCGTTACATATTTATTTGTGGTTACACGCGCCGCACCGCTGGTGCCAATGGTTACAGCCATATTTTTTGCATTGAATAAACCGCAACCGAGATTAGCAAGCGCGCCATCGCTGGCACCTAAAACAAACGGAATTTTAGTTTGTGTTTTGAGTTTGGTTTTTATTTCGGGTAATAGTTCTGTTTCGCAATGATGAATACTAAAAAGTTCAGAAAGTTTTTCTGCTGATATTGCCGCAATCTTCAACGCTTCATCATACCAGCAAACATTTTTTTCATCAAATAAACCGGTAGCTGCAGCAATGGAATGATCGATAATATATTTTCCAAACAGCTTTAAAAAAATATATTCTTTAATGGAGATAAACTTAAATGCTTTTTCAAAAATCTTTTTTGATTCATACTTCATCCAAATCAACTTACACAGCGGCGACATGGCGTGAATGGGAACACCTGTTGTTTCATAAATCTTTTCTGCAATGGGTTGCGATTTTAATGCATGCGCATATTTTGCGCTGCGTAAATCTGCCCATGTAAGCATGTTCATTAAAGGCTTACCATTTTTATCTACAGCCAATAAACTATGCATTGCTGAACTAAAAGAAACGCAGGCAATATTTTTTTGCTTGCAAAAAGAAAATGATTGTTGCAATAATTTTAAAACAGCAGTAAAAATTTCATTCGCATCTTGTTCATTCCGTCCGGGTTTCGGCTGTATAGGTTTTGTTGCGAGCTGAAATGTTTTTAAAACTTTTCCTTTTGTATTTATGATAACTGCTTTGCAATGCGTAGTTCCTAAATCAATGGCTATAATATTCATATCACAAAACTCTAAGATACACGTGCAGGTTTTTTAATTGAAATAAAATTATACTGCGCAATAAACTTAACAGTAGTTTTGAAAAGATGCAACATTAATTATCATATGGAAATTTCATCCAACATTCAGCTTGCTGTACCATTTTTTATGGTAATGGATATGGAGACTTCACTAAAATTTTATATGGAAAAACTTGGTTTTGCTTTAACCAATCAATGGAAGCCTCGCGAAAAAATTGAATGGTGCTGGCTGCAACGTGATGGTGTTTCGCTGATGTTGCAGGAACCACGCAATAAAGAAAAATTCAACAGCATTGAAAAAGGCAAAGGCGTATCAATTTGCTTTCAATGCAAAGATGCACTTGCATTGTATGATGAATTTAAATTGAAAGAAGTTGAAATGAATGAACCATTTGTTGGTAATAATATGTGGGTAGTTTGTATTGATGATCCTGATGGTTACCGGCTCGATTTTGAAAGCGCTACAGATGTTCCTGAAGAAACAAAATATTCGGAATGGGTTAAATAATAAACAACACGTATCATTTTTTTCTTCTGCATCAACCAAATACATTTTTAAAAAAAGCGTTTCACTTAAATCAGTAATTCTTACTTTAGCTTTTCTAACTTCTTCTAACGTAAAATCAGTAGCAAGCAATGGGAACATTACAGGTTAAAAAAAATCCTAAAAAGTATGACGCAGTTATTGTTGGTTCAGGTGCCGGCGGCGGCATGGCAACTTATGTATTAGCAAAAGCAGGTTTAAAAGTTTGTTTAATTGAAGCAGGACCGATGTATGATCCGGCAAAAAATTCTAATCAATTGCAACCACCATGGGCTTCACCACGAAGAGGACGCAGCACGCATTTTCGTCCTTTCGGAGATTTTGATGGTTGTTATTGGGGTTGGGAAATTGACGGAGAACCATATTCAAATATCGGGGCAGAAAAATGGGAATGGTGGCGTGCAAGAATGTTGGGCGGAAGAACAAATCACTGGGGAAGAATTTCACTACGCTTCGGTCCAAAAGATTTTAAGAAAAAAGATATAGATGGTTTGGGTGATAACTGGCCTATTAGTTACGACGACTTAAAACCTTATTACGATAAAGTTGAATCGCTCATTGGTGTGTTTGGTACAAACGAAAATTTTCCAAATGCTCCGGATGGAATTTTTTTACCGCCACCTAAACCGCGTTTGCATGAATTATTTATTAAGAAAACAGGTGACTCGCTAAACATTCCGGTTATACCATCGCGCTTATCAATACTAACAAAAAAAATAAATGATGATCGCGGTCAATGTTTTTTCTGCGCACAATGTGGAAGAAGTTGTAAAGTGTATGCCGATTTTTCTTCTTCATCAGTATTTGTAATTCCTGCATTAAGAACAGGCAATGTTGACTTGCTTACAGATGCTATGGCGCGTGAAGTAATCACAAATAATGAAGGTATTGCAACCGGCGTTTCTTATGTGAACAAAGACGACATGCAGGAATATGTTGTAGAAGGAAGAACCGTAATACTTGCAGCGAGTGCATGTGAAAGTGCGAGATTATTATTAAATTCAAAATCATCAAGACATTCAAACGGTCTTGCAAATTCAAGCGGCGTTGTTGGAAAATATTTGCATGATTCAACAGGTGCTGATATGGGTGGTTACCTGCCCACATTGTTTGATCGCAAACGTTACAACGAAGATGGCGTTGGCGGTATGCATGTTTACACGCCATGGTGGCTTGATAATAAAAAATTAGATTTCCCGCGTGGTTATCATATTGAATATTGGGGCGGAATGGAACAACCTGCCTATGGTTTTGGCTGGGGTATTGAAGCTATGAACGGAAAATATGCAGTGCATGGAAAAACAAAACAAGCCGGTGGTTACGGTAAATCTTTAAAAGAAGATTATCGTTTCTTTTATGGTGCATCTGTTGGTATGGCTGGCCGCGGTGAATCTGTTCCGATGGCAAGTAACTATTGCGAAATTGACCCGACAACAGTTGATAAATATGGAATTCCTGTGCTTCGCTTCAACACAAAAAATTCGGATTATGAAATAAAGCAGGCAAAGCATATGAAGGAAACATTCAAAGAAATTTTAACGGCGATGGGCGCAGTGATAACTTTTGGAGATGATGGTCCTGAAAATAATTATGGCTTGCATAACCCGGGAAATATTATTCATGAAGCGGGAACTGTTAGAATGGGAAGCGATCCAAAGAGTTCTGCATTGAATTCATTCTGCCAGGCGCATGAATGCAAAAACTTGTTTGTAACAGATGGCGGACCATTTGTATCGCAGGGTGATAAAAATCTCACGCTTACTATTATGGCTTTATCATGGAGAACAAGTGAATACATTATTGATCAACTGAAAAAACAAAACATTTGATTGAATGATGCTATTGATAAGAAGAATTTTTTATCGCTAACATCTGTTACAATCAGTAAATCAAACTTCGAAATCATAATTTATGGACAGAAGAAAATATTTAAAAACACTTGGTGTAACTGCAGTAACCGCAGGTGTGTTGGTTGATGCATGCAAAACAGGAACAAAAGAGAATAATTCAACAACGGCAACTACTGAAAGTACAAGTACCATTGATCGTATACCGGAAGAAAAAGCACATGAAGAAGAAATAAAAAATGAACCAAAATTTTTTACGTCTGATGAGTTTGCAACCATTACAATACTTGCAGACATTATAATTCCAAAAGATGAAGTAAGTGGCAGTGCAAGCGATGCAAAAGTTGCAGACTTTATTGAATACATTGTAAAAGATGAACCGGATTATCAAACGCCGTTGCGCGGGGGTTTGCGTTGGTTGGATGTACATTGTTTAAATGCGTATCAAAAAGCTTTTAAAGATTGTTCTCAGCAGCAGCAGATTGAGGTGGTTGACCAGATTGCATACCCTGAAAATGCAAAGCCTGAGATGGCTTTTGGTGTTTCATTTTTTAATTTGATGCGCAATCTTACCGCTACCGGTTTTTATTCAACACAAATTGGATGGAATGATATGGGCTACGTTGGTAACACACCTAATAAATGGAATGGAGTACCTGATGACGTATTAAAACAGTACAATCTTGCCTATTCAGATAAGGAAATGAAAGAGTGTGCTTCTTATTCTTAGTGTTAGCTTCTTTGTTGTTGCGTTTTCTCGTGGATGGCTTTTAATTTCTCTCTCTTAATACGTTTTTTCGTATACAGAAAAGTAGCCATTACTGAAGAAACTGCTATTACTAAAGGTCTAAAATTTCTGAAGTACATAAAACTTTAATAATAATTTACAATAATCTATATACGCCTGGTAAAACAAAAGGTTTATTGCCTTCTTAGATTCTAAAACAAACTATTTTGCTGCTTTCATGCATTATTTTTATAAGTGAACTCATTTTAAAATTTACAGCTATGAAATGTTGTTTTAATAACCTGATTATCCAGCGTATTATTTCAAGATTTATTCAACAAAAGATATACCCATTAATAGAGTTTGTCGGGGCAGACTATTATATCGCCGTATCACTTAATAATATACAAAGACATATATTTAATTGGCAGTTTTGAAATTGCTTTAAACAAAATAATCTCTGTCTTATTTTAGGAATACTTTTTCTTTTTTTGAACTAATTTTAAATCAATCCACAGTATGTGTAAAACAAACATTGGCTAACCTCACTTCAATAAATATATTTGGTACAGGTTAGTAAGAAGAGAACAAGATTTATTAAAAGAAAACTGAAAAACCATTGACGGAAACAATCATTAACCTCGACACTTTAAATCCGATAGAATTTTTTGGTGTCAACAATAAGAAACTTGATATCCTTCGTAAAAAATTTCCGCTGTTAAAAATTCTTTCAAGAGGCACACAAATAAAATTGAGTGGCTCGCCGGAGCAGGTAGAATCAGCAAAAGAAAAAATTGATCTCATCATCCAATACATGGAGCGTAATGGAGATATGAGTGAAAATTATTTTGAGCGAATTCTTGGCGGTGATGATGCCGAAACGATCGACAATTTTGTTGATAAAAACCCGAATGATATTCTCGTATTTGGACCGAATGGAAAAACGGTTCGTGCAAGAACGCTTAATCAAAAAAGAATGGTACAGGCTGCAGATACAAATGATATTGTATTTGCTGTTGGACCTGCAGGAACGGGTAAAACATATACAGCAGTTGCGCTTGCTGTGCGTGCACTAAAAAATAAGCTTGTTAAAAAAATTATTTTAACGCGGCCTGCAGTTGAAGCTGGAGAAAATTTGGGTTTTCTTCCGGGTGATTTAAAAGAAAAAATTGATCCGTATCTGCGTCCTTTATATGATGCATTGGATGACATGATTCCTGCGGATAAATTAGGATATTATATGAGTACGCGTACAATTGAAATTGCACCGCTTGCTTATATGCGTGGTCGTACGTTGGATAATGCATTTATCATTTTGGATGAAGCACAAAATTCAAACGACTTGCAATTGAAAATGTTTTTAACGCGTATTGGGCCAAATGCAAAAGCAATTATAACAGGCGATCCTACGCAGGTTGATTTACCAAAAAATCAGCGAAGCGGATTGGAAAAAGCAATGCGTGTTTTGAAAAACATACATGGTATTGTTCAAATTGAATTAACGGAAGAAGATGTTGTAAGACATAAATTAGTAAAACAAATTATAATGGCTTATGAAAAAGAGCGGCAAAAAGAAATGCATCAATAGTTTATAACTTAGAATTAAAAAAAGCAGGTTTACCACTTGCTTTTTTTATGCCTACATTTTTTTAATCTGAAGGTAAAGTGCTATCTGCCACTGGTAATGTTCCTTTTGCATTCAACAATGTCCATGCATCAAAATTTTGATTAGCCGTCATACCGTTTTTTCCTTCCAACGGTTCGCCTTGCTGGATAATATGCACAGGCACATCAGTATAAATTAATTGCTTATTTTGATCCCACCATAACTTTTCGCAACGCATAGTATCTCCTGTAACATTAAATATGATCACGCTGTCGCGTAAAAGCACTAAGCCATTGTTATTGTAATACAAACCATATTTCGCAAAAAGTTTGCTTTGAACTTTTTGCGTGCTGTCATAAAAATCTACATGCAATGTTTTCGGAAATTCTGTTGTAGGTGTATCTGAAATTGTACTTGTTATCATTAACGGAGAAGTAAGTTTTGCTTTTACAATACCATCCTGGCTTAAATAACTTTCTACTGTCTTTATAGTATCAACAGGCATTCTCTTTTTCGCAAGATCCTGCACTTCCTGGTAATTATTTGAACAGGCAAACACAAAAAAGCAGCCGGTAATAGCGACTGCTCTGATCAAAAAAATATTTTTATTCAGCCTAATCATATTTACGCTTAATAAACCAAATATCACTTAAAGATAATCCAAGAGAAAACTTAAAAAAGTTTTCCGTAACATTATTAACACCGGTTCCTCGTTTGCCAAATTCAATTGCAGTATTAATTTTTGTGAATTGGTTATCGTAGCTCCTGATTTTTCTTAAGTCGAAAGAAAATCCAAGCGTATACGCATGCACTTTATAACCATTACCATCAGCATTTATATAATCTTTTCCTGTATAATAACCCATGCGATATGTACCTCTTGAAAACATTCCTTTACCGGTTAAAGGATCTGGAGAAAAAGAAAAGCCTCCGCGCAAAAACCAGCTATCATTTAATTGATCGGGCTGACCATAATATGTATACTTACTCCATTTTGTAGAAGTATAATCTGCACCAATGCTCCATTTTCTTACCTGGAAAATTACATTACCAATATTTTTATTTAACATGAAGCCTGCAGAATAAGTAAGCGGAACATCAATCTTTCCCGGTATATTGGGTTGTTTTGCTACACTGTCAATACCAATTACAGAACCGTCGCTTCCATACTGAAATGTTTCTCTTGTAATTGTTCGTTTTGCATTTAAATCTTGTTGCAATGTTCCGTATGCGCCAACATTTAAATCGTATGTTTCAACATTTTTTGTTACAGGGTTTGTTTTGTTGGTTAAAAGAAAATGCATCATTATGCCAGGGTTCAAAAAAACTCCGCCATATGTTGTAGTATCGGTTGAATTTGATCTATACCAATTTTGAAAACTGCTGTCTGCAGGAAAATCTATTTTTGTGCTGGTATATTTAGTGCCCCATTCATATCCTCCATTAACACCAATACTGAAATTTGTTTTAAGTTGACTGCCCCACCTCTTTCCAAGACCAATAAAAGCCTGGTTCAATCCACCATTACCTTCATATAAAGTATGCAGACTGTCGGAAACACCAAGACTATCATAATTAATTCTGCTGCCTTCTTCAACACTGTAATTTATGCGCGTGTAAGGTCTTAAACCAAAAATTAAAAATGCGCCTGTCTTCCTGTTTAACGGAACTCCTAATTGTATATAAGAAGGTAAAAAATTTGTTGAGTTGTATTTGTTAACAGGATTAGCACTGCGCAATGTGCGTGCATCGATCGTTAATCCAAAATCGTATGTTACAAGACCGAGGTAACCATAGCTGGCGGGATTGACCGTGTTGATCGATTGCGCGTCGGTAACAGCTGCGGATAAGCCACCCATTCCGCGATTCGCAATATTCTGTTGCGGAAAAAGATCACCTAAACCATAACGGGAGAATGGCGAATTCTCCTGCGAAAAAGCAGTAGCAGAAAAAAATAAAAAAGCAATACAAACAAAAAAATAATTAGCCGTTGGCTTCACTAATAGCATAGAGTCCTTTATAAAGTAAATGAGGGCTTGCAAATATCTTGTTTTTGAGATGAGGCACAAAAAAGCCCATATCTCCACCGGTTAAATGCACGTTAAAGTTGCTGTAACGCAAATTGTATGCTTCAATAATCCCATCAATTTCTTTGCTTATGCCCAACACAACGCCACTTAACATGTTTGTTTTGGTATCGTAACCAATAAGCGGAAAATTTGAATCAGCTTTTACTAAAGGAAGTTTTGCTGTAAACTCATTCATCGCTTTAAAACGCATTTCTAAACCCGGCGAAATACTGCCACCTAAAAATTCATGAAACTTATTTACAAAATTGTAAGTAATACAAGAGCCAAGACCAATCACCAAATTATGTTTATCAGGAAAAAAATGCACTGCAGCCGCAATTAAAGCCAACCTGTCTGCACCAATTGTTTCAGGCTTTCCTACAGGAGTAGAAAAAGATAGTTTAGATTGATGTGTAAGCTTGTGAAATTTTGTTTTTGCCGATAAAATATTTTCTATTTCCGGATTATGGTTTATCACAGAAGACAAGATCGATTTATCCGGCTTATAGGTGCTGATTAAATTTTGTATTGTTTCATTTGAATCATCATTCAGCGTTATTAATTCTTTTACATCATCATTATTAAACACAGCACATTTTAAACGGGTGTTTCCAAAATCCAAGCAGAGTGTTGTATGCATGAAATTATTTTTTGCTTTGACCAAAATCAAAGCCTTTTAATTCTTTAAAATGTCCATTCATCTGAATTTTTTTCTTCAATGCTTCAGCACCTGCAACCACAGGAATTATTTTTTTTAAATGTCTGCGCAAATATTCCATGCGCTGATCTTCACGCAATAAATTCAGCAATTCATATTCTTCATTCAATAAAAGACCTGCGTGATGTGCAAGATCGTAGCTTGTTATTTCTTCGTCTGGTTTTTTAAAATCTTTATTAATATTCAGTAAACGATGTAACTCACGAACTGCACTTAAAACCGTTTTCAATTGCCTGCTATTACTTTTTTCATCATTCGCCAAATGTTTTACAATGGCGCCGCTATAAAGTTTTGCGGGTATAGATTCAATTATTTCCAGCACACTAAAAATACTTACGCCTTTTACCGTAATATCCATTTTGCCATCATCGTATTGTTTTGCTATTTCAGTAATTTCAACCTGCGCTCCTGTTTCAGCAATTTTATTTTTTATCACCGGCGGTATTCCAAAAAACTTTTTTTCTTTCTTCACGTCGCTTATTAATTGTTTATACCTGTCTTCAAAAATATGCAGGTTCACTTTTTCGCCCGGGTATATAACAATTTCTAAAGGAAAGATGGGAATAAAATTTGTCATACATGCAAAAATAAATACTGTGCGGCTACAAAATCAATGCACTTATTTTTGCTGTTTTTATTAACGTTTGAAAAATATTCCCGGAAATATAATCATCAGCAGAACAGATAGCATTGGTGATGTAGTGCTCGCAATGCCAATGGCAAAAATTTTAAAAGATAAATTTCCACAAATAAAAATTGCTTTGCTTGGGAAATCTTATACAAAAGCGATTGCAGAAACATGTATTTATTTTGATGCGTTTATTGATGTTGAAGATTTTCTTACAAAAGATATTTCTGTTTGCGGAGAAAAACCGCAGGCGATCATTCATCTCAACACAGTTTCAAAAATTGCAAAGCGCGCAAAGGAATTAAAGATTCCGGTAAGGGTTGGAACAGCTGGTCGGTTATATCATTTACATACTTGTAATTATCTTGTTCATTTTAGCCGTAAACGTTCAGACTTGCACGAAGCACAATTGAATCTTAAATTGTTAAAACCCTTTGGCATTAAAGAAAATTTTTCTCTTAAAACAATTGCAGGATCTTATGGACTTGAAAAATTGCAACCTTTAAAAAAGGAATTTGCCGAGCTGATTGATAAAGATAAATCCAGTATTATCATCCATGCAAAATCACAGGGCAATGCGAGAGAATGGAGCATGGATCATTTTATAAAACTTATTCAAATACTTGATGGCGATAAGTATAATATTTTTATTTCGGGAACAGAATCTGAAAGAAAATTTATACAGCCTTTATTAGATGAAGTTGGAGAAAAAGTAATTGATGTTATTGGCAAAATTCCGCTTGTTCAGTTCATCACATTTATAAACGAATGCGATGCTGTTCTTGCCAACAGCACAGGACCATTGCACATTGCTGCAGCGCTTGGAAAAAATGCAATTGGAATTTATCCGCCATTAAAACCTAAACATGCAGGCAGATGGGGACCAATTGGCATAAAAGCTGAAGTATTTACATTGGATAAATTTTGTGAGAAGTGTAAACTAACAAAAGATTTTTGCGCGTGCATAAATTCTATTCAGCCGGCAGCTATAAAATTGTCGTTGGATAAATTAATGAATGAAAAACTTGCTGGAATTAATAATCTGTAATTTTTAATTTGAAGGTTGCAAGAATTCTTTTGAATGAATTTTTAAGCTTCTTTGCGAATGAAAGTTTTGGTGTTTCAAGCGGGCCGTTATATTCAGATCCTCTTTTCAAAAACAACTTTGTGAAAGTACTTGAGGTCATGCCCCACTTTGCAATAAACTCGTAATAGCCTTTATTTTTTTTAATACGTTTGGTTGATTTAAATCCAAAATGATAAACGCGGCTCGCACTTACACCTTTAAAAATTCTTACACCTGCAGTCCACAGCTTCATTGAAAAATCAGGATCAGAATACATGCCCGGCGAAAATTCTGTACTGTAGCCGCCAACAAGATTCCATAAATCTTTATGCAAAACATTTGGCGGCCATGTTGAGCCATTCCAATCTTTAAAAGGAATGCTTACAAATTCGTTCAATAAT
>JBEHXR010000105.1:0-10994 GCA_048498595.1 Bacteroidota bacterium
CAAAATAATTTTATTACTGGGTCGCCACATCAATATACTTATCTGCTAATTCAATAAAGCCTTTTTCATATACTTTTCAAAATCACGCCTAAATTCAGGTTTAAAACGGCAATAATCAAACAAAAATTCTGTTTGTCGTGAGTTAAAATTACCAGACAGTAAAAACTTTACCAGCTCAGGATTTGCTTTTATCCACTCGTTTTTAATACAATGATCCTTTAAATAAGAAATAATAATCTCTGCTTTAAAATATAGAGGCAGTTCAATCATTTTCCTATTAAGAAAAATTAATTCTTCTTTCATTTCAGCGAATCTATCAGGGGTAAAAACTTCTTCTTCATTACTTGCATGCATGTATGTACTTACCTTATTAACGATAATTACTTGTAATGTAATCTTTAATCTGCCGCTTGTATGTTAATGTTTGGCTTTTGTTTTTATACATGACTTAAAACAGGTTGATGCTGTTATAAAAGCAGTATATTACAAACTAACGAATACAAACTATACATGATTTACACAACATCAGAAAGAAATAACGCCATCCTGTTTATAGCAGATGGAAAAGCAGATTTAAAAAACGTTGCTTTATATGAAAGGTTACAAGAATTTAACTGGATATCAATAAAAAAAGTTAGCGGTGTTATTAATGCGGTTGAGTTAACCTATGCAGGCAAAGAGTTGTACAAGCGGCTATTAAAAAGCAAATAAGCTAATTGTATTTTATGCTGAAATTTTAAATTATAAATATGCATAGCAAATTTTTTAAGCATGCTGATGTAAATGTACTGCAGCAGGAGCTGGATAGTTTTTTAAAAGAGCTTGATGAGGTTACAGGACAAATCACCGATATAAAAATGTTGAGTAACGATAAAGAAATAATCGTACTGGTAATTTATAGCTGCTGGAAAAAAATATAAGCAAACAATTATTAATTTTTTGTAGGGCGGTTTTTTTAACAGGAAAACTGTTACAGTATTATATATCGATGCGTAATTACCTAAATAAATTTTATGCTGAACAATTGCGAATGCGCGGCGCATTAACTTATCAATCCAACTTCATTTGAATAAATGCATGTATCATATCGAGATCGGCTTGCGTTAAATTAAGTTGCACAGCACGCTGGCGTATCAATTCCATGCGGCTTCTGCGAAACACCTTTAATTCTTTTATGCGTGGCATTGCTTTTTTAAACTTTAAAGAATTTAATTCACGGGTTGCCTCCTGCCCTGCAGCTATCAGATCATTTAATTCAGCATCATCATAATCTTTCATGCTTCTAAAGTAATGAATATATTATGCAACCGGGTTAATATTAAAAACAAGCTTCTAATAAATTATTTCAATACATTATTAATATCTTTTATTGCGATGATTCTCTATGATAATATTAAACAATCAATATATTGATAAATCAAAGAAAGAATTATACCGGTATAATACTACAGGAGTTAGTGTTTATACAGAATTTAACCGTGCCTTCGTTGAATAACAGCTTACTGATAAAAACGGCAACAACGCTGAACAATACTGTTTGCAAACTTATGTAATAAAAGGCCCGGCATAAGCGTCCGGGGCCATATAACACACTATTTTGTACGTTTGATTGCGGCCTTTACATTGAAAAATCTTAACCAACGAGATGTTTTTTTGGGCTTCGCCGGTTGGGCATTAGTATCAATAGCAGGAATGGTATTAAATGCTGATACCAGGGCATCAAGTTCTGTTTGTAATGCATCCAATGCTTCTTTCTTTGCATCAATGCGCAACGAATTATTTGTTTTAAGTGCATTCTTGTATTCATCCTGCTGCCTGCGGATGCTGTATTGCAAATTGGTAATCCTGTAAAGAAGCTGGCTATTATTCATATTAAGCGCATTCATAACAAAAACAATTTTCGGAAAACGGGTAACGAATCGGGATTATAAATTCAAGACGATTACGCGCTAAAATTAAGCTTAATTATTCATGTTGCGTCAAATAAAAATAGTATCCCTATTATTTATATCGTTATCAGAACTTTTCTTCTGCCATAATTTTTTAATAATATACCTTATTTAGTTTCTTTAACAAATCTGTCGCATTTTGTTTTGATCTATTTTAAAAACAATGTTTGTTTGCTAAAGCAACTTTGTAAAAGTTTAAAGCTTTTTCATCCTTTGTTATCGGAGGCAGTTTTTGTTAAAGATTGATTTAAGCGTAATGGCAAGAAATATCATAATGTATTCTAAAAATATTCTTTAAACCGTTATTAAATATTTTTAATAAATCATGTCTAAAAAAATCACTTTTTTAAAGCGATAATGATTTACTATTGCGATTTATTCATTTCTTTACCTGTATTCATTAATTTGCTCCCATGGTGAAACGTATTGCGATATTTGGTTCAACGGGCTCAATAGGCAAACAGGCTTTGGATGTAATTGCTGCACATTCTGATAAATTTTCAGCCGAAATTCTTACAGCTTATACCAACGAAAAGTTATTAATAGAACAGGCATTAAAATTCAATCCGAATATTGTTGTTATTGCAGACGATAAAAAATACCAGCTTGTAAAAGATGCTCTTTCAAATACAACCGTAAAAGTTTTTGCCGGAGAGCAGGCTTTGAATGAAGCCGCTCTTATGGATTGTTACGACCTGATGCTTGCATCCATTGTTGGTTACGCAGGTTTTAAACCCACATTAAACGCAATTGAAACGGGTAAAACCGTTGCGCTTGCAAACAAAGAAACGCTGGTTGTTGCTGGCGATATTGTAATGCAAAAAGCATTTGAAAAAAGAGTACCTGTTATTCCGGTTGACAGTGAGCATTCGGCAATATTTCAATGTCTTGTTGGTGAACAGAGGAATAAAGTTGAAAAAGTTATTCTTACTGCAAGCGGTGGACCTTTTCTTGGAAAAAAACCCAACTTTTTGGTGAATGTAAAACGCGATCATGCTTTGCAACATCCTAACTGGAACATGGGTGCAAAAGTTACCATTGATTCTGCAACACTGATGAATAAAGGACTTGAGATGATAGAGGCGAAATGGCTGTTTAGTTTACAGCC
This sequence comes from Bacteroidota bacterium, assembly GCA_048498595.1. Taxonomy (GTDB): domain Bacteria; phylum Bacteroidota; class Bacteroidia; order Chitinophagales; family Chitinophagaceae; genus Parafilimonas. Next base: position 3,058 of record JBEHXR010000105.1, read on the forward strand.
GGAGCAGGTGCAGGTTGTAATTCATCCGCAAAGTATTATTCACAGCATGGTGCAGTTTGAAGATGGAAGTATAAAAGCACAAATGGGCTTGCCTGATATGAAGTTGCCTATTCAATATGCACTTTCATTTCCGCAAAGATTGCCAAGTGATTTTCCACGATACGATTTTAAGAAACCATCCACCTTAAGTTTTGAAGAACCTGATTTGCGCACTTTTAGAAATCTTGCACTCGCCGAAGAAGCTTTATACAAAGGCGGTAATCTGCCCTGTATTTTAAATGCAGCGAATGAAATTGCTGTGTTTGCCTTTCTGCGCAATCGTATTGGGTTTTTAGACATTACGGCAATGGTTGAAAAAACGATGAATAAAATACCATTCCTTCAAAACCCAACTTTAGAAGAATATTTCGACAGCGATGCAGAGGCGCGCAATTATGCAGCTTCCATGATACAGATGTAATTTCCCTTCATCATTCAGCACTGCAATTCATAAGCTATATTATTTGATTAACAAATGAATTGTTATCATTGCACAATTTTTTTAAAATCCCTTTTTTACGTTTGTAATTTATTAATTAAAAAATTCCCATTAGGGATTGGGGTAAGATTAGGCACATGACATTATTAGCTATCGACTGGGCAGGTGTTGGTGTAAAAGCACTGCAGTTAATTCTTTCGCTTTCCATACTTGTTACTTTACATGAGCTTGGGCACTATGCAACAGCAAAATGGTTTAAATGCCGCGTTGAAAAATTCTATTTATTTTTTGATCCGTGGTTTAGCATCTGGAAAAAGAAAATTGGTGAAACCATTTATGGCATTGGCTGGGTGCCGTTTGGCGGTTATGTAAAAATTTCCGGGATGATTGATGAGAGCATGGATAAAGAACAATTAAAACAACCGCCAAAATCTTATGAGTTCAGAAGCAAACCTGCATGGCAAAGATTAATAATAATGGTTGCAGGTGTTATCATGAATATTTTGCTTGCGCTTTTTCTTTTTATCATGATCACTTATAAATGGGGTGATGATTATTTACCGCCGCAAAATTTACAATATGGTTTATATGCAGATTCATTAGGAAGAAAGATTGGTTTGGAGAATGGTGATAACATTATTGCTATTGGCAACAAGCCGGTGAAAAATGTGCTTACTATTCCTGCAGATATTATGACGAGTGAAGCCAAGACTCTGCAGGTTAAACGCAATGGAAACATTGTAAACCTTAATATTCCCGAAACACTTTTAAGTGATTTAACGCACACAAAACTTACAGGATTTATAGATGTTCAATATCCTATAATTGTAGATACTGTTCTTACATCTGACACACATTTTATAAAAGGCAGTTTATTAAAAGGTGATAGAATAATTGGTTTAAATAATCATCCTGTTCAATTTTACCAGCAATTTGATAGTCTTAAAAAATTAAATGCAAATAAAATTGTGGCAATACAGGTTTTGCGCGGTAATGATACCATAACCGTTAACGCAAAGCTGAACGACAAATCGCAGGTTGGTTTCTGGCAGGTTTTTCCTGATAAATTGTTTGGCACAGTTCATAAATCTTACACGTTTACGGAATCAGTTCCTGTTGGCATTCATAAGTGTTTTTCTACGCTAAAAAAATATATTACCGGATTGCAGCAAATTGTTTCAGGTAAAGTAAAAGCAAGTGAATCGCTGGGCAGTGTAATCAGTATCGGCAATGCTTTTTCTGCCGTTTGGGATTGGCAACATTTCTGGACACTTACTGCAATATTTTCTATCGTGCTTGCATTCATGAATATTCTTCCTATCCCTGCATTAGATGGCGGTCATGCACTGTTTTGCATTTATGAAATTATCACTGGCAGAAAGCCAACCGATAAGTTTATGGAGTATGCACAAATGGTTGGAATGATTTTATTACTGGGCTTAATGGCGTATGCTTTAGGGCTTGATATTTTCAGATTGTTCAAGTAAGATAAGCGTTCACATAGCTCAAAGAACTGCCAGGTTCTGTCTTTACATTTCAATTCCTATCTGCTTCATTAAAATAGAAGCATTCATGCTGCGGCAAATACCTTCTTTTAATTTGTAATCGAAGAATAGTTTTTCATTATTTACCTGCACATCAAAATGATAATTTTTTATTGATGACGAAAAATCATTTTCAAGTTTTGACAGTTCAATATCATGTGTCGCGATAATAGCAACAGCATTCTTTTTTATTAGTTGTTCAATCAATGCTTTTGAACCGGTATGCCGATCGAGTGAATTTGTTCCTCTTAAAATTTCATCTAAAAGAATAAATATTTCCTGTCTTTCATTTACGGCATCAATAATTGATTTCAGCTTTTTTAATTCAGCATAAAATGTTGAAGTATTTTCTGCAAGATTATCTTCAATGCGCATACTGCTCATTAACGTTGCAACGGAAACAGTAAAGCTTTTAGCACAAACACATGAACCTGCATAAGCAAGAATCATATTTATGCCAAGGCTGCGTAAAAAAGTGCTTTTGCCTGCCATATTAGAGCCTGTAATTAAATCAACTCTTGCTGTTCCGCTGATGGAAAAATTATTTGTTATGCTTTGTTGTTTTAGAATTAACGGATGACCAATTGCTTTACCTGATAAAGTAAAATGTTCATCTGCAATTTCAGGAAAACACCAGTCATCGTTATTGAAACTGAGTGTTGCAAAACTGCCTGCAACTTCAAGCAGTGCGATAGCTGTAAACCAGTTCGATGCTAAAGGTTTGTTTGCTTTCTTCCATTCATTCAGTGCGATGATTTGCCATAGATCCCAAAGAAAAAATGTATTCAAAATAAAAAATGCAAGCATGTTTAAACGTGCGTCAAAACGAGTGAGTATTTGTTGTAAATGCTTTATAGCAGATGATGCGGATCTATCAACATTACTTCCTAATGAATTTTTTAATGATAATAAAAAGCTGTCATTAAAGTTTTCTTTTTCAAAACAATTAAGCTGGTTATATAATGTTGAAACAATAGGTTCAAGCTTCGATAATAAATCGTATGTGTTTTTGGTTTTTCCGCTGATAACGAATCCAGTGAAAAAAAATATTAGAATCAGCAACGAAAAAATACCCGCCGGTAAAACATCATCTAAAAAAAGATAAAAACATGCAAGTGTTATAACAGGATAAATATATAAAAGCAATTTCCAGGCTTTGCTTGTAAAATTTTTGTGGTTTTGTGCAAGCCATTCACCTATTCTTTTTTCTGAATCAATTGTAATTTTTTCATTAACACCAAATGCCTGGAACTGTTGCCACCAGTTTATTTTTGAGCTTATTTCTTTTACTGCATTTTGTTGCTGAAGAATTTTTTCTTTATCAAGCGGCTTTAATAATCTTTCTGAAAATAATTGAATTGCCTGTTCTGCATTACAGCGATTGATATATTGAAATAAAGATGATTGCCCGAAAATATCAAGGTCTTGTGCATAAGTATGGTTTGCTGGTTCTAATTCTTTGCCATTGTATGTATTACCAAAATTTTGATGCAGGTAATTTATTTCATCGCTATTAATTCGTAAGAGCATTTCAAGATTTTTAATCTTGCTTTTATTATCGGTGTCTTTTGAAACAGCAATTAAAAACAAAATAAACGCGCAGATGATTGCAATTAATATTGCGGCGAAACCGTTGCTCCATAAAAAATAAACGGCGAAACATGCTGCTATAAAAATAGCAAAGCGCAACCACGCAATAGCGCTTCTTTTTTTATAAAGAATTTTTAATTGTTGCTGAAGTGAAGTTATTTTTTGCTGATAGAATTCGTGGGCATTAATATCTGTTTGCATAAATGAGTGCGAAGATGAGTTTAAAATAATTTTTGCAAAAAATCATTTGTAAATTTGCTGTTCGCTCTTTGAAAATCGTACATCTAAAATCTTACATCGTTAATAAATATGGGGCTGTATTGGTTTTGACAGCATTTGTTTGCGGTAGGTGTAAGCATGCCGTGCGTTGTACCATTAGCACGTTAATCTGAAAGTTCAAAACACAAATGGCGAATCTAACTTCGCTATGGCTGCCTAATCAGTGATTAGTTAGTCATTTGGGCCGCGTTGAGCAGGTTGACCTGTTACCAAGCTCCGCCGCCGACTCAAAACAAAAACGGGTTGCTGCAACAGAAGGCTGTGACTGTTGCAAAAGACGATGCAGCTAAGCGATTGGTTGGTTGGTTTGTTTCCTGCCAATTGCCGACAAGTAATAATGAACTAAGCATGTAGAAAGCTTATGGCAAAGATGTTTGGACGCGGGTTCGAGTCCCGCCAGCTCCACTTTTAATTACTTAGCATTTTTTCAGGTAATAAAATTTAATGCAGAAAATACAGTTTGTTCTCTAATTGAAGATGAACTTTTTAATGATGTTTAACGGCACGCACATTTACTGCATTGCAATGCGTTGAATACTTTATGCCGGGACGCACATAATAGCCAACACCGCCGGCGTTGCTACAAATTACATTTTTGTTCTTGCTGTAAATACCATAACCATATTCAATAAAAATGCTGGTATCTCCTGCGCTGTTCCTTCCAAACTTGTTGTTCTTAATAATAAATTCTGTGGTATCGAAAGGCATGTTTTTGGGTGATGACATACCGGGTTGCGCACTTACATAAATATTGTAAGCATGTGATGTTAAACCCATGCCACTATTGCCGCTATGATTGATAGTATTATTTTCAATTCTGTTATACTTACCAAATGCCTGGATGCCGTCTTTTTTTGTATAATCAATAATATTATCATGCACATACGCTCTGCAATGACCGCCTAAACTAATTCCGTTGCCTTGAAATATATCTGGATCGCTGCCGCAATGTTTTATATGGTTAAATGCAATCTCCGAAGTATCTAAATCTGCCCCCGCTAATTGTATGGCTGCACGTCCTGTTGAATCCAGTATATTATTAAAAATTTTAAAACCGTATCCACGCATTGGTATCGCCTTCGATGATATTCCATTGCAAATAATTGTTGGATGCTGTGTGCCTGCTGTTCCGTCTGGTGCAGTACTTAATAAATACATTCCTTCCAGCAATATGCGATGTAAATAATTATCGTGAATGGAAAAGGTATGCAGATACCAGTTTGGAAACTGTAAACTTACATCGCAACTCACTTCATTCTTTATCCAAAATCCTATGCCTTTGTTTAAAATATCAAGATGATCAAATTCCATATTGCTTGCTCTGCCTTCAACTGATATTGCAGCATAAAAGCCATTCATTATTTTTATTCCGTATTTTATAGAAGTGTCGCCGGTGCCGGTAACTTTAATACCAACCGAACCTTGTAACTGAAAACCGCTTGAATTGGAAGTTGCATTTGGTTTTAAAACGGCTTGTCCGCCATAGTTAATAATTACGACAGGCTTTAATGAATCACCTTTAAAATTTTGAAGTGTTATAACATCCCAGTCAATTTTATTTGACAAGAATATACTGTCGCCTGGCTGAATTGGAAGATTGTTAAGCCATCCCCCTGTCGGATACCATTTATGCCGTGTGTTAATACGCGGCCTCGGACGCTGCGCGTTGCTATAAACAGAAACTAAAATTATAAGGAAGAGAAAAATCTTTTTTTTGATATACGATTGCTTTTAATTTATGGTAGCCTTATGATGGATCGCGATAAAGATAAGAAGTTGACTTAAGTAACTCTAATTTGTTTAATAAAGCCGGTAAATAATAAGGGTTTCGATTGAACGTTGTTTTGCGCGCAGGCATATTTTTCATCTCTTTCATGAGCGTAATATATTTTGTTTTACACACGGAAGCAATTATATTTGTTTAAGTACTTCAACAACGTTTCTTATGAAAAGAATCAGAGCTTATCTTGTTATCAACACCACGTTGCATGCAGAAGATCCTGATAAAATTGCGGGTGTTTTTTGGGCGAAGAGCAACGCAAAAAATTATGCATGGCAGCTAAATACAGAAAGTGCAGAATCGCACGATGGCGAACCTTTTAAAGTAGAAAAATATTGGTTTGCGCCAAAGCTTAATGCAAAGTTTTCACCTCAGGTTTCAGAACCTTTAAGCTAAACTGTTACTTCATTTACGGTAAATAAAATACTTCTTTCAAAGGAACTACAACAGGAGAATCATCTTCATTTGTTTCCATAATATCTTTCATGTAAGCCCACCATTTTTTCATTAAAGGTTCTTGCGATAATGCATCGAGATTTTTTGCATCATCGATCGTTAAATATGCAAAGAGAAAACTTGTTTCTTCATCAAGAAAAATAGAATAATCAGTGATACCAGCTTGTTTTAATAGTTGTTTTAAATCATTCCATAATTCATCGTGACGTTTTTTATATTCTGCTTCAAAACCTTTAAATAATTTCATCTTGAATGCGACGCGTTGCATATTATTTTCTTTAAAAATTACTCGTGCTTGCTTGCAACAAAATGATAAACACCCGAACCAACTTCTACTTCAACATAACCATCTTTTGTATCATTTATTTTTATGTTTTGTGCCGATAAAGATTTTCCGCTTTCTGTAACAGCATCAGCATTGGATGCAGGAATGAAAACAGTTGCTTTTGTATTGGCAGGAATTTCAACGTCCATTTCAATTTTATCTCCATCAATCTTCCAACCGTTGCTGGCGACACCATAATATGTTTTTAAAGATGCAGATGCATTGGTAAAATTGCCACCGATATGAGGCTGAATTTTTATGTGCTTATACCCGACACCGTCTTCATACGTATCAAGACCAACAACTTCTCTATACATCCAATCGCCAATCGCACCATATGCATAATGGTTGAATGAATTCATGCCCGGCGTTTCAAATGTGCTGTCTGGTCTTTCACCATCCCATCTTTCCCAAATTGTTGTTGCGCCCATTTTTACCGGATACAACCATGATGGATATGTGTCTTGCAACAATAATTTATACGCGATGCTGTCATAACCGAACCGTGTAAGCACGTGACATAAATAAGGTGTTCCTAAAAACCCGGTGGTTAAATGATTATCGTAATCCTCTACATTATCTGCTAATCTTTCTGCAGCTTGTTTGCGCAGGTCTTCAGGCAGCATATCAAAATTTAAAGCAAGCACATAAGCCGTTTGTGTGCCTGAAACCAAACGCCCATTCGGCGTCATATATTCTTTTACAAACGCATCTTTTATTTTTTGCAATAATGTTGAGTAAGATTGCGCATCATCCGTTTTCCCCAACACATTTGCTGCATTAATTAATAGTTGTGTTGAATGCGCATAAAAACATTGTGCAATTAAATATTTATCTGTAACAGCAGACCTTCCATCATTATCATCAAACGGGCGATAGAACAACCAATCACCAAAATGAAAACCGCTTTGCCACAAATTATTTTTGCTTTGACTCGTCATATAATCAACCCAGGCTTTCATACTTGCATATTGATTTTCTAAAATTCTTTTATCGCCATACGCCAAATACATATTCCATGGAATGATGGTTGAAACATCAGCCCAGCCTGTTGAACCACCCGCATCTTTACCCAATACATTTGGAATAACAAATGGTACACTGCCACTTTCATATTGGTCGGCAGCAATATCTTTTGTCCACTTCTCCATAAAACTATTTACGTTCATATTGAATGATGCAGTGCGTGAAAAAACCTGCGCATCACCTGTCCATCCTAAACGTTCATCGCGTTGCGGACAATCAGTTGGTACATCTAAAAAGTTTCCTTTTTGTCCCCACTGAATATTATGTTGTAATTGATTGACGAGTGTATTGGATGAAGTGAAAGTTCCTGTCGGCTGCATATCAGAATATAAAGCCACTGCCGTAAAATCTTCAGGCTTTAAATCGCCTTGAACACCTTCAATTTTTGCATAACGGAAACCGTGCCATGTAAAATGCGGCTCGAATGTTTCTTCATTATCATCTTTCAAAATATATTTA
>JBEHXR010000106.1:0-10784 GCA_048498595.1 Bacteroidota bacterium
ATAATTTTCATCACCACCCACCATGCGCACATTCGGGTTTGTTTTTTTGTTTTGATAATGCACTTCGTAATTACCAAAGCCATTAAGCCATATACTTACAAGTGCGCCCTGGTAATGAAATTTTTCTTTAAACATTTCCGCTTCGTAAGGCTGAATATATTTATCAAGATTTGACTTCTTTACCTTTTTTGTTTTATCAATTTTCTGATTGTTGTCATCATCATTAAAACGAAAACGTTCTTTATACGAAATAGTAAAGCCATTTGCGCCCATCGTATTAAAGCTGTCCTTCAGTCCTTCATTCATTGCCTGTATTGCGGTGATGATTCCAATTAAAGCCATTATACCAAAAGCAATAATGGCAACCGTAATTCCTGTGCGAAGTCTGTTACTTCGAACCGTGCGATAAGCAAGACTGAAAGAATCTTTGAGTGTCATAGTCGTCGTGAAACGTAAATCGTCAAACGTGAAGGTAAGATGTTGCCGAGTATTTGATGTTGAATTTTATGTGAAAGGTAATTTCATACAGAGGCGCGAATAAGCCATAAAGAAAAGAATCGTTGCGCTTTTGCAGCTTTGCTGCTGGCACAAAAATTAGAAATATAACCAGTTAAAAAGATATTGCGGTAACACGCCGATTAAAATAATTATTGCAGCCAGTGCAATCAACCCAAATTTAAAACTGCCGGTTATTGTTTCTGTTTGCGGTTCCCCGGTTTTAAAATACATGGCTTGTATCACGCGGAAATAATAATAAACACTTACAGCGGCAAACAACACGCCTATAACAACAAGCCAGATATAATTTCCTGTTTCAATTACAGCCGCAAGCATATAATATTTTGCAAGAAAGCCTGCGGTTAAAGGAATACCTGCAAGCGAGAATAAAAATATTGCATTGGTTGCAGCAAGCACAGGTTGCGTTTTTGCAAGACCATTATAACCTTCAAATGTTACATCTTTCATTTTTACCAAAACAGCAAACAAACCAATCGTTGCAAGGCAATATGCTGCTGAATACATCAGCAATCCTTTGCTGGCAAAATCATTCAAACTAAATAATGCAAACAACATAAAGCCTGCCTGCGCAATACTTGAATAAGCCAGCATGCGTTTTACACTTTGCTGAAAAACTGCAGTAATATTTCCGAATAATAATGTTGCAATAATAATAACTGCAAAAAGCAATTGCCAGTCGATAGCAGTTGAAGTTGCCGCCATTCTAACATAACACAATTTTAAAAATGCAATAAAGCCCGCAACCTTTACAATGGTTGCCATGAATGATGTAAATACACTTGGTGCTCCGTCATAAACATCAGGCGTCCAAAAATGAAAAGGTGCTGCAGAAACTTTGAAAGACATTGAAACCATCAGGAATAACAAACCAATAATTTCAAGAAATGAAACGCCTTTGTACAAACCAGTTTCTGTTCTTATAACTTCTAACGAAAACGTTGCAGTTCCGCCGTACATTAATGCTATACCCATTAACATTAATCCGGTAGAAAATGCACCCATCAAAAAATATTTTAAAGATGCTTCATTGCTTTTAAGATTGCGTTTATCGCTGCCGGTTAAAATGTATAATGGAATAGAAAGAATTTCTATTCCTAAAAACAGCATCAATAAATTATTATAGGAAGAAAGAATAGTAACGCCGCACAACACAAAAAATATCAGTATAAAATATTCTGCAACATAATTTCCGAGACGTTCAATGTCTTTCCCTGTAAGTAAAACATAAATTAATGTTGAAGCAATGGCGATAGAGTTGAAGAACAAACCAAATCTTGTATAGGCGAGCATTCCATGTACGTTGATATTAAAAATGGCATGCCCGTTTGTATCCATAATATTTACAACAAGCAATAACAATAAACCAATAACAGCAATATGCCTGAAGCTTGATTTATTGCCGATGAGAAAACTGCAAAACATCATTATTACTCCCCAACCTGCCGAAAATATAATTGCGTTCATATTTTTTTGTTTGGTGAAGATTGAGATGAATATTTAATACTTACATCTCAATTTTTACATCTTACCTAAAATTTATTGCACTGATGAAAAGCTTTCCACCTTCCTGTGTAAGGTTTATCATTGGTTGCGGATAAACACCAACCACAATCGCAACAATCACCAGTATCACTAATACTGCATTAACGTTGAAGCTGCTGTCGTGCGCAGATTCGGTTAATGCAACTGTATTACCATAAAATATTTTTTGAATCATGTTGAGTGTGTAAACCGCTGCCAATATAATTGCGATAAGTGCAATGCCTGCCATAATTGGATTATACCTGAACAACCCATTAAACATTAAGAACTCACCTACGAATGCGTTGGTTAATGGCAGTGCAACATTTGCCAAACACATCACAACAAATAATATTGCCAGCTTCGGCGCTTTCTGTGCAAGACCGCCCAGCTCACTAAACTTTCTTGTGCCCAATTGTTTTTCTATTGCATCTGCAACAATCCACAGTCCGATTATGTTTATGCCATGATTAAACATTTGAATTAACACGCCCTGCAATCCCACTTTTTGTTGCGCAAACAATGCAGCACACATTAAACCAATATGCGCAATAGATGAATAGGCGATCAATCGCTTCATATCATCTTGCCTTATTGCAATCAACGAAGCATACAACATTCCGATAACTGAAAGTGTTATAATAATTGAACTGTTGCTTTGTGATGCTGCAGGAAAAATCGGCAACAGCCAGCGTATTACGGCAAACACACCCATCTTCACCATTACGCCACTCAATAACATGGTAACAGCAGTGGGCGCTTGTTCGTATGTATCGGGTTGCCATGTATGAAAAGGAAAGATGGGCATTTTAATAGCGAGTGCAATAAAGAATAACCAGAACATCCATTGTGCCTGCGATGCAGAAAGATCTGCATGATAAAACGATTGGATGGCAAATGAATGATCGGCTGTTTTGAAATAAATAAATAAAATAGAAACCAGCATCAGCAACGAGCCAACAAATGTGTACACAAAAAATTTAAATGTAACTTGGATGCGTTTTTCGCCTCCCCAAATTGAACACAGAAAATAAGCTGGTATTAAAGCAAGTTCCCAAAAGAAATAAAACAACAATGCATCCATTGATAAAAACACACCAAGCATTCCAGCCTGGCATAAGAACATCAATCCATAAAATTTTCCTGCACCGGCATAAGTATTTTTATAAGTTGCCGTAATAATTATTGGTAATGATATTGCAGTAAGCAGTGCAAGTATTTTACTTAATCCATCTAACCCTAAAGTAAAACGGCTATTTAAATCTGGTATCCACGATGCATCATAATGCAATTGACTTGAAGTATTCGAATAAACACCTGCCAATGCAATAATTAATGTGATGATTGAAACAAGCAGTGCAAAAGGTTTTGCTGCAGTTTCATTTTTAATGAACAATGCAATTAAACCACCGATAACAGGAACAAGTATGAGTAATAAAGCAATCATGCTTATTAAAATAATTTTTTAAAGAAGTCAACAATATAAGTTTGGTTCCAGAACACGCACCATAAAACCAGCAAAGAAAAAACCATCATTAAAATATATGAACCCACCCTCCCATTTTGCACAAGTCTTAATCTTCTTGATGAATATTGAATGAAAGTGCCAACGCCGTTTACAAATCCATCGATGCCTGATTTATCAACTACATTTTTAAAGAACACGCCCAATGCTGCAAGCGGATTTACAATAAGTGCATTATAAATTTCATCAACATACCATTTGTTCGCCAACACTTTTCCCAACCCTTTCGGTTCGCCCAATTCAGGCTTCTTAATATATTTTGCTAATGCGATCAATATTGCAATTACTGCAACTGCAACAGAAATGCCCATCAGCATATAATCTTTGCTGCTTGTAAGTTCTAATGTATTTTCTGTTGTAAGAACAGGTTTTAAAAAATTATGCAATGCTGATTTGCCGCCAAAAGCTTCAGGCACATTTACAAAGCCACCAATTACTGCAAGTATGGCAAGAATAAAAAGCGGCGTTGTGATTGCCAACGGGCTTTCATGCAGATGATTTTTTTGTTCTTCTGTTCCGCGAAACTCACCAAGAAAAGTTGTTGCATACAAACGGAACATGTAAAAAGCAGTCATTCCCGCACCAATTACACCAAGCACCCAATACACAGGATTCTTTGCATAAGCAGCTGCAAGAATTTCATCTTTTGAAAAGAAACCACTGAACGGCGGAATACCCGAGATTGCCAAACAACCAATTAAAAAAGTTATGTGTGTTACCGGAAGATATTTTCTTAATCCACCCATATAACGTATGTCTTGCTGGTTGTGTATGGCATGAATAACAGAGCCGGCACCAAGAAACAACAACGCTTTAAAAAACGCATGTGTCATTACATGAAATACAGCGCCTGTATAAGCGCCTACACCTAATCCCAAAAACATATAGCCAAGCTGGCTAACCGTTGAGTACGCCAACACTTTTTTAATATCATTTTGTTTAATGGCAATTGTTGCAGCGAACAATGCTGTTGCAATACCAACGATCGCAACTAAGTTTTCTGCAACTGCGCTTAATGAATACAAAGCATTGCTGCGCGCCACCATATAAATACCGGCTGTAACCATTGTTGCTGCATGGATCAATGCAGAGACAGGTGTTGGACCAGCCATCGCATCCGGCAGCCAGGTATACAAAGGAATTTGTGCGCTCTTACCCATTGCACCAATAAATAACAAAACAGTAATGCCGGTTATGTCGGTTGATGAAAGTTGCGAAGTGTGTGCAAACACATCACTATAATTTGCTGTTCCTAATTTTGAAAGCAACCAAAAAATGCCAAGTAAAAAACCAAGGTCACCAATGCGGTTCATTACAAATGCTTTCTTCGCAGCATAGTTGTAACTATCATTTTTAAACCAGTAACCGATCAATAAATAAGAACATAAACCAACACCTTCCCATCCAATGAACATGATCACGTAGTTTGCTCCGAGCACCAATAAAAGCATGGAGAAAACGAAGAGATTTAAATAAGCGAAGTAGCGCGCAAAATGTTCATCCTTTTCGTCGTGCATGTAAGAAGTTGAATACACATGAATGAGAAATCCGACGCCGGTTATGATCAATAAAAATAAAGATGAAAGCTGATCGACCTGGAAAGCAAAATCAATTTTAAAAGAAGCAATATTTATAAACGGAAATAAAGACTGAACCGGTAATGCACCGCCTGATCTTACATCAAAAAATAAAATACAGCTTATAATAAATGAAGCGAGAATCGATCCACAACCAATTATGCTAACAAGGCTTTTTGATAAATTTCTGAACAAACCATTCAGCAAAAAACCAAGTAAAGGAAAAAGCGGAACTAAGTAAACCATAAAATTTTGTCGTGAAACGTCAAACGTTAAACGTGAATTCTCACGTCTTACTTCTCACCTCTCACTCTGTTTTATACAGTAATTAATGATTTTAATAAGTTTTAATTCTTAAGCCTGTTTAAAAAATTTACATCTGTTGAATGCACGTTGCGGTACATCATTACAATAATTGCCAAACCCACACTTACCTCCGCTGCTGCAACCACCATGATGAAAAACACAAAGATCTGTGCATCTGTACCTGTATTTACCGGCATGTTTTTATTACCGGCACTGCTTATTGCATAATGCATTTTTGAAAATGCAACCAGCATAAGATTAACCGAATTCAACATTAATTCAATGCACATAAAAACGATAATGGCATTGCGGCGAATTAATACACCCGCCACGCCAATGCAAAAAAGTGCTGAAGCTAAAACTATATAATACTGAATCGGCATAAATCAATTTGACAATTATTTAATTTGACAATTCGACAATTTCATTAACTAATTTGCTAATTGTCGAATTGCCGAATTACTCTTTCTTTCCAATCACTACTGCACCAACCATTGCACTCAAAAATAAAACACTGCTTATTTCGAACGGCACAGCATATTGTGTGAACAAAACTTTTCCAAGATTTTCTATCAACCCAATGTCGCCTTCGTTCATTGCAGCCTGGCTGTTCGTTAGTTCGTTGGCATTAATTACAGCTTCCATCATCACAAATAAAAGCAAGCCGCCTGCAATAACACCGGCTAATTTTATCAATGAATTTTTTTGCGGTTCTACACTCGCATTTAAATTCATCAGCATGATCACAAATAAAAACAGAACCATAATGGCGCCTGCATAAACAATGAGGTTTACAATAGCAAGAAACTGCGCGTTTAATAAAATATAATGTCCGCTGATGGCAAAGAAAACAATGATGAGCCACAGTACGCTGTGTACAGGATTTTTACTAACCAAAACCATTAACGCGCTAAATAAAGCAAGTGCACTTAAAATCCAGAATAGTATTTCTGTCGCAGTCATTAGAAAGGTTCTTTTTTTGCTTTTTGATTTTCTCTTAAACCTTGTGCCTGTGCAAATTCTTCCGGTTGTGTTTTAGGATCCGGAATCAGCAAATCTTGTTTATTATAAATAAAATTTTTACGATTGTATGCTGATGGCGCAAATGTTTCTGAAAGATAGATCGCATCTTTTGGACAAGCATCTTCGCAAAAACCGCAGAAGATGCAACGCAGCATATTTATTTCGTATTTCGCTGCATATTTTTCTTCGCGATATAAATTTTCTTCACCGGGCATACGCTCTGCTGCTTCCATTGTTATTGCTTCTGCCGGGCAAGCCAATGCGCACAAACCGCAAGCGGTGCAACGTTCTCTGCCTTCTTCATCCCGATTTAAAATTTGAACGCCGCGAAATACAGGGCTGAACGGACGTTTTTGTTCAGGGTATTGTATGGTTGCTTTCTTACTAAAAAAATGTTTAAGTGTTATGAGCATCCCTTTAAAAATATTCCATAAATAAATGCTTTCTATGAAAGTCATTTTTTTACGGTCTACCGGTTTTGCTCTATTTGTATATGTTATCATTCTAAAAACTCAAAAGTAAAAAGTAAAAAATCAAAATCAAATGTTTGTTATTGAATTATCTCATTTCTTTTTGCGTTCAACCATTATTTTAATAATAGTATAAACAACTATCAATAAAACTCCGGTGCCTACTAAGATATCTGAAAACAATTCGTTATTTCCGAAAAAGAAAATGCCTCCGAAGAAAACTACGAAAAAAACAACACGTACAATTTGAAGTATGATCTGTATTGATTTCGGTAAAGATTTATCTAAAAAAATGTTCACTAATTTTTTATTTGATTCGAATTTTTCCAAGGGAAAAAAATATTTATTTTATTAAAGTAATATGCAAAAAGTTTTATTCCAACATGAATGACGCACAATGCTAACCCAAGCCAAAAGATTACTGTAGAAAATGGAGATGGATAAAATTTGCTTAGAATAACACCGGTAGTAAATGTTATTAAGAACAACCCATACGATATCAATAAAGCAATTCTCCATTTTGATGGAAAAATTCTAAACAGAGATATTCTTAATAAAAATTGCATAATAAATTATTTGTGTTGCCACAAAATTACTGCGCCCGTTACCAGCATATTTGCCAAAGCCAATGGAATTAATTTTTTCCATCCAAGATTCATTAATTGATCATAACGAAATCTTGGAACGGTCCATCTGATCCACATGAAAAGGAAAATAAAAATTACAATCTTTATCATAAAGCAAACAATGCCTGCAACCGCCAACCAGTTGCCCCAATCTGTATGCGCCGCTTCATTAAAGAAAGGAATATCATAACCACCAAAAAACAACGTTGCCATTATTGCACTGCTGATAAACATGTTCACGTATTCAGCAAACAAATAAAAGCCGAGTTTCATGGATGAGTATTCCTGGTGATAACCCATGTTCAATTCACTTTCTGCTTCGGATAAATCAAATGGTGTACGATTGCATTCAGCCAAAGCGCAAACAAAAAATATCAGGAAGGCCAATGGCTGATATAACACGTTCCAGTGCGAAGCCATTTGCTGCTCAACCATTGTTTTTAAACTGAGTGTTCCTGTCATCATCAACAATGAGATCAGTGAAATTCCCATTGCCAATTCATAACTAATAACCTGGCTTGCGCCGCGCAATGCAGCGAGCAAAGAAAATTTATTGTTTGATGACCAGCCGCCAATCATAATTCCGTACACACCTAAACTTACCACTGCAAACACGTAAAGAATTCCGATGTTTATATCTGCAATTTGCAAAGGGATCGTTCTTCCGAATACATGTATATCGCCGCTCCACGGAACAACAGCGCAAGTCATCATTGCAGTTAACATAGCCAGCGATGGACCAAGAACAAATAAAATTTTGTTGGAGCTATTCGGAATAATTTCTTCTTTAAAAAATAATTTCACACCATCTGCAAGTGGTTGCAAAATTCCAAACGGGCCTGCACGGTTGGGACCAATTCGATCCTGCATAAATGCTGCTATCTTTCTTTCAGCATAGGTTGAATACATGGCAACAAGTAACGAAGCCATTACAACGATCGCTATCAATATTAATTTCTCCAGTAAAAGAATCCAGTCTATTGTAAGAAGATGAATCATTCTAAACTATTTATTGTTTTCTTTTTCTGCACGTTTTTCATCTGCAATCTCAAAGTCTTCACTATGTGCAGGACCTTCAATTAAATCTAATCTTATTTCAGGTTCATTCACTTCACTTACATTATGTATATCGAGTAAATAATGTTGCTTTACACCATCCATTACTTCTTCTATAAATTCAGGCGGCTTTATTGCACCAACATATTTGTTGGCGGAAATAACAGACTGACGATTCACTTTTGTTGTGCCTTCTATCACCCAATCCTTTGCATCCTTTTTTTCGAAGCGGCATTCATTGCATATCCATCCTGTCTTTCCATCTGATGCATCTCTTATTTCTCCCCATTCATCCTTACGTGCTGTAACACGGAACACTTCATCACCACGCATCCATAATCTTACTTCGCCGCAACATTTGGGGCAATCACGATGTGCATCAACAGGCTTGGTAAACCACACACGGTTTTTAAAGCGAAATGTTCTGTCAGTTAAGGCACCTACGGGACAAACATCAATAACGTTTCCAATAAAATCGTTATCTAAACTCTTTTCAATATAAGTTGCGATTTCTGAATGATCGCCTCTGTCTAAAATACCATGCTGCCTTGTATTGGTTAACTGGTCTGCAGCGAACACACAACGGTAACAAAGAATGCAGCGCGTCATGTGCAACTGAATATAGGGACCTAATGTATGTTTATGAAAAGTTCTGCGTTCAAATTCGTAACGCGTTCCTTCTCTCCCATGATTGTAACTCAAGTCCTGCAAATCACATTCACCGGCCTGATCGCAGATAGGACAATCCAACGGATGATTGATGAGTAACATTTCAACCACACCTTTTCTTGCTTCAATTGCTTTTTGCGAAGTGATGTTCTTTACTTCCATTCCATCCATTACTGTTGTTCTGCAGCTCGCAACAAGCTTAGGCATTGGTCGCGGATCTTTATCAGAACCTTTACTCACTTCAACCAAGCATGTTCTGCATTTACCGCCGCTGTTTTGCAATTTTGAATAGTAACACATTGCCGGCGGAACAACATCGCCACCAATCATTCTTGCAGCATTTAAAATAGTTGTACCCGCAGGAACTTCTATTGTTATATTATCAATCGTTACTTTAAATAATTGTTGTTGTTGATCAGCCATACCTAAATCCCTAAAGGGACCTTTTAAAAGTTTACAAATTTATGAGCTATACTAATTCCCCCTTAGGGGTTAGAGGCTCTGCATAATGCGCGATACCATAATTTCTTATTTGCGATTCATCAGGATTCAACACATGCCATTCAAATTCATCCCTGAAATGTCTTATCGCTGCTGCAACAGGCCAGGCTGCTGCATCACCCAATGGACAAATTGTATTACCTTCAATCTTGCTTTGAATATCCCACAATAAATCTATATCACTCATCTTGCCTTTACCATATTCAATGTTCTTTAAAATCTTTTCCATCCAACCTGTTCCTTCGCGACAGGGTGAACATTGTCCGCAACTTTCATGACGATAAAATCTCGCCAATGTATATGTATGACGAACCACGCACTGGTCTTCATCAAACACAATAAAGCCGCCACTGCCCATCATTGAACCTGTTTGAAAACCGCCATCAGCAAGACTTTCATAGTTCATCATACGTTGTTCGCCTTTTGCTGTTTTCAATAATAAGTTTGTTGGAAGAATGGGAACAGATGAACCACCGGGAATGCAGGCTTTCAATCGTTTTCCATTTGGAATACCGCCGCAATATTCATCACTGAAAATAAATTCTTCAACAGAGATGGTCATATCAATTTCATACACGCCAGGCTTATTAATATTGCCGCAGGCAGAAATTAATTTTGTACCGGTTGATTTACCAACGCCAATCTTTGCATATTCATCACCTCCCATATTTATAATAGGAACAACTGCAGCAATTGTTTCAACATTGTTTACAACAGTAGGTCTGTCCCACACTCCTTTTATTGCAGGAAATGGTGGCTTAATTCTCGGATTACCGCGCTTACCTTCAAGACTTTCAATCAATGCCGTTTCTTCACCGCAGATATAAGCACCGGCACCGCGATGCACATAAATCTCGCAATCGAAACCAGTGCCTAAAATATTTTTACCAAGCCATCCATTATTTTTTGCTTCTGTAATTGCCTGTTCAAGAATATCAATAATCCACGCATATTCGCCGCGTATATAAATATATGTTACGTTTGAACCCAA
>JBEHXR010000107.1:0-10711 GCA_048498595.1 Bacteroidota bacterium
TAAACTTGTTGATTTGTTTGGCTTCAGGTGTTTTACTATTGATGCATTCTCGCTTCGAATCCCATAAAGAACATAGCGTTGTTCGTTTGAGAGAAATATTAATTATTTTTTTGAAACAGTAATACGTGCATAAATAAATGCTTCGTTTAAATTGTTTTTTTTGTGCCGTGCAATAATACGAACACCAAATGTTTGAGTAGTTTTCATGCTTCACATTCTTAGTTTAAAAATTCTTACTCCTCAGTACTACTTGAATAAACGATGTAAGATTTTGCTCTTAAGAATGAATCATTCCAATTCAAATGTGAGCTTAGAAAACTCAAAAAATGACTCACGGTTTAACTCATAAATCCTATGAGTTAAATGCTGTGAGATTGGGTAAATGTCGTAAAGTATAATAATTAAAAAGCCCGCAACTCGTTTATTTTGCGGGCTTTGAGGTAAAGTTAATAAACAATGTGTCGGGAGGACAGGATTCGAACCTGCGACCCCCTGGTCCCAAACCAGGTATTCTACCGGGCTGAACTACCTCCCGAAATTTTTTGAGGCTGCGAAGGTAAGGGTTTGAATTATATCAGCCAATAGAATTATGAGCTGCAATTACGATTTTGGACCTGCAGTATTTTTTTTGTTTTTTGATAATTCACTTTTCTCATAATTTTTCTGCTCTTCATTATTATATATATCTTCTTTATAACCTTTTTGCTTTGTTGTAAACGGGCGTGTATTTTTTTTATCTGCTGATGCAGACGATTTTGATTTTTGCTGAATTGATTTTTTCATGTAGTTTTTTATTGTCTATACAATTATTAAACCTGTTTTTAATTTCTGCATACATACATGTACATCTAATGCACCGTATACTTGGGTAGGGAAGAATGCATATTTATTTTAGACAATAACTGCAAAAAAAAGCCTGCAAAATTGCAGGCATTCATTTCTAATAAGTATTTACTTAAATCGCTTTTTAAAATTTTGCCCGCGATTATCTCTATTATCTCTGTTATCCCTTCCGCCACGGCCACGGTTATCTCTGTTATCTCTGCCATTATTGCGATTGCGGTTATCTCTGTTATTACTTCTTCCGCCAAAGTTTTGCCGACGATTATTTCCGCTTCTATATTCATCGCGTTCAAAACTTACATTGCGATGTTTAATAAATGGTGTGTTACTAAATTCAAGCTCGCCACCTGTAATATTATTTAATTCGCTGCGAATTGCATCATCATGCACCAATTCCTTATGCCAGTTACTATAAGCAAGTTTCATATAATATGCAATGGCATTTGCGAATCCTGCTTTCTTTTCGGGATCGGTTTCCTTTAATGCTTTATCTACTACTACTTCCAGGTTTTTACCCAAGTGAGAATATTTTGGATGCCGCTTTGGATAAGGCAAAGGATCTGGCTTGGCTTTATAAGTTTCTTTTTGCGGAATAGGATATGGGCTATCAACATCCAACTTAAAATCACTTATATAAAAAAGGTGATCCCAGAGTTTATGTCTGAAATCTTCTACGTTTCTAAGATGAGGATTTAGAAAACCCATCAGCTCTATTACAACTTGTGCCTGCTGTTGCCTTTCTTCTTTGTCTTCAATTGTAAGAAGATATTCCACCATCTTCTGAATGTGGCGGCCGTATTCACGCATACTAAGATGGTTGCGTGTTGTGTTATATTCCATCAAAATAAAATGATTGAAAAAGCAAATGTAAGTTTTGCCTATTATTAAAACTAATTTAAAAGTGAAAGTAACTTAATTATACAAATATTTATACAGTGCATCAGCAGTTTTTCTGTCATTGCTCAAACGCGGTAATTTATTTTGGCCGCCAAGTTTTCCGATTGATTTCATATAATCTATAAAACCATTTTTTCGCACCGTATTTATCTTCAGCGTTTCTAAAATATTTCCCGATATTAAATCATCATAATAAATATTCTTTTCACGCAAATTATTATCAACCTTAATTGAAAAGCTTTTCAAATCAGCTGGTGCTTCATCAAATTCTATAAACCATTCATGAAAACTTTTGCCATTGCTTTGCGTAACCAAAGGTGCAACTGTAAACTCAATAATCTTTATACCTTCCTCATTGGCTGCGTTTGTAAGTGCATCTTCAACTTCTTCTGCAATTACATGTTCACCAAATGCTGAAATAAAATGTTTGGTTCTTCCTGTAACAATTAATCTGTATGGCTCAGTGCTCACAAATTTTATTGTATCGCCCAAATTATAACTCCATAACCCGGCATTGTTACTTACAATCATGGCGTAGTTCACATTCGGTTTTACATCTCGCAGCGAAAGTCTTGTTGGGTTTGCATTGAATATTTCATTTGCCGGAATAAACTCATAAAAAATTCCTGAATCGCTATTTAATAAAAGACCTTCTGATTGTGGTTTATCCTGGAAAGCAAAAAAACCTTCACTCGCAGGAAATAATTCTATCGAATCAATTTTTCTTCCAATGCTTTCAAAAATGCGGTTTTGATATGGTTCGAAGTTTACACCGCCATATACCAACACTGATAAATTTTTAAACAACTCTCCTATTTTTTTTCCTGACACATTCATCAACCTGTCAAAATACATTTGCATCCAGGGTGGTATACCGCTAATAAGCGTCATGTCTTCATTAATTGTTTCTTCAACAATTTTATCCAGCTTCACTTCCCAGTCTTCAATACAATTTGTTTCATAAGATGGCAATTGATTACTGCGCAAATATCTTGGAACATGATGGTTTACGATGCCGCTTAACCTTCCAGTTGGAATTCCTGCAATACGTTCAAGCTCAGGTGAACCACTCAAGAAAATCATTTTGCCATTTGCAAATAATGAATTTCCACTTTGCGCCATATAACACAACAATGCATCGCGTGCGGTATCGATGTGATTGGAAATAGATTCTTTTGTAATGGGAATGTATTTAACGCCGCTTGTAGTGCCGCTTGTTTTTGCAAAATAAATCGGCTTGCCTTTCCACAAAATATTATGCTTGCCTTCTTTAATTTTATTAATATATGGGCTTAATTCTTCGTAATCCCGAATTGGAATTTGTTTTTTAAAATCTTCATAAGATTGAATGGAATCAAAACCATGTTCTTTACCAAACTCCGTGTTTTTTGCAGACTTTACAAGCGATTTAAGAAGGCTATCCTGGTCTCCTACCGCCGTCGTCATCCATTTCTTTGTCTTATTGAAAATGTAATTTGCGAATGGTTTTGCTAACAAAGATTTTAAGTACATAGGCAACGCGCTAAACGGGCAAAATTAGCATTAGCTTTCTTTCTTGCAGATTTTCTTATATAAATTAGGCAGATTTTACAATTTTCTTTTCATAAATAACCCGCGAAACATTACCTTTGCCGTCCTAAAAATTTGTTAGCTATGTTTGCGATAATAAAAATTGCCGGACAGCAGTTTAAAGTAAAAGAAGGTGAAAGCTTATATGTGCCGCATCTCAGCGGCAAAACCGGTGATAAATTAGAATTTTCTGAAGCAGTGCTTGTTGAAAATGATGGCAAACATTCTTTTGGCAAAGATGCCAAAGCAAATGTAAAGGCTGAAATAGTAAATGAGTTAGTAAAAGATAATAAAGTGATTGCTTTTAAAATGAAAAGAAGAAAAGGTTTTCGTAAAAAGCATGGACACAGAACTCAGCTTACACAAATTAAAATTGAAAGCATAGCGTAACAATCTTCAATTCCAAATTTTAAATTCAAATTGTTTTATGGCACATAAAAAAGGTGAAGGCAGCGTTAAGAACGGACGTGATTCGCAAAGCAAACGTTTAGGTGTAAAAGTATTTGGCGGCCAACCTGTGCTTGCAGGAAACATTATCGTTCGTCAAAGAGGAACTGTGTATCACCCTGGAAAAAATGTAGGTGTAGGAAAAGATTTTACATTGTTTGCACTTACAGATGGTATCGTTCAATTTTCAAAAACAAGATTGAACAGAACAAATGTTTCTGTTGTTCCCGCAGAAGCTTAGCATAAAATTTATTGATGTTGTTGTTTATGTTATAAAGAGGTTATCCACTTTATAGGCATAAATTTTTTGGTGTTTGAATTAAAGTATATAATTTAGTATTATAATTTTTTTTACTAACCATTAAATTTCAAAAACTATGGCAACAGCAAAGAAAGCTGCTAAGAAAGCCGCTCCTAAAAAAGCTGCTAAGAAAGCTGCTCCTAAAAAAGCTGCTAAGAAAGCTGCAAAAAAGAAATAAGCAGTTTCACTTAAGTAGAATAACATTAAGTCCCGGAAATTTCCGGGACTTTTTTATTTACACAGCCTTTATTTGTTTATTGTTTCGTCTTATTCCAATGAAGATAGCAGCAATGATAAGTAGCCAAACTATTGCAGACGCAATCATTTCAATTGTTCTGCTGCTGTAAAAAGAAGCGGGCTTAAATTCAAAACGAATAGTATGATTACCTGCAGGAATTGATAAGCCTCTTAAAACATAATCTGTTCTTATAATCGGTACTTCTTTATTATCAATGTACGCCTTCCATCCACGATCATAATAAATTTCACTAAATACTGCAAACTCATTTGTGTTGCTCGAGCTTGAATAATTAATTACATCGTTATCATTTTTTATTAATCGAATTTTTGCAGTGCTGTCAAACACGGGTGCAGAATTAATTTTATTTTTTTCGTCTTGCTCAACAACTGCAGTATCAGCAGGGTTATTATTATCCAATGCCCGCATTGCAGCTGCATCATCTTTTACATAATCAATATTTTTTACAAACCAGCATGCACCCAATGCACCAGGATTTTGTTGAACCTCTGGTTGACCTTGCTGATTTTTTGTAATTACATATTTTGCGTTAAGCATGTTCAGCACGTTGATGTTTAGTTTGTTGCCTAACTGGTAAGTAATTAAATCCTGGTATATAGCAAGTTTTGCCGGATGATACCCACCGATTGAATTATGAAAATAAGAAGTGGATGCATCCTGGAATGTGCTTACCGTAAGATTAAGTACACGATAATAACCTGTGTCTTGCATGATTTGCTGGTCTGCCGGAGAAGGCACAAAGTTCTGTGCAGTTTGGTCATCCGGCGATTGAAACATATCATCATTCAAATATCTTCTTCCTTCAGCTAAAACATCTATTGAGCTTAATACCAAAACTGCAATTATTGCATACGCCGGTTTTAATTTATTTTTTGTGTATGCCCATAAACATACAAACGCAAGTGCAATAAAAATAAATGAGCGAAGTATGTCATCACCAAACAAAGCCTGCCTGTCTTGCTTTAAAGCATTGTATGCAGATTGAATTGCGGCTGATTGATTTTTATCAGTCTGCTGATTAATTACATTTTCTATCTGGCTTTTCTCTTGACCTTCATAAGTGAAGCTTGAATACATCATCAACAGAATTAAGAAAACACCAATCATTGCAACACCGGTAATCTTTAATTTTTTCCAAACCAAAGCTTTATCCGTTTCAACAAAAAACAATTGTTGCAGCGTAATTACAGATAATAATGGAAATATTAATTGTACGATTGTAAGGGTATAAGTAGGAACTCTAAACTTGTTGTATAAAGGCAAATGATAAAAAAGAAAATCATTGAAGCCGGGAAAAAATCTTCCCCAACTCATCATGATAGCGAGTACACATACTGCAAGCATCCACCATTTGTCTTTTCGTTTTAAATAGATCATTCCAAACAAAAACAAAAAGCAAATGATTGCACCAAGATAAACAGGACCTGAAGTAAAATTTTGGCTTCCCCAATATGTATAACCCAATTGTGCTGCTGTTTGTTTTGCAAAATTCACAGCATCATCTTCTGATGCGCCTTGTTGTTTTGCAAGATTTGCGAGATGCGAGTTCTTACCTATTTCATCTACACCGGAAGCGCCACCATAAACATCAGGAACAAGAATTGAAAACACTTCAGGTTTTTCAAAGCTCCAGTCGAATGCATAATCGATTGGTAAACCTGTTTGCTCTGATGCTTTCGTTTTTGTTGAATCTAAATTCAACACACCATTACGCATAGTTGCTTTTGAATAATCATAGGTTGTTGCAAGTATTACAAGGTTTGATGCAATACCAATCAATCCCATTACAGCAAGTATGACAAATGATTTAATAATGTGTTTATAATCTTTTGCCTTGATCCATTCAATTAAATAATAGATGGTCATGAACGCAACTACGATGAGCAAATAATAAGTAACCTGTAAATGATTCATCGCAACAAGTAATCCCGTGAAGACTGCCGTTAATGTTGCGCCCGCTAAATATCTTTTTTTATACACCAATAAAATGGCACCAAGCAATGCGGGCATATACGCCATCGCCTGCACTTGCGTTTCGTGACCCGCGACGACCAATATAGAACTGAACGATGCATATGCATAAGCAAGTGAACCTAAAATTCCAATTCGATAATCAACACCATATACCTGGCTTAAAAAATAAAAACCGATACATAGTAGAAAGAAAAACATGAAAGGCTTTCCGAGAAACAATGAAAAAACTTCGTGCAGGTAAATTATGTTGAAAGGATTTTTTGGATCCATTGCGATTTGATATGCAGGCATACCGCTAAACATGCTGTTCGTCCACAGTGGATAACTGCCATGCGTTTCTTTATACTTCATGGAATTTTCTGCCATGCCTTTCCAGTGTATAACATCGCCTTGCGTTAATACTTTGCCTTGCAATGCAGGCTTACAGTATACTAAAGCCACAACTAAAAAAACACCAATGGCAATAAGGTGCGGCGTAACTTTTTTCCAGTTAATTTTTTGCATGTATAAAAATTAAAGAGGGCAAACGTACAAAAATGTAAGATGTTGATTTAAGTTAGTTCTTATTATTTAAAATTAATTATGATGCTATGCTATTAAGTGTTTGGGCGATTCAAAAGCTACTTCACGAAACCTTGCAAGGTATTTTCCGATTATATCAAACTCGATGTTTACAACTGATTTTTTCTTTACTGAACTGATATTTGTATGCTGATACGTAAATGGAATAATTGCCACTTTAAAACTGTTGAATTTTATATCAAAAGCTGTAAGCGAAATGCCGTTTAAGCAAACCGAACCTTTTTCAATTATGAGGTGCGTGAATTCTGCAGGAATTTGAAACCGATATTCCCAACTGCCATTTTTTTCTTCCACATCAATACAGGTTGCAACCGCATCAACATGTCCCTGCACAATATGACCGTCGAGCCTGCCATTCATTTGCATGCAGCGTTCTAAGTTTATCGTATCATTTTTTTTCCAGTGATTGATTGCTGATTTTTCAAGCGTTTCTTCAATGGCTGTTACACGATGCATGTTGTTTGCAATTTCTTCAACCGTTAAACAAACACCATCATGACTAACGCTTTGATCAACTTTTAATTCATTTGATATAGATGAAGCGATCCAAAAAGTTTTGTTAGAACCATTTGTTTCTGCTGAATATACTTTACCTGTTGCTTCAATTATTCCTGTGAACATTTTTTGCTTTTTGTTTCAATCACTTTAATAAACTGGATAACCATCTATTTTAAAATTCTTGCTGAATATTAAAACTTCTTTCGACATTTTATCATTCGACATTCCATATTTCCAATTTGGCGTTAGAATATGAAAACCCTCATATAGTTTTCTGATCTCTGCACAATCATTATAAGATAAAATCCAATGTTCTCTCTTTTTTAAAATATTCGCCAAGCCTTCATGATCAAAATCTTTATGTGTATTTCCTTTCTTTCCATAAAGAGAACTTTTAACTAAATAAGGAGGATCGAGATAAGCAAATGTAAACGGATGTTTTTCTAAAGAGTTTTTAAAATCAGCCTTCTCAACCTGGATGTTTGGATTGTAATAATTTTTTAATCGTTCAATTGATGTAAGCGTAAATCTTGGATGATTCGGCGACATGCCTCCGGATAATGTTGCGCCGGAAAACGAAGATCGATTTAAAACATAATATACCGCTGCTCTTTCAAGCTTTGTTTTAAAATGCATTTGTTCATGCTGAAGCTGGTAAAATTTTTCTTTTGGTAACGGATAATATTCCTCTACTTTTTTTGCAAGTTCATTTGGTTGCGATAAAAGACATTGCCAAAATTCAACAAGCGGAAAAAAAATATCGTAACCATAAACTTTAGTTCCTTTCGCTGCAACAAATAATTCAATAGAGCCTCCACCAAAAAAAGGAGATAAAAATTTATCGAGGTTCTTCGGAAAAAATCTTGTTATAAATTCAATTCCCCGGGTTTTACCACCAGGATAGCGAAGTGGAGAACGCGTACTAAAATTTGAATGAATATTTTCTGCCGGATTATCAGCATAATTAAACTTGTTTTCTTCTTCATTTAAAGAAAACACATCAGGCAATTGTTGTGTGCTGATGTTATGTTTATTCATTCAATGTTTTACTCAAATGTATTTAAAATAATTTTCGCAGATAAGCAGTTTGAAAGGTTGAAATGATTATACCGTAAAATTATTTACCACCGCTTTTATTAGGCATAACGGCTTTGGGTTTTTTACTTGTATCTGCAGGTTGTTTGTTATTATTTTTATTCGCTGCAGGCTTGTTGTTATCGTTCAATGGCTGTGCATCTTCGCCTGTTGGTGATTGATCATTATTCTTCAAATCATGCGTGTCACTTTCAGGGGCAAGATTCTGCGGATTTGTATTATCATACCCTTGTTCATAATCCTGCGATTGACCATTGCCAACATCATTGCCCTGCGCACCTAAACTCATTTGCAAATCGTTGGTGTAATCGTAATTCGGTTCTTCAATTCCAACATCAGGTTTTGCAAAATCAGATGTATCAGAATAAGGCAGCGTTTTATCATGTTCAACCTTGCTATAAAAATACGCCCACACAGGTAATGCAGCAGATGCACCTTGCCCGTTTGTTGTACTGCTGAAACGAATAAAGCGGTCGTCGCAACCAGCCCAGGCGCCACACAACAATTGTGGTGTGTAACCCAAAAACCATGCATCGCTGTTATCGTTTGTTGTTCCCGTTTTACCTGCAATAGCACCATTCACTCCATAACTCCACATTCTTCTGCCGGTGCCCGATCTTACAACACCTTCCATCATACTAATAATATAATAAGCGGTAACATCGCTAATAACTTCTTTGCGCTGTGGTGTGTTTGTTTCAAGCACATTGCCATTCTTATCTTCAATGCGTGTTATGTACAATGGCTTTACATTAAAGCCTCTGCCGGGAAACATGCTGTAGGCCTGCAGCATATCATACAAAGAAATTTCGCAAGCGCCCAAAGCGATAGATGGATAAGGATCGATATTTTCAGTATGCACATTGCATGTTTTCAAAAACTGTATAAAGCGCTTTGCTCCTTGTGCATCATCAGAACCGCTGAGTTGTTTCATGATGTATGCTGTTGCACAGTTACGGCTCCACATTAATGCGGCGCTCATTGGCATTGTGCGACCGGTGCACGATGTACTTGTTGCAGGCACCGTTCCATATTGACCAAAAGTTTGCTGCACATCTTCCACCATTGTGTTTGGTGTAAAGCCTGCATCTTCAATTGCCAAACTATATAACAACGGTTTTATAGTTGAACCAACTTGCCTGCGTGTGTTCATGTTCACATGATCAAACTTGTAGGTTTTAAAATCTATTCCGCCAACCCACGCTTTTATATCACCGGTTAATGGATCCATTGCCATAAAACCTGTCTCCAACATTTGCCTGTTGTATTTTATGGAATCGTATGGCGTCATCACAGTATCTTTTTGCCTGTCATCATTCCATGCAAAAACTTTCATGGGTGTTTGCACAAAAAAAGTTTTTCGAATATCATCATCACTTAAGCCTGCTTCTTTCGAATTTTTCCATCGATCACTTGCACGCATAGCTGCTTCCAAAACATTTTCATGTCCTTTCCAAACAGTGCCTTTTTTTATATCAGGTTGAGAGTTGAGAATTTTTTGCATATAACTCATATGCTTTGCTACTGCTTCTTCAGCATACAACTGCATTTTAGGATTAATGGTTGTATAAATTTTCAATCCATCTTTATACAAATTATAATTTCCGCCACCCGGTTTTTTATGGTCTTTACACCACTTCTTCATCTCTTCACCCAACACCATTCTAAAGTATGGCGCAAGTCCCGTATTCTCATTTAGTTTCTCGTAGTTAAGAACAATTTTTTGCGGCTTTATACTGTCTGCTGCTGCTTCGGTGATGTAATTATTCTTCACCATTTGATCAAGCACCGTGTTTCTTCTATCCTGCGAATATTTTGGATATGTACGCGGATTATAAATTGACGGCGCTTTTAACATGGCAATTAATGTGGCCGCTTCTGCAACACTTAAACGATCTGGTTCTTTAC
Organism: Bacteroidota bacterium; assembly: GCA_048498595.1. Classification (GTDB taxonomy): domain Bacteria; phylum Bacteroidota; class Bacteroidia; order Chitinophagales; family Chitinophagaceae; genus Parafilimonas. The sequence goes on from JBEHXR010000107.1 coordinate 10,374, forward strand.
CAAAAAAAGTTTTTGCGGCGTTGCGAATACCATAAACATTATCACTAAACGAAACAGTGTTTAAATAAATGGTAAGAATTTCTTCTTTGGTGAAGTTGCGCTCGAGCTTAATGGCGATAACACCTTCTTTTATTTTTTGCGGAATGCGCTTGAAAATATTTGAACTATAATTTGTAAAAAGATTTTTTGCTGTTTGCATGGTGATGGTACTTGCGCCACCTTCGCCACCTAAAGAAAATAATGCACGCGCTAATGAACGCGGATCAATGCCATCGTGATCATAAAAACGTTCATCTTCTGTTGCCACCAATGCTTCAACAACGTATTTGCTAATATCG
>JBEHXR010000108.1:0-10590 GCA_048498595.1 Bacteroidota bacterium
TAAATCTTTTTCACCATGCGCACCCACCCGCATCAGCACTTCCGTTATCGTTTCATCATAATTCAACGCTTGTTTTACCGCTGCGCATCTTCTTTGGGAGAGCGCAAAGTTATAATCATCGGTACCGGTGGTATCAGCATAACCGTCAATCGTAATACCGGCGATGTTGGGATGTGCAGCTTTAAAATTTTCAAGCGCGGTTAAATCGGTCGCATTAATATCATACTTATCAAATGCAAAATGTACAAGCACATTGGATGCCTCACGCTGCGCGAAGAGTGTATGTATAAGTAACAAGCAAAATGTGCACAGGATAAATTTGTGCATTTTCATAAAAGGATATTTAGATTTTACCACCTGTAAACGGCTGCGCCCGGTGTTTGTTGTGACAGACGGTTTTTTTTATACCCGAAAAAGCACATTCATTAAAAGATGCGGTGACTTAACTGAATAATTATTCAATTAAATTAGTTGTCTGCATCTTTTACCGCAGGTCTTGTATCGTTTGGATTGCGCTGCTCATAGTTGATGTTGAAATCGCTCAAATCAGGTTTATATTTTCGTGCGCGCTGTAATTCATAATGATAAATTGTTTGCCCGAGCTTATTCATAAATGGCCAACCAACAGCATCGTAATCATATTTATCATCATTTAAAATCCCATCGCTGTTTACATACACGGTTGCTGCCAACATAAACTCAACATTATTTTTAAAATCTGCCACATAAGAAATATCTGTTAAGAAACCATACGCCCATCCTACTTTATTAAACACGCGTACATGCGCCGGCATTGTATGTGTGCTGTCGCGAAAGAAAAATTTTACATAGCTGTCGTAATATTCTGTTGTGTCGTATTTAGGATAATTTGTTTCTGATGGAAATTGAGAAAGATATTGTTTTAAAAAAGCATAATCTTCTTTTGTAAGATTAAATCTTTTGTTTGATGGAACGGATTGCGGAAATAAAACCGATTGCAATATTTGCTGATAATCTTTTAATGAAACATTATTTGCCTTCGTAAAATCGATCGGTTCATTTATTAAACTATCATGACTATCAAAATGTCCCTTGCCCATTTTTACGGTGTGTGAATAATCAAATGAATCTGTATTATACAACACCGGCTGATGGTAAATAACCTTTCCATTCTTATCTAAAAAATCAACAGGATTTGTATGGCGGTTCTCATCTTCTGTAAAGCCCATGAATTGTCTTGTGATACGCACATCGTTATAACCTTTGCTATGCAAATCTTCATTAATTTCTTTCTGACCAACAAATTCATACATGCGGTTATAAGCATCATTATCACTTATTAAAAACGCTTTCTTTATAAAGTTGGCAACAGATGGTAAATTATTTTCTGATGTGCTGTCATACAATTCTTTTTCCTGGTGCGGATAAGCGCTGTCGAACTGCATGGAAGTATATTTATTTACGCCATCTATATGCAGTTCATTAAACTTTTGTAATGAAAGAATGGCAAGCGGAAGTTTTACGGTTGAGGCAGGATTAAAATAAAAAAGTGAATCAACATTAAAATAATAATTTGTAAAAGAAGGTTTGTTGTTTTTATCGCGGTTGATCTGCGTATAAATTATTTGTAAGCGGTATTCATTGGGATCGGATAAAACCTTTTGAAACAGCGTGTCTTTATTCTTCTCTAAAATGTTTTTTAAAAATGCATCTGTTTTAGGTTGTGCATTTATAGAATGAAAAAGGATTACAAACAGCGAACAAAATATTATGCGCATATCTATAAATTATTTGAGCCATTATGCAGCGGCACCTTCAATGTAATCAAGGTCTTTATGGTATGTTTCATCCGCTGCAAAAACTGAAGCTAATCCAATTATGATAACAACGATTCCTGTTATCCAGCCCGCCTGCAAATAACCTGTTTGCGACTGCAGCCACACAAATAATAATGACACAAGATTTAAAGAGCCGCGTACCATGTTGGGCACCGTAGTAGCAACGGTTGCGCGAATGTTTGTACCAAATTGTTCTGCCGCCATGGTTACAAAAGTTGCCCAGAAACCGGTGCCAAAACCCAATATTGCAGATACTAAATATAATTGCGATACATCGGCGCCGCGCAAATTGAAAAACCAAATAATACCAATGATCGTGATCGCATAAAAAATATATAAGGCCTGTTTCCTGCTTTGCAGCCATTTGCTCACAAAACCAACCAATACATCACCAATAGAAATTGCCACATAGGCAAACATTACCGCTTTGCCCGGATCAACGGTACCATTAATATTCATCTTAGCTGCAAACTCTTTTGAAAAGGAAATTAAAATGCCGATAACATACCAGGTGGGTAATCCAATTAAAATAGCGGAAAGATATTTGCGTATACGCGTTCTGCTGGCAAACAGCATAAAGAAATTCCCTTTTGATACATTCGTTTTTTCGATGCTTTTAAACATGCCGGATTCAAGCACACTGATGCGTAAAAACAACAGCACAAACCCAAGTCCGCCGCCAATAAAAAAGCACGTGCGCCATGCAAAATTTTCTTTTATAAAAAACGCAACCACAGCGCCTGTTAAACCAATACCTGCAACAAAAGAAGTGGCAATACCTCTTTTTTCTTTTGGCAACAGTTCTGTAACCAAAGTAATGCCCGCGCCTAATTCGCCCGCCAAACCTATACCGGAAATAAATCTTACCATTGCATACTGATTTACTGTTTGCACAAATCCGTTTGCAATATTTCCTAAAGAATATAAAATAATGGATGCGAATAAAACTTTCAGTCTTCCTTTTTTATCGCCCAGCACGCCCCATAATATTCCGCCGATCAATAAACCCAGCATCTGAATGTTCAAAATAAACAAACCATCCTTTGCAATTTGCATATCGTTTAAACCAAGCGATTTTAAAGAGGGAACACGAATGATGCTGAACAAAAGCAAATCGTAGATATCAACAAAATAACCCAACGCTGCAACTATCACAGCAAGGCTGAACACAGATTGATGCCTGTTATTCATCATACAGTTTTTTCTGAATTGGTTTTATCTTTTGCAAAAAAGAATTTATAAATAATAGGAGCAGTTGAAACTATAACAATAATAATTACTATCATTTCTAAATGGTCTGCAAGGTCGTAACCAAATTTAGATTTTATCCATTTGTTTAAAAAATGCCCTGCCATTATCATAGCAGTAACCCATGCAACACAACCAATAATATTAAAGTAAACAAATTTCTTTTTGCCCATGTTTACAACACCTGCAACGATGGGCGCAAATGTGCGGATGATTGGAACAAAACGTGCCGCCACAATTGCCCATCCGCCATATTGATTATAAAAATCGTGTGCTTTAAGCAAATATTTCTTCTTGAAAAAGAATGTGTCTTTGCGTTGATATAAAAATGGTCCGCTTTTTTTGCCAAACCAATAGCCAACCATGTTGCCGAGTATTCCGGCAATAGAAATTAATATTATCAATACAAATAAATCAAGCCATTCATTATTTGCATTGCCCAAGCCAATTAATTTTAAAAACGAATGCGCTAATCCTGGTTCTCCGTTACTCATGTTTTGGGCAAAAATTCCGGCAAGAAATAAAAGACTGTCGCCGGGTAAAAAGAAGCCGGCAAATAAACCTGTTTCTGCAAAAATGATAAACAGCAGCAACCATAAGCCGCCTATTTGAATATAAAATTCAGGATTGATTAAATCGTGCCACTGAAAATCTAAAAAATGCATTCTTTATTATTTAATAAAAGTAATCAATTCAACGCTTTCGTTATTTATCATTCAACGAATGCAATGATAGTTAAAATTATACCATGCAGCTACGTACATGGTGAACTTAATAAATAAACCGCATCAGCGCAAGCGGAGTTAAATAGTTTGAAGCTGGTACATACTTACCAAAGCATGCGGTTGCCAAAAAGTGTACAGACTGTTTAAAAACTGCGGAAGGAAGACGATTGATATTTAAGCAGGCTACGAAAGAAATTTATACGCTTTAAAAATGGAAGAAAGCTTATCTATGAGTACATCCATATCGGCGGGCTTTTCAAAATATTCAGCAGCGCCCAATTGCTTCATTTCTGAAATTTTATCTGAATCGGCAAAGGTTGAATAAAAAACAACCGGTACATCTTTTAAATGATCGATCTTTTTTATTTCGGCAAGACATTCAACGCCATTCATCACAGGCATATTAATATCAACAAAAATAATTTTCGGAAGAAACGATCTGTCCGATCTTAGTTTTTCAATAGCCTGCATACTCCTGTTGAGGCAAACACATAAGATGGTTGAGTCGATCGCATCCAATGCAAGTTTAAAAATTTCATGATCGTCTGTATCATCATCAATTAATAAGCAGCTTACCGTGTTCATGCAGCTAAATTACATCGTTTGTTAATTTTCATGGGGCAAATAAATTGTGAACTCTGACCCTTCTCCGGGTTCGCCGTAAGCCGTGATAAAGCCTTCATGATTTTCGACAATTTTTTTGCATAACGCCAGGCCGATGCCTGTTCCGGAGAATTCTTCCTTTGTATGTAATCTTTGAAAAATAGAAAATATCCGGTCTGCATTTTTAGGGTCGAATCCAATGCCATTGTCTTTAAACTTTAATTCAAAATATTTGCTGTATGGCTTATTGCCATCAATCAAAATCTTATCTGCGGCAACGGTTGTACAGGATATTTTAATTACAGGCGCCTCCAGTGAAAATTTAAGTGCATTACTAATAAGGTTTGCAAAAAGCTGGTTCATTTGTAAAGCAATTGCCTGTATACCTGGCAGGGGATCGTTTATAATAATTGCATTCTTTTCAGCGATCAATAATTCAAAATCATTTTTTACATTTTCCAAAACTTCATTCAGATCAACCGGTTTAAATTCTTCCTCTTTTTTTGAGAGCCGGCTATAATCGAGCACCGCGCGAATTAATTCGGTCATTCGCTGTGCCGCATTTTTTATTTTATCAAAATGGCTTTGTGTTGATTTATCACCGGTCCTGTTTTTTTCTATGATCTGTGCATACACCTGTATCTTTCGCAATGGTTCCTGCAGATCGTGGCTCGCCACATAAGCAAATTGCTCAAGATCCCTGTTCGATTTTACCAGTGCAGCATTTGTATTTTTTAGCTGTTCTTCGCCTTCTACAATATTTGTTATATCGTGCCCGGTGGTAAAAACAGCGTACACGTTATTATGTGCATCGCGCAGCGGTACAAAGAAATTTTCAAGATACCTGTTTGTGATGGGGGACTTAAACCGCTCTACATGTATAACGTTTCCCTGCAATGCTTTTTTAAGGTGATCAACAAACGGGCTGTTCTTCGCATTTGAAAAAACATCTTCATATTTTTTGCCGATCACTTCTTCTTTTTTTAAAAGGTAAAAATTTTCACATGCCTTATTGAATGAAAGTAGTCTCGTTTCCTTATCATACACCGCCATTATATCCATGGATGAATCAAGGATCGTTTGTATGAATTCGTTTTGACGCTGCAGTTCCTGGTTACTGGCATTTAGTTGTTGTGTACGTTCTTTTACCTTAAACTCCAGCTCGCGGTTGAACGCAGCGATCTGTGTGTTTTGAATTTGAATTTGTGTAAGCATTTGATTGAAGGCATCGGTAAGCAAACCCAATTCATCATCACTCATTTTTTCAGCACGTACAGAATAATCAAATTTTTCTGAAACGATCTTTGATTTCTCCGCCAGCTCCAGTATAGGCGCCGAAAAGTTTTTCTGCAGTCTTCTTGTTATATACACCGCGAGTAAAAGTGTGATGCCGCCAAACAACAATGCAATTAATGCGGAGAAGGCAAACCGCCTGTAGTAAGCGGTCATATCAAGGCGCAGGTATAAAGTGCCCAGTCTTACATCCCGCTGCGAAACCGCGATAAATGCCTCCTGGTAAAAACCTTTTATTGTATGCGCATCGCCCTGCGGTGCAGCCGGAAAGCTTCCTTTAAATGAAGGAACGGAATACGTAGCAAACAGTTTTCCTTTCTTATCATACAAACAGGCCGCTACTATATTTTTCTCGGCTTTTAAGGCAGCTAAAATTTCCTGTGCATCGCCTTCGTTCTCAAACGCGATGGCCGCTGTGCTGTTGGCTGCAATAATGTTTCCTTCGGTGATAAGCTGGGTAGAAACCGTATCGCGCACTGTAAAAAATTCGTACACAATATAGAAAGCCGAAACAAACAATACAGCAACACTGCCGGTTAGTATAACCACGCTCATAAATCTTCGCCGTATAGATGTTTTGCGTGCCTTCATTTTTCCATTACTTTAAGATCGTTGATACACTTAGCAGTTTCGAGCTGACGTTTAATCCTTCTGCTTTTGCTGCGCTGATATTTATCTGTAACCGCAATTTGTTGTTCTGCGTTATAAAACCAATTACGCCCCCGGATGCTGCAAAGCCTTTCATATCACTCACCGTTAATACACCACGATTATTTAAGGAGGATAGAACAGATCGCAAATCATCATCGTCCGCAATGTTTATAAACAGCAGCCGGCAATTATTTATTTCGTTTACGCTACGATAACGCACAACCGTTATTGGATGTGTTCCTACTTTTTCGCCCGCCACTGCCTGGTCTATATAACTTCCAAAAGGATCCGTACCCAAAATGCCAATTATAAACGGATCATTATTACTGTTAAACGCATCGTCGGGCCATTCAACAAACTGTGTAAAGTTGAAAAGAAACACCGCTTTGATCTTATATTCAGGCAATGGTGATGTTTGCGACTGAAGTAAAGGCGTGCATAAAAAAAATAAACGCATCACAACACACATCACCCGTTGCAGGTAAACGTTATTGCTGTTTCTATTTTTTTTATACCGTTTTCTCATCAATTAAAATAATTCCCTGGTTATGTTAGCTGTTCCGGTTCCTGTTAAAAACGAACAGCCGCTTTTATAAGCCCGTTCGTTCCCGGTTGCTCAAGAATAGTGGCATACAAAAATCCATCTGCTGTTCTAAACCCGGGATCGAACCATTTTGTATTAAAAATATTATGCACGTTTAAAGAAACAGTTATCCTGTTATTAAAAAGTTCTCTTGTACTTATCACGCAGTTTGTGAGAAAATACCCCTTTACAGAACCCAGCGGATCTGTGCCCGGCGTTTTGCGTTTACCCACCCAATTACCCGATACCGTTAAAATGAAAAGATCATTGATGTGCGCGGTAAAACCTGCATTGCCTTTTACTGCTGCTACGCCGGAAATTTGTCCCGATTGTTCATTCTCCAGGTTTTTAAACCAGGTATGCTGGTAAGTAAAATTGGCAAAGCCTGAAATGTTTTTTGTGATATCAAAATCAGCTACGGTTTCAAAACCGGTTATTCTGTAAGTCGCGGGATTTTTATTGGGTGTTAAGCCTGCAAGGTTAGACAGCACAATAACATCTTTTAAATTATTATGAAAAACGTTTGCCTGCAAACGCATGACCGGTGTTGGCGCATAAATAGCATTTACCTCATAGGTTACAAGCTGCTCCTGTTTTAATTGAAAATTGCTGTCGGGATTTATCTGATGAATTTCTAAATTAGTGGGAGAGCGAAACGCTTTGCCTAATTGCAGTTTAAACGTAAGTTTTGAATTCGGCTGATTTACGATAGCCAATCTCGGGCTGAACGCATTGCCGAAGTAACTGTTATTATCATAACGGGCGCCTGCTGTAAAATTTGTTTTGCCCAGCAGGTTTGTGTTTACCACATATTGTACATAGCTGCCAAAGTTATTGCGTATATCAAATTTTCGCGGTAAATAAGTGGAATGAAGATTTAATAAAGTATCTCTTCCATCTAAAAGATAGACCGTGCTATAATCAACCGTAATTCCTCTTGCACCTGCTTCTACATTATCCTGTGTATATTCGACTCCTGCGGAAAGTGTTTGATTCTTTGTTAAATTAAAATTGCCGGTAAGATCGCCTTCAATCCTGTTAGACCATGATGCAATGGGCAGGCGAAGCAGCTTTCTTCCGTCCAATGTTATATAGATATAAGAATCTTCTGCTGTTCCCGTTTCCCTATAAACAACCCTTGCCAGTATATCTGTTTTTGTGTTGGGCTTATAATCATTTTCAAGAAACCATGTTTTTAAATACGATTCATCAAGCCCTGAATGTTCGCCGCGTATCGGGCTTTGTAAAACGCCCAGTAAACCTGAATTGCTATTTCCCTGCGACGGAAGCCCGAGATAAACCGTAGGACTGTTGGAATAAGTGCCCCAACCCATGGGTGTATCATACATGCGAAATCCTAAAGTTGTTTTTGTTTTGCTTCCATAATAACTTAAGGCCGTATTTAAAGAATAGGCTTTATTTACATAGGATGCATCATAGTTTGGATCCCGGTTGGTGAATTTTGGCCCGTCTGTGCTGTATAATGTACCCGCTAATGAAAATTCGAACTTTGATTTCTTTATACCCGCCTCGATCTTTTCAAAATTTGTATTAAAGCTGCCATAGCCTGCTGCTGCATGAAACCCGTTTATGTCCTGCCCTTTTTTTGTAATGATATTTATCACACCGCCAAAAGCATTGGCGCCATAGATAGCCGAAACTGGACCCCAGATAATTTCGATGCGGTCAACGTTGTGCAGACTATACACAGGACCCGCCATATCATTGCTGCCTAAAATATTGTTCTCCACAATACCATCAATCATCAGCAATGCACGCAGGTTTTCTGCGCCATACATTCCCCGGAAATAAATCAGGGTGGGTGCATACCCATTCACATGAATCATATCTATTCCCGGCACATCACGTAAAGCGTCTTCTAATTGCTCATACCCTCTTTCTTCAATTTGCTTCGCCGTAATAACGGTTATGGTTGACGGCGCCTCAGCGGTTGTTTGCATTTGCCCCGAAGCGGTAACCACTTTTACATTCATTAATTCTTCGAGTGATAATTTCAGCAGTGATTTTACATCTGCTGTTGAATCGGATTGTGCTTGTAAAAACAAAGGAGAACATAGCAGGAGAAAAACAGGCGTAAATTTTATCCTCATACATTTTGGCGGTTTAACGTATTGGAAAATTGAAACACAAATTTATTACACTTATAAAAAGTAAATGCAATAAGAAAAACGATCATTTATTTTTGATTCACTTTATAAGGTAAGTTGCGCCGCTGCGATAATGGTAAGCATCCATTCCCGGTTAAACCAATCAATAAGATGTATGCAGCAACAGGTTTTGCATCCGCCCCGCACGTTCCTGGTCACAGCAAAAAGCAATACAAACTAAAACATCATCTGACCAACCGTTGCATCACGCTTATATATATCGTCGCGAAAATTGAGTAACCCGTTTTCATCCACCCAGGCCGTGTAATAAGTAATAAATACAGGCACTGGATTTTTTACGCTTACAAATTGCTGGTTGCCGCTATCCATTGCTTCTTCTATTTTATCAGGCGTCCATTTTGGCTGATCTCTTAATAAGAACTCCGCCATTTTTTTGGGATCGCTTATCCTGATACAACCATGACTGTATGCGCGTTTATCATTTTTAAACAAACCCTTTTCGTTGGTATCGTGCAGGTAAATATTATAGCTGTTCGGGAAAAGAAATTTCACGCGTCCCAGTGCATTCCACTTACCGGGTAACTGCCGAACAACCGGCAAGCCGCCTGAAGTGCCTGTAACTTCCATGTGATTCGATTCAAGATAATTTTTGTTCGCGTTCATCTTCGGCACAATTTCTTTTTGTACAATACTGCGCGGCACATTCCAGTACGGGCTAAAAACCACCGTACTTACTTTTCCCGTAAACATTACGGTATTGTGTCCTTCCTTCCCCACCACCACATTCATATCAAATTCTTTCTGTTTGTTGTTAAACACATGCAATGCAAACTCGGGCAGGTTTACCAATATCAATTGCCCGTTTGGTTCATCCGGCATCCAGCGCATACGGTTTAAATTGATGAGCAGTTGCTGCAATCTTTGCTGTGCCGTAATATTAATGTCTTTCAACAACGATGTTGTCATCACACCATCCTGTGTTAATCCAAGCCGTTGCTGGTAATGTTTTATTCCGCTGCTTAATGTATCATCAAACGCAGTGGTGGTGTCTCCGGCAGGCATATCGCCTGAAATAGCAAGCCGTTTTTTCAACAAAGCAATTTCACCTGATGATTTTCCTTTCTTAAAATCTTTTGCATCGCCATTTACCAGCGGCCATCCACCGCTTTTTACAATTTGTAAATAATGGGCAAGCTCCTGTTTAAGCGCTTTATAATTTTCATTTACGTCTTCAAAATATTTATCGTCTTTGTGTTTTTTATTGATGAGTGAATCGGCAACGGTTACTGCATCTTCTTTTTCAAAGGGGATAAAACGCTCCATTTCTTTACGCTTTACATAACCTTTATCATATTTGCTGAGTGTGTAATTAATGAAATCAACCGTAAGTGCCAGCTCTGTATTTATGAAAGCGGTGTCTGCAGTTGCCTGCACTGTATCAACCTGCGTCAGTGAATCCATCGTTTGCTTCAGCTTTTTATTTTGTATGGTATCACCACCATAACTTATATAATTGCGCAGGTTCCAAAAGCCAAGCGCCT
>JBEHXR010000109.1:0-10570 GCA_048498595.1 Bacteroidota bacterium
CTGGGTGCCGAATTGCAGGGAGTGGCATTTGCTATATGCGATGAGAACAGCCTCATGGTTCAAAAATGGACGAGCATTGGCATCTTTTCTCATCCATATGACATAGAACCCGGCGAGCAACGTATTTATGAAGCATGGAAAAAGGGAGAAGGATATTACGAAGAGGTTTATGAAGGAGAAAGGCAAAAAAAATATTACGAAGCATTTATGCGGATTCCCGAATTCAGGCAAGGTCTTCAAAAATTTATAGATAGCGGCTATCCACTTCCTACATGGCAAAAAAACCATGCGGTTACTTTTAAGTATGGGTATTTGTTGTTTATTACATTGAAGCCATTTAATGAAACAAACATATTCATTCGCTTTGGAAAAGTATTTGAACAAACCTATACGCGTTTTCTTGATCTTCAAAAAGCAGAAGCACAAACAAGAGAAGCACAGATTGAAGCAGCATTGGAAAGAGTGCGTGCAAAAGCTATGGCGATGCAGAATTCGCAAGACCTTTCTGATACAATTGGTGTATTCTATCGTGAATTGCAGTCGTTCAGCCTTACACCCAGAAGATGCGGTGTTGGATTATTAGACAGAGATGACCGCATTGGTGAAATGTTTACATGGAACACTACAGAGCAAGGTGATAGTCTTGAATTAGTGGGTCGTTTAAAAATGGAAGGTCATCCTGTACTGAATAAAGTATATGAAAGTTGGTTGACACAAACAGAATATCATCCTGTATTGCGTGGCAATGAAATAAAAAAGTATTACGAAATATTAAAACCGCAAATTGCTTTTCCTGATTACACACATAATGATGTTCAGTTTGGATACTTCTTTTTCTTTCCTGAAGGCGGTGTGTATGCATGGACAGAGAAAGAAATGCAGGAAGATGAATTGCAGATTTATCGTCGCTTTACATCCGTATTAAGTCTTACTTATAAACGATACAGAGATCTTCAAAAAGCAGAAACTAATGCAAGAGAAGCCATCAAACAAGCTGCGCTTGATCGCATTCGTGCAGACATCGCTTCCATGCGAACGGTAAGTGATTTGGATAGAATAACGCCGTTAATATGGAATGAACTTACTATTCTCGGCATTCCGTTTATTCGTTGCGGTGTTTTTATTATGGATGATGAACAGCAACTCATTCATACATTTCTTTCAACACCTGATGGAAAAGCTATTGCCGCGTTTCATTTGCCTTATTCAACGCCGGGCAATATTCAAAAAGTGATCAGCCATTGGCACGATGATAAAAGTTATATCGATCACTGGGATGAAAACGATTTTGCCGAATTCGCAAAAATGCTGGTAACACAAGGTGCGCTTACATCATCAGAACAATATTTAAAAACTATTCCTCACGGAGGATTTTGTTTGCACTTCCTTCCTTTTTTACAAGGCATGTTGTATGTAGGCAATACAAATGAACTAAGTGAAGATGAAATAAATTTAATTCAATCACTGGCTGATGCATTTTCCACTGCGTATGCACGCTATGAAGACTTTAATAAACTGGAAGCTGCAAAGAAACAAGTTGACAAAACTTTAGTTGAATTAAAACAAACACAGCAGCAATTAGTACAATCAGAAAAAATGGCTTCGCTTGGAGAGCTGACTGCAGGCATTGCACATGAAATACAAAACCCATTAAACTTCGTGAATAATTTTTCTGAAGTAAGTAATGAATTGATTGAAGAATTAAAAATGAAAAATGAAAAACTAAAAATTGAAGACGATGAAGTAACAGAATTACTTAATGATATAGCACAAAATCTTGAAAAAATAAATCATCACGGCAAACGTGCAGATGCGATTGTGAAAGGAATGCTGCAACATTCAAGAAAAAATTCAGGACAAAAAGAACCAACGGATATTAATGCTTTATGTGATGAATATATAAGATTAAGCTTTCATGGCATGCGTGCAAAAGACAAAAGTTTTAATGCAGATTTTAAAACAGGTTTTGATGAAACAATTGGAAAAATAAATATCATTCCGCAGGATATTGGAAGAGTATTGTTGAACTTATTTAATAATGCGTTTTATGCGGTGAAACCCCCTGACCCCCTAAAGGGGGAACAATGGAAGCCGCTTGTTTCTGTAAGTACTCGTCGAATAACTCCCCTTCAGGGGAAGGGAGCTGCCGTTGAAATAAGAGTTGAAGACAACGGCAACGGCATTCCTCAAACTATCATTGATAAAATATTTCAACCCTTCTTTACCACAAAACCAACAGGCTCAGGGACCGGGCTGGGATTGAGTTTGAGCTATGATATTGTAAAAGCACACGGTGGGGAAATAAAAGTTGAGACGAAGCAGAACGAAGGAACAACATTTATAATTCAATTACCAATAACTGCATAATGAAAACTTATCTTTTTAAACTTTTCCTTTCAATAATTTTTATCACATGTTCATTTACTCTTATTGCTCAAGACTATTCATTATATAAATTATATGTAGACTCATTAAAACCAACATTAGCTGCTGCACCCAATGACACAAATAAAGTAGAATTCTATTTTAGTATAGCCGGTTTTTATCAATGGTCTGATTCAGACAGTTCTCTTTTGTATTCCTTGCCAGGAATAGATTTAGCGAAAAAATTAAATTTCAAAAACGGTGAATACGATCTTTTGCATTCGGCATCCCAGGCGCTTCTTACTAAAGGTAATTATTCCAAAGCACTGGAATTCCAATTCAGGTCGATGGATATAGCAAACCAGCTAAAAGACCCAACAAAAATTGCAACTACTTTGGCTTTGATAGGTCTTGTCTACACGAATTCTAAAGATTATGATAAAGCATTAGAGTATTTCTATAAGGCGCAAAAGATGAATGTTCTAACCCTAGGAGGACCTCAAATTCTTAATGGATTTATAGGAGAGGCTTACTTTGATTTACATAACTGGGATTCTGCTTTAGTTTATATACAGAGGGCTTATGAATTAGATTTAAAAGATACAGGCTATCATTGGAGCGAGCCCTATTTTTACCTGGCAGCTCTTTACGAACGAAAAGCAAATTTTGCAAAAGCAATTGATCTTTACAGGCTAAGCTTTACTTATAATGCTGGTAATATTGATATACTTAAAAGTTATAACGGCATTGCTTCGGTATACCAGAAAACAGGTCAAACAGATTCTGCCATTTTTTATGCAGGACAAGTGATATCACTTGGAACAACAGTTTCAATACCTGCTCCTGTAATTGACGCAAGTGCTTTATTGGTAGAAATCTATAAATCCAGGCGCAATACAGATAGCGCATTTAAATATCAGGAAATACTTATGGCATCAAAAGATAGCTTATTCAGCCAGGATAAAATAAAACAGACGCAAAACGTTACGTTTGATGAACAACTCCGCCAGCAGGAAGAAGTAGAACAACAACGGGAATTACAAAGCAAAATAAAATTATACGTTGTTATCGCAGCTTTAATTGTTTTTCTCATAGTCGCATTCATTCTTTATAGAAATAATCGTCAAAAACAAAAAATAAATATTTTATTAGAAACGCAAAAACAAAAGTTAGAAACCACTTTAACTGAACTCAAATCAACACAAGCCCAACTTATTCAATCTGAAAAAATGGCTTCGCTTGGCGAGCTTACTGCAGGCATTGCACATGAGATACAAAACCCTTTAAACTTCGTGAATAATTTTTCTGAAGTAAACAAAGAAATGATTGATGAAGCAACAGAGGAAATCAATAAAGGAAATATTAATGAAGTAAAAAATATTTTAATTGATATTAAAGACAACTCAGAAAAAATAAACCATCACGGCAAGCGTGCAGATGCCATTGTAAAAGGAATGCTGCAACATTCGAAACAAACAAAAGGTGTAAAAGAACCAACAGATATTAATGCTTTATGCGATGAATATTTACGGTTAAGTTATCATGGTTTGCGTGCAAAAGACAAATCATTCAATGCAGAAATAAAAACTGATTTTGATGAAACAATTGGAAAAATAAATATCATTCCGCAAGATATTGGAAGAGTTATTTTGAATTTGATCAACAATGCATTTTATGCGGTGAGTGAAAAAAAGAAAACTCAAAATGAAAATTACGAACCAACTGTTTTAGTCAGTACAAAAAAATCAGGAGACGAAATTTTCATCAGCGTAAAAGATAATGGTAACGGTATTCCTCAAAAAATAGTTGATAAAATCTTTCAACCATTCTTCACCACAAAACCAACCGGCAGCGGAACAGGGTTGGGTTTGAGCTTGAGTTATGATATTATAAAAGCGCATGGCGGTGAAATAAAAGTTGAAACAAAGGAAGGCGAAGGAAGTGAGTTTGTGATTCAATTGCCAATTGCATGAAAAGAAGAAATAATTAACCAACTAACAATTCAACAAAACTTATAATGATGCTTCCACAGAGAACCTTTCACATTCTTGTTTTGCTGTTGTTGTTGCAACCATTGCATGCTCAGCAAAATAATTCTATTCCGCTTTATAATATTTTGTCTGACACAGCCGCAGAACAGTTATTAGACACCAACAATTATCAAATATTGGAAGATGAAAAAGGTACTTTGAATATTGAACAAGTAAGTAAGTCTTCGTTATCCGGCAAATTTCATTTCCCGCAACAACAACAAGAACAAACTCCTGCAAAGGGCATTTACTGGATTCGTTATCGTTTGAAAAATGCAATGGATCATCAGGCAAACATTGTTTTGGAAACAAACAGCGAGTACAACGATTTTTATTTGTTTTATAACAACAGCAATCCTGCTCATTTGGTTACCGGGTTTATGGCCCCCTGGGAAAAAAGAGACGGTTTTAAAGTAAATCTCAGTTTGCCGATACGATTAAGTGTGGGAGAAGAATTAGTGGTCTATCAATGTTCAAAGCAAATCATTTTTCCGATACCACTGTCTGTTAAGATTGCCAGCACAGAAAAAAATTACAGAGATTATGTTGATTATGTAGAAAGCCGGACCAACTATTTTGCTAATGTGAACATGCAGGAAATGTTCCTCGAAGGTATGTTGCTTTTGATGCTTTTTTACAACCTTTCTTTCTTCAGCCTTACGAAAGAACGCGAATATTTGAACTTCTCGTTGTTCATTTTGTTTTTGGCGATCGCACGTTTATTTAATTCAACATTTACTTACCTCTATTGGAACCATCCTGATAAAATTGAATATGCTTTCTACCTGAATTTATCTTTTGGTTTTATGTATTTTTTCCTGGTTCAATTCATACGCTCGTTCTTTAAAACGAATTTGTTTTATAAAGTATGGGACAAGTTCTTATTGATCTTAAGCTTCACTGCTGCCTTAATTCAGATAATAAGCTTACTTATTGACCCGGTTGCTTTTGCTAATGATGCTGGTTCAACACGTGTTCCCAAGGTGGCTGCGTCTCTTACCTGTTTGTCGGTGCTGATTACTTTCCTGATCTTTTTAAGAAAAAACAACCGCTACAGCAGGCTGGTAATTATAGGAGGCATACCATTAATGCTATTCTGGACAATAACAATCCCCTTTATTAAAGAGTTAGCTCGTATTACTGATCTTCAAAATTGGTATCGCCCAACAGAAGTAGTTTGCATAGTATGGTTCGTATTGTTTTTCTCTTTGATACTTTTTAAGCGCTTTAATTATCTGAGAAAAGAAAACGCACAACAAGCATTAGATAAAGAGCGTCTTGAAAAAGAAAAAGAAATAGAACGAAGCCTGTTAATTGAAAAGCAAAAAACAGAGTTAGAAAAAACAGTTGAAGAAAGAACTGCTGAATTACAACAATCACTTCAAGAATTAAAATCAACTCAAGCCCAACTTATCCAATCAGAAAAGATGGCTTCGCTTGGAGAACTTACTGCAGGCATTGCACATGAAATTCAAAACCCGTTAAACTTTGTCAATAATTTTTCTGAAGTGAATAAAGAGATGATTGAAGAGGCAACAGAAGAAATTGATAAAGGAAATATTAATGAAGTAAAAAATATTTTAAGCGATATAAAAGACAACGAAGAAAAAATATTACAGCATGGTAAGCGAGCCGATGCTATTGTAAAAAACATGTTGCAGCACTCACGGCAAACAAAAAGCACTAAAGAACCAACAGATATCAATAAACTCGCTGACGAATATTTAAGATTAGCTTATCATGGTATGCGTGCAAAAGACAAGTCATTCAATGCAGATTTTAAAACAGATTTTGATAATAGCATTGAAAAAATAAATATAGTGCCGCAGGAAATCGGGAGAGTGCTGTTGAATCTTTTTAATAATGCGTTTTATGCAACAAATGAAAAGAAGAAAACTGCTGATGAGAGTTATCAACCAAACGTATCAGTTCAAACAAAAAAACTAAATGATAAGGCTGAAATAAAAGTTAGCGATAATGGCAATGGTATTCCTCAAAATATTGTTGATAAAATCTTTCAACCCTTCTTCACAACAAAACCAACAGGCTCAGGGACCGGGCTGGGATTGAGTTTGAGCTATGACATTATCAAAGCGCATGGAGGTGAAATAAAAGTAGAAACGAAAGAAGGGGAAGGAAGTGAGTTTATTATTCAATTACCAATTCAAATAAATTAATGATAAAGAAATTCGTTGTTACTCTTCTTTTTGCGTTTATCTGTATTGTTACTTTTTCGCAGCAAAAAAAAATAGATAGCATCAGGCATCAATTGACAATTGCAAAAGATGATTCAAGCCGCGTATTGATGATGGCTGATCTATCCTTTACCTATAATTTTGAAAACCCCGATTCAGGTTTAATGTATGCTGATAAAGCAATTGAACTCGCAAAACAAATTCATTTTTCCAGGGGGGAAATAAGAGGAATGTTCAGCAAATCTGCAATACTTGAAACAAATGGAGACATGCCGGAAGCACTTGAATTAGTATTCAGCGGATTGGAAATTGCACAGAAACAAAATTTGCTGCTGGAAACGTCAATGTGCTTAACCCAGATAGGTAATATATTTTATGATTTGAACGATTACGGAAGGGCAATCAGTTTTTACCAGAGAGCGGTCCCTATCAACGAAGCAATTCAAGATCAGCCTGGAACTGAATTTTGGAAATGGCAAACGGAAGTAAATCTTGGAACAACCTTTATGCTAAACCATGAATTGGATTCATCTTTCGCTCACTTGCAGAAAGCATTTATTGAGACTATGCATAATAATTCCTGGCATCCTGTGTTCTTAATGTTTTTTGGACAGCTGCAATTTGAAATGGGAAAGCAAGACACCGGTTTAAACTATTTGCGGGAAAGCGTAAAAATTTTTACGAATAATAATGATCCATATTCCACATCAGACGCTTGCAGAATTATAGCAACATGCTTCAAAGCAAAAAATGAAATTGATTCAACTATCTACTATGCCAGGAAAGCGCTTTTTAAAGCTCAAACAATAAACTACAGAACCACAATACTAAGTGCGAGCAAATTATTAGCAGCAGTATATGATACAATGGATGCTAAACAAGCACTTTATTTCCGTAAAGTTTTTGATACAACAAATAACATTTTATACGGTCCGGACAAAGTAAAAAGTTTACAAAAAACTATTTCAGATGAGCAGGATCGTGAACGAAAGACTGAAGCTGAAAGGATTGCTTATCAAAACCAGATTAAGCAATATACATTGCTGGGAGGATTAGCGGTGTTTGTATTGATCGGTTTTATTCTTTATCGAAATAACCTCCACAAGAAGAAAGCAAATACTTTATTACAACAACAGAAGGAAAAGGTAGAAAGCACTTTATCAGAATTAAAATCTACCCAAGCCCAACTTATCCAATCAGAAAAGATGGCTTCGCTTGGTGAACTCACTGCAGGCATTGCACATGAGATACAAAATCCGTTAAACTTCGTGAATAATTTTTCTGAAGTGAATAGAGAAATGATTGATGAAGCAACAGAAGAAATTGATAAAGGAAATATCAATGAAGTAAAAAATATTTTGAATGATATTAAAGACAACTCAGAAAAAATAAATCATCATGGCAAACGTGCTGATGCTATTGTAAAAAACATGCTGCAACATTCACGGGCTACAAAAGGTGTAAAAGAACCAACGGATATTAATGCATTATGTGATGAATATATAAGATTAAGCTTTCATGGCATGCGTGCAAAAGACAAAAGTTTTAATGCAGATTTTAAAACAGATTTTGATGAAACAATTGGAAAAATAAATATCATTCCGCAGGATATTGGAAGAGTGTTATTGAATTTATTTAATAATGCGTTTTATGCGGTGAATGAGAAAAGCCGACAGTCAACGGTCAACCGTCAACAGCACCTTTCGCAGGAATACAAACCGCTTGTTTCTATTCAAACAAAAAAAATAAACGACAAGATTGAAATTATAGTAAAAGATAACGGCAATGGTATTCCGCAAAAGATAATCGATAAAATTTTTCAGCCATTCTTTACAACAAAACCAACAGGACAAGGAACGGGATTGGGTTTATCATTGGCTTATGACATCGTCACCAAAGAACATAACGGAACTATTAAAGTGGAGAGTAAAGAAGGTGAAGGTTCAATTTTTATAATCAACCTGCCGGCAATATAAACTGATCAGGTTGATTATACAGACTTATGAGTTGGGCTCATACAATCAAGGTGCGGAAATTTTAAATTCTACAGTTTGTATACATCTGCCCTGCTCATTATGTTTTGCATCCGGGCATGCTGCTGACCTAGCCCAATAACCAGCATTATCATTTACATACTTAAAAATATTTTCCCACTCAGGTTCTATCTTGTTATCATACACACAATCTTCCAAAGCCTCAATAAGATAATAGGTAAAAAATCCGCCAACATCTGGTTTGCCGGCAGCAAATTCATCTTTCTCTGCTGCTGTGGCTAATATTGACAATGGTTGTTCCGGAATAAAAAGCCTGTCACCATAATCATCAGAAGAATTATCATTATCAGATGAGGCTTTGCTATGTTGTACTTTCTGCCGGACAGGAACATTTGCATTACCTGCATTTACATTGTCGCCTGGTGCGTTTGTATTACAACAGTCGCTCAAAACAATATTAACGCCGGCACCCATTTTTATAATGTGGTCGTAAATGTCTTCCTGTATTCTTAAATTATTTACCTGCGGATCTGTATTGTCGCCATTTTTCAACCACATGCGCGGATAATCACTTGCATCACCTGCATATCTAAAGCCATGGCCGCTGTAATAAAATATTACGATATCATTTTTACCCGGTTGTTGTTTCGGCAGCCACCTGTCAACGGCATCGGTAACAGCGGCTTTACTAAAATCATCACCTTCTATTATTTTCGGATCTACCAGATCAACATCTATCCAGTCTGCAATCTCATCAAACAAATAAGTTATGCCATCGAGGTCTTCTTCGCATCGTTCTCCTATCGTTTCATCATGTGAATCTATTACGCAAATCAAAAACATTCTTCCTCTTTCATCGGTATTATGGACATATGGTACTTTATTGCCGGCATATACAACATGGTTAGCATAAGCCGATGTTGTAAGTAAAAACAGCGCAAGGCATAAAAGTTTAAACCGTCTTGAAAAATTTTGCAGCAAGAATTCAAAACGCATAGTTATGGTTTTAAAAATACAGGTATACCATTTTTATCACAAGTTGGAAATTAACCAGTATTGATTAAGCAGTTAATTTAATAATAGTTTTAACCTTTAAGATTTTGGCTTGCCTGGCTGGGTGGTTAACGGAGAATGAACTACTTCATCATCCAGCGGCGGACTATCATCACCTGCGGCACTGCCTGTATCATCGTCATCATTTTTATCATCGTCATCATCATTTTCATCGCCCGGACCCGGAAAATAATCGGTCTGCATCATGAAGTCTGATTGTTCTTCATCAAAACTTTCAAAGTTGTTAATAGTAGTTGTCATATTAATTTTTTTTCTTCGATAAACCTAAGTCTTTTTTGCGGTTTCAAGAATTTTTATTGTGTGAAATATATTTCATTCATCGGTTTATATATATGTTATATTTAAGGCGCCTGCAGATCTTATGAGATCACTATACAAACTAATATTGCTTTTTTATTTTATTGAAGTTGCGTTTCCTGCATCAATATTTGCACAAACACCAGATTCGATTAACGCTTTAAAACAACGGCTTAAAACCTTGCAGCAAAAAGATAATTATTATGCTGACAGTAATTATGCTAAAACCTTAACCGATCTTGCTTACATCTACACATCAAGTTATCCCGACAGCGCTATAACATTGCTTGCAGGCAAAGCAGCGCAATTTAAAGCTGCCGGTTATTCAAAAGGCGAAATAAACGCGTACATGCTGCTGGGTGACGCTTATGAAACGAAAGGATTGTATGATAAAGCAATGGAAAATTATAATGCTTCATTTCGCATTGCACAGCAAACAAACACTACGTCAAACATTCCGCTAATTCTTAACAGGATTGGTATTATACATCTTAACCAAGGCAATTATCCTGAAGCGTTAAGCAAGTTTTACGCGTCTTTGCAATCAGCAGAAAACACCGGCGATAACGATTTAATTGGTGCAACCTTAAATAACATTGCTTACGTTCAATACAAT
>JBEHXR010000110.1:0-10503 GCA_048498595.1 Bacteroidota bacterium
CCACTCAAAATTAAATTTTATTCGGGCAGGGATTTACGATTTATTTGCAATGCAATGGCTGAACAGAATTTCTTTGATGAGCGGCTGCGGGATAAAAGTGAAAAGCCCGGTGAGGATTTTGTGCGCGGCTGTTTGTGCCGGACTTGTAACGGATAGCCCGAACTGTTGTTGAATAAAAAGATATAGATGAGAGCCCCAAAAAATTAGAAATAAGAAATTAAAAATGAGTAATAAGTAAGTTTGATTACTGCGAACGTAATAACTACAAACTGAAAACTATAAACTACAAACTAAAATGATTCTTTCTGATACGCGCATACTTGAAGAGATGAAAAAAGGAACAATAAAAATTGAACCTTACGATCGCGAAAATCTTGGCAGCAACAGTTATGATGTGCATTTGGGTAAGTGGCTGGCAACGTACCGCGAGCACATTTTAGATGCGAAGAAGCACAACGAGATTGAATATTTTGAAATTCCTGAAGAAGGGTTTGTGTTGTACCCGCACATATTTTATTTGGGCACAACAGCAGAATATACGGAGACGCATGCACACGTTCCGTTTTTAGAAGGCAAAAGTTCTACGGGCAGATTGGGTATAGATATTCACGCAACGGCGGGCAAAGGCGATGTTGGTTTTTGCGGAAACTGGACGCTTGAAATTTCTGTGAAGCAACCGGTGAAAGTGTATAAAGGCATGCCGGTTGGTCAGCTAATTTATTTTCCTGTTGATGGTGAAATTGAAGTGAAATACAATCAAAAGAAAAATGCAAAATACAGCCACCAGCCAGATAAGCCGGTTGAAAGCATGATGTGGAAGAATAAGTTCTAAGACTTTTTATCTATTGGTTTCATTTTCATTTTATGTCTTTCAGCCGCTTCTTCAATAGAGTGCGTTGCCTTAAAGTCGGTTTCCTTTGAAGCGAGCTTTGCTAATTGTATATAAAATTTTTTTAGTGTCTCCAGTTCTTCGGGTGTAAGGTCTTCCACGTCAATCAACCGGTTACTGGCATCTTTGCTCGAAGCAATTAGTTCATTCAATTTTATTTGCAATGCAATCGTGTCTTTGTTTTGCGATTGCTGAATTACAAACACCATTAAAAATGTAATAATGGTTGTGCCGGTATTTATTACCAGTTGCCACGTGTCTGAAAATTGAAAAATGGGACCCGAAACCGCCCACACAATTATTATAAGAAAAGCAACAATAAAAGAAATTGGTTTACCGGTAACCTTTGTAACAACAGACGAAAATCGGTCGAAAATTTTTCCAATCTTCTTTTTGTTGTGTTTTGATTTTTTGCGTGCCATGTGTTTATTTTTATTTAAAAATTATTTAAGATTAAATGATACAAATAATATGCAGTTAATTTAGCTTTTATTTTATGAAGAAGGTTTTATTTATACTAAGTTTTGTTGGTGCCGCTCTTGTTTCCTTTTCACAAGCTGATACATCGGTTGTAAACGATACAAAGCGTTTTCAAAACGGATTGGTTGCTGAATATGCAGATGCGAAAGAATCGCCGTTAAGCGCCAAAGCAAAAAAAATTTTTAAGGGAATACATTTTTATCCGTTCAATGCAAAGTATGTTGTTAATGCAAAATTTGTAAGAACGCCGCATGAAAAACCTTTCCAAATGAGCACCTCAAGCGGCATGCGTAAAACGTATGTTAAGTATGCTGAAGTTTTTTTTACGATAAATGGAAAGCAATACAAGCTGAACGTTTATCAATCGCAGGATTTGCTGCAGTCTGCAGAATATAAAGATTATTTGTTTATTCCTTTTACAGATGCAACCAGTGGGAATGAAACGTATGAGGGAGGAAGGTATATTGATTTATCAATAACAAACAGCGATCATATTTTAATCAATTTCAATAAAGCTTATCATCCATATTGTGCTTACACAGATGGATACAATTGCCCCGTACCTCCGGCAGAAAATACTTTACCCATAAAAATTGAAGCTGGCGTGCGATTTTAACTTTACTATTTAGCTGCCGGAACATTACCCCAGTTTTCGCCGCGTTTAATTCTGTAAATCTGCATGTCGCTTACTTTAAATTGTTTTACTAACTGCTTCACTGGTTTATTTTGATTCAGTAATTTTTTAAGCAACATTACTTTAGTAACTGTAAGTTTTGCAACACGCGTATTATTTGTACTGTCTTGGCGGCGTTGTTTTTCTTTAATTACATAAGGGCTTTTCTGCTGATGTACATAATTTTCTTCTGGTGTCATCCACTTCAAATTATCAACCCTGTTATTTAGTTTATTAAAATCAAGATGTGCAACAACTGTTTGCGTGGGTTTATGTTTCAATAAAAAGTATTCTGCCACCAGCCTGTGAATAAGTGCATGATGATTTATTGTTCTGCTTTTTACATCATCCATAAATTTTTTATGCAAATTTTTTTTTAATAATGCAAGAAGCTGTGAGGTTTCGTTAATTGTTTTTTTATTTTCTTTATTTTCAATTTGCAGTTTTAGCCGGGCGGCTAATTTAAAAACCTGTTTCTGCAGATTGTCTAATCTTGATTGAACCTGGCTACTTCTCGGCGTATAGAATTTGAGGCGTATAATGCGATAGCCGTTAATCATTGTACCTTTTAAAATGTCACCGTTTGAATCTCTGTTGAAGCTTCTTAGCCTGCCGAAATTAGATACTTCGAGTATGTAATCATTTGTAAATTCAAAATCAAATTTTACAACTTTCCATTTTTCGCCAACAAAATCTTTTGCCATATAAATAATTTAAAAATTGTTACAGGCTTGGGAGAAAAGGTTGGTCAGAAAATAAGGTCATCAATTGCCTTATGGTATTTTTCAAAATGAAAGCTACTAATAATAGTTTTCATATTTGCAGCTATTTTATCATTCATCAAGTTACCAATACTGCCTTCGTGTGTGTGATGAATTGCAGTTGAATATTTGAATTGGTTCGCTTCAATATCCAATCCAATTTTTTTATACGCATCGCGAAAAGGCATGCCTGAATGCACCAATTTATTTACTTCTTCAACACTAAAAAGGTACTTATACTTTGGATCTGATAAGATGTCTTTTTTTATTTCAATATTGTTCAGCATTAACGAAGCAATGTTGATGCAATCTTTCAGAGTTGTAAATGCAGGAAATAAATGTTCTTTCAATAATTGCAAATCACGTTGATAACCGGATGGCAGATTCGTTGTCATCATCATGATCTCGTTGGGTAATGCTTTTATTTGATTACAATGCGAACGGATCAATTCAAATACATCAGGATTTTTTTTATGCGGCATAATGCTGCTGCCTGTTGTAAGTTCCGCAGGAAAAGAAATGAAACCAAAGTTTTGATTGATGTATAAACAAACATCCATTGAAAGTTTTGCTAATGTATCTGCAATATTTGCTAATGCTGATGCTACGATTCTTTCTGTTTTACCGCGACTCATTTGTGCATACACAACGTTATAATGCAAATCATCAAAGCCTAACAATGCTGTTGTTAATGTGCGATTGATGGGAAATGAAGAACCATAACCAGCTGCTGAACCCAAAGGATTTTTATTGACGATTTGATAAGCTGACTGAAGCGTGATTAAATCATCAACCAAACTTTCCGCATAAGCGCCAAACCATAAACCAAATGATGAAGGCATCGCTAATTGCAAATGCGTATAACCGGGCAATAAATCATCTTTATGCTTTTCGCTTTGCTGAATTAATAATTCAAAAAAAGATTGAACTGTTAGAACGAGTTGTTCAATCTCGCTTCTTAAAAATAATTTCAGATCAATCAGCACCTGGTCATTCCTGCTTCTGGCTGAATGAATTTTTTTGCCAACATCACCAAGCTTTTCAGTAAGCAAAAATTCTATTTGCGAATGAATGTCTTCAACATCATCGTGAATCGTAAAGCCCCCATCCCCTGAAGGGGTGTTATTATTTTCCTGTATTGTTTTATATATTTTTTTTAATTCAGTTGTAAGTTGATCAGCTTCATCATTTGTAAGCAAGCCAACAGTCGCTAACATTTTTGCATGTGCGATATTTCCCAGCACATCAAACGGTGCAAGCAGCACATCGAATTCACGATCGTTTCCAATGGTGAATTTTTCAACTTCATCTAACGATGCAATATTTTTTTGCCACAACTTCATTTTATAAAATTACTTTGTTCAACAGCTGAATGTACAACTCAATTCCATTCTTAATTTCATCAACATAAATAAACTCATCTGCGCTATGACTTCTTGCGCTATCACCGGGTCCCATCTTTAATGCAGGAAAATTCATTAATGCTTTATCACTTGTTGTTGGCGAACCATAATAAGTTCTGTTCAAACTTAATCCTGCTTTAACCAATGGGTGATCTAATGCAATGTTGGTTGATTTCAATCGCAAACTTCTTGGCGCAATTTCAGATTGAATATTTTGTTTGATGATATTAATCACTTCATCAAAATCATACAACTCATTCACACGAATATCAACGGTGAATTTGCATTCACTCGGCACAACATTGTGTTGCGAACCTGCATTGATAATTGTTACACTCATTTTGTTTGGTCCAAGTAAATCTGATACTTTATCAAACTTATAATTTCTAAACCACTCAATATCTTTTATTGCTTTATAAATGGCGTTATCGCCTTCTTCTCTTGCAGCATGACCAGCTTTACCATAAGCGGTACAATCCAATACCAGCAAGCCTTTCTCGGCAACAGCCATGTTCATTAAAGTTGGTTCGCCAACAATACACCCCCATCCCCTAAAGGGGTGTGTTGCATCTCCTGACAATTTTATAAACTCATCTGAATTCAGCAATGCTTCGACACCGTTCTTGCCACTGATTTCTTCTTCTGCAGTTACTGCTAAAACAAGATTGTAGTGCAAGTTTTCCTGATCGTAAAAATGTATAAACGTTGCAATCAATGAAACCAAACAACCACCGGCATCATTACTTCCCAAACCATATAATTTTCCATCTTCTATGGATGGTTGAAATGGATCTCTTGTATATTGTTTGTTTGGCTTAACTGTATCATGATGCGAGTTCAACAATATACTTGGTTTGCTTGCATCAAAAAATTTATTCGTGCACCAAACATTATTCAATAACCTGTTTGTTGTTATATTTTTTGATCGAAGAAAAGCTTCAATTGCATCAGCCGTTTTATCTTCTTCTTTTGAAAATGAGGGAATGGAAATTAATTGCTGTAAAAGCTGCAATGCATCATTGTATAAATTATCAATTTCCATTATTGTGTAATCAGCGTACCTATTGTTTTGTTTGTAGTATTTTGAATAAGATCATTTGCATCGCCGATCAATACTTCATGTAGGCCTGCATCAATAGCTGCAAAAGCATTATCTATTTTTGGAAGAATACCCGCAAACAATTTTTGTTCATCCAGCAACTGTTTATATTTTTCTTTGTTGATGTTCGTGATAACAGAATTTTCATCATCTATATTTTCCAACACACCTTTCCTTTCAAAACAATATATCAAACGAACATCATAATATTTTGATAACGCAACTGCAATTGATGAAGCGACTGTATCAGCATTTGTATTTAATATATGACCTTGTTCATCATGCGTAAGCGGAGCAAATATTGGAACAAAATTATTATCTAATAAAAGCCTTAAACTTTCTGCTTTCAGCTTTGAGCTTTCAATGTCTCCAACCCAACCAAAATCAACGCCCCCATCCCCTAAAGGGGTCCGTTTTTTTGCTGGAATAGTATTGCCATCAGCGCCTGTTAATCCAATTGCATTGCAGTGTAACGATTGTAATTGAGCAACAATTTTTTTATTGATCAGTCCTCCATAAACCATCGTCACCAAATCAATTGTGTCATCATCCGTAATTCTTCTGCCGTTAATATATTTTGATTCGATGCCAAGCTTATTACCAATTGTTGTTGCAATCTTTCCGCCGCCATGTACCAAAAGCCCCCGTCCCCTAAAGGGGTGCGAAGAAGCACTAAAAATTTTTGAAAAATCTTTTAAGAATGATGTAAGTTTTTGCTTTTCATCAATAATATTACCGCCAACTTTTATAACGAAAAGGCGTTCCTTACCCCCATCCCCTAAAGGGGTGTCTTTAAGTTCGTTGATTGTATTATAAATTATTTTTAGAACGGTATGTCTATTTTTTAAAACATCTTCGTTTTTGAATCTCAAAACTGTTAAGCCTAAATCACGAAGATGTTGCTCTCTATGCACATCATTCTTTTTTACTTCTTCTTTGTCATGAATTGAACCATCAAGCTCAATCACAAGCTTATTAGCATGACAATAAAAATCAACAACATAATTTGCAATAGGATGTTGCCTTCTAAACTTCAATTTCCATTCATTAATATGTATAGCATTCCATAAAACTTCTTCAGCAGGAGTCATTGTTGCACGCAACTCAGTTGCACGCTGAAAAATCAAGTTACTTGCGCCATAAAACATATTCACACCGCCCCCATCCTCTGAAGGGGAGTAAAAAAAACTTCTTGAAAATGATAATGCCATTCTAATAATTTGAAGGTCATAAACAGCCCTTTAGGGGATGGGGGTTTTGAGGATTTCGCTAATAACAGCTTGCGCAGCCCAAACACGATTTGCTGCTTGTTGTGTCACGATGCTGTTTGCACTATCTAAAACTTCATCGCTTAATTCAACATTCCTGCGAACAGGTAAGCAATGCATCACCTTTGCATTGTTTGTTAATGTAAGTTTTTCTTCGGTCAACATCCACTCCGGATCGTTCTCATAAATCTTGCCGTAATCTTTATAAGTGCTCCAGTTTTTTACATACACAAAGTCAGCATTTTTCAATGCTTCATCCTGGTTGTGTGTGATGGTTGCGCCTTTGGTAAATTCTTCTTTTAATTCATAATCTTCGGGGTGAGTGATTATAAACTCTGCTTCGCCCCACGCATTAATCCATTGCGCAAAACTATTGGCAACACATTGCGGCAAAGGCTTTACATGAGGCGCCCAGGTTAGAACAATTTTCGGTTTGCCCCCATCCCCTAAAGGCGAGTTAATCAACCTTTCTTTAATTGTTATAATATCTGTCAAACTTTGCAATGGATGCAACGTTGCACTTTCTAAACTAATTACAGGAACACCGCAATATTTTATAAACTGGGTAATGTATAATTCGCTGTAATCATCTTCGCGATTTTTCAACGATGGAAATGTTCTGATACATAGAATATCAAAATAACTTCCCAACACTGGCGCAGCATCTTTTATGTGTTCAACCGTGCTACCGCTCATGATGGCACCTTCTTCAAACTCTAACGCCCAGCCTTCTTTATCAACATTAAAAACAATCGCTTCCATTCCAAGATTTGCTGCAGCAACCTGCGTGCTTAACCTTGTGCGCAAACTCGGGTTCAAAAACAATAAGCCAATGCGTTTGCCTGCGCCTAAAGTTTTATCTTTTAGTGGATCAGCTTTATACGTCAATGCTTTTTCAACAAGTGCATTAATAGCCTCCCCTAAATCCCCTCCGGTGGAGGGGACTTTTGTTACATCATGCACAGAAGTGAATTGTTTCAATGTTAAGATTAGTTTAGTTTTTTAATCCTTTTAAATATTAAAAAATGCCCAGAGTTTTCATACCTTAATGTCAGGTTATTTTTTAACAATGCAACAATTTCAAAACAGGAAGTTTTATCATCTTCAATTTCAATAAGAAAACCTCCACTATTGTTTAATTCATTTTTGTTCAAATTAAAATTGTTGCAACTGTCAGACAAATTAATACTCACGCTATTGGTTTTCTCGCCATTATTAAAGCTAATCTCATTGCGACCAGTGAATTCCATAATATATCCTTTATCCTTTGCAGATTGCCAATATCCTTGTAATGAATCCAATGTTGTTTTCTGACTCATTGAGTTGATAGAAAACATCAACATAGATATTAGCAATGCAATTCGCATGTGAAAAGCTAAGGTTTATTTTCAAGCTATGCTTCGACAGCCTTCATCTCAGTAATCACTTCATTCAATGTATCTAAAAATTCATCCACCTGCTTGCGTGTAATATTCAACGCTGGTAATAAACGAATCACATTTGGTTTTGCTTCGCCGGTAAAAATGAAATAATCATTCAATAATTTTTTGCGCAGGTCTTTAATGTCTTCCGGCACATCAAAACCAATCATTAAACCTTTGCCGCGGACATTTTCAATGCCATCAAAACTTTTTAATTTATTGATGAGGTACATGCCGCGTTGCTTACTCATCTCAATCAAATTATCTTTTTCAATTACTTCCAATACAGCTAATGCAGCCGCACAAGCGAGATGATTACCACCGAATGTTGTTCCAAGCATTCCATGTTTTGCTTTTATGTACGGCGCAATCAAAATGCCACCGATAGGGAAACCATTACCCATTCCTTTTGCCATTGTATAAATATCTGCGTTCACACCGGCGTGATCCAATGCAAAGAATTTCCCGCTTCTTCCATATCCGCACTGCACTTCATCAGCAATAAATAATGCATCATTTGCATCACATAAGTTTCTTATCAGCTTTAAAAAATTTTCAGATGCAACATTAATTCCGCCAACACCCTGGATGGCTTCCACAATAACGGCAGCCACTTTTTTGCCATTGGTTTGAAAATATTCTTTCAATGCAGCTTCATCATTAAAAGGAAGAAAATCTATGTTAGATGTTTCATTCACCGGCGCAACAATATTTTTATTATCAGTTGCAGCAACAGCTAAAGATGTCCTTCCATGAAACGCCTTATTAAAAGCAACGATTTTCTTTTTGCCTGTATGAAATGATGCAAGCTTCAATGCATTCTCATTCGCTTCGGCACCACTGTTTACTAAGAACAATTGATAATTGTCTTTGCCACTAAGGCTGCCTAATTTATCGGCTAACGCTTGTTGAATAGGTATGCGAACAGAGTTTGAATAGAATGCAATTTTGCTTAACTGGTCTTCTATTCTTTGCACCCAATGCGGATGTGTATGACCAATGCTAATGACTGCATGACCACCATAAAGATCTAAATACTGCACACCATTTTCATCCCACACATAAGAGCCCTGTGCTTTTGTAATGGTGATATCGTTTAACGGATACACGTCGAATAATTTCATAAGTATAATTGTATAATAAGTTTAAAAATAATTTGCTTTTAGTTTCAGACCAGTTTTCTCATCAAGACCGAACATCAAATTCATATTTTGTACCGCTTGCCCTGAAGCACCTTTTAATAAATTATCAAGCGCCGTATGCACTACTAATTTGGTGCCTACTTTTTCCAATTGAATAATACATTTATTTGTATTCACAACCTGTTTTAAAAAGATCGCATCGTTACTTATAAAAGTGAATGCTGACGCTTTGTAAAAATCCTGATACAATGCGTTCAACTCATTCAATGATTTTTCGCAATGAACCGTTGAGCTTACAAATATGCCACGTGTAAAATCTCCGCGCCAGGGCACGAAAGATAATTCTATGTTATGATTCGACTGTAATTGTGTTAGCGATTGAACGATTTCACCAAGATGCTGATGCGTTAATGTTTTATATGCCTGGATATTATTTGCACGCCAGCTAAAATGCGATGTTGCATTTAATGATTGACCGGCACCCGTTGAACCAGTAATTCCTGTTGTATAAATTTCGTCCAATAAACCTGCTTGCGCTAAAGGCAGTAAACCTAATTGTATTGTTGTTGCAAAACAACCGGGGTTTGCGATATTTTGTGCCGTTTGAATTTGTTCTTTATTTATTTCTGGCAAACCGTAAATAAAGTTTCTGGTTTTTAGTTTTGAGTTTTCAGTTAGTCTGAAATCGTTGGCTAAATCAATAATTTTTATGTTTTCTGAAATATCATTTTCTGATAAAAACTTTCTTGATTCACCATGACCAAGACATAAAAACAAAACATCAATGCCCCCATCCCCTAAAGGGGTGAGATCGTCTGTAAATTTTAAATTGGTTTCACCGATTAAATCCTGGTGCACTTTCGAAACAGCATTGCCTGCATTGCTTTTACTGTGTATAAAGCTCAATGTTGTACCCGGATGATTGATCAATAAACGAATCAATTCACCGCCGGTATAACCAGCGCCACCAATAATGCCAACATTAATTTTCTTCATCATCAGAACAATTAAACCTATCGTTATTTGTTGAAGGTTGCGAGCTTAAAATAAATTCAAGATCACTGTTTGTATTATTTATGATGCGATGCTTTTTGTCTGCCGGAATATGAAAGCCTTCATTTTCTTTTACCGAAAAAACTTTGCCATCAACTTCAAATGTTGCAATTCCTTTCAATATAAAAAAGAACTGCTGCGATTTTTTATGATAATGTAAACTTTCTGCGGTATGTGCCGGCATCATTTCCCATTTTACAGATAAAGCATCAGTATCTGCAAACACCCAACCATCACAATTGTTTCCCCATTTGTAATGATGCAATGCGTTATGTTTATTTAGTGCTTTCATCACTATTTAAAAAATGGTACAT
>JBEHXR010000111.1:0-10472 GCA_048498595.1 Bacteroidota bacterium
ATAAGAGACTTTGACGAAAGAAGGTGCATAACAGAAAACCCGGCATTATACAACAGCCCGAAGTTTTTTATATGAAAAATATTGCTTTGAAACGATAAAGGCAATTCAATAAAATTAAACTTATTAACATAGGTTTTTTCTGAACCTGCCCTGTAAAGATTGACCGTGGTAGGGCTGAAGGTTGCATAAGCAGCCGGAGCAACTAATACCATTGAAGAATCAAATTTTAATGCAGTATAACTTTTTGATGAAAGATGCACAAAATTTAATCCTGAAACTAAATAACTATTCTTAAAAATCTTTCTTTGAACAGTTATACCCAAATTATAAGCGGGGTGTGTTTCGTAAGGTGATTGTTCAACGCCTGGATTGTTTGAAACCTGTCCTGTTAGTCCTGAAGCTAGCGATTTGTTTTTATTTAGAGTTACAAGGTTGCTTGTGACATTACTACTGCCATACATAGCAGAAATACCAAACAGCCACTTGTGATTTTTTGATTGCGAAATTTTTTGACTACGCGAATTTTTAGCATTTGTAACAACTGCATTTGTCTTAGCTGATGTATCTGTATTGTTTTTTACAATTTCAGTATTGTTATTATTGATTGAATCAATTTTTCCCTGATCAGTTACATTGATATTACCGGCGTTATTTTCTTTTGCGGATTGTTCATCAGCAATTGAATTTTTTAAATTTGGTGCAGAAGTGATCTCATTATTTTTATTTTGAATTGAAGCATTATTCTCAATCGTAGCATTTGATTTTGACGATTCACTATTGATCTTGGAATTCTTCAAACTAAAAATATTTTTAGTTTTTTCTTGTATTAATAGCTGACTTGCTTCTGCATTTCTATTTTCTTTTTTATTGTTTGATTCTGCAATAACAGGCTTGTTGATTTCGGTTTTGTTTTTAAGTAGAGATTGTTCTTGTGTATTTATATTTTTTTCTGCAGTATTAGTTTCCGGCTTGTTATTATTCGATAAAGTTTTTTCTGTTTTTATTTTACCTGGTTGTTTATAACTGCTTACAGTTTTAGTTGATTTTGCACTGTTGTAAAACCAATAGCCGCCCAAAAACGCAATCGCAATAAATAAAAAAATAGCCGGCCAAATGCGGCGTTTTTTTTCTGCAATGCCTTTTTTTATTTTTTCCCAAACAGGCTCAGAAGGAGAGAAGTGCAAACCCTCCATCAGCTCTTTAACCTGTTTTTCAAATTCATTTTCCGGCATAACGATTAATTTTTTTTTGTTCTGATCTTTTTTCAATCCATGTTATCATAAGTGATCTTGCTCTTGCATATTGTGATCTTGAAGTGCCTTCATGAATGCCTAACATTTCACCAATTTCTACATGTGTGTAACCTTCCACCGCATGCAGGTTGAAAATGGTTTGGCAACCGGTTGGCAACTGTCGTATCAGGTCTGCTAATTCTTTTGCCTGTAAAATAATTTGCGGATTTTCTGTTGATACAGGATGGAGTTTTATTTCATCATACGATAAATCTGAACTGTATCTTTTGTTTTGCTTTAAATAATTTAATGCCGTGTTTACAACAATGCGCCGAATCCATGCACTTAATTCTCCTTCTTCCCTGTAACGGTACAGGTTGCTGAAAACTTTTATAAACGCCTGTTGCAAAACATCCTCGGCATCTGTAACCGATTTGGTATAACGGTAACAAACACCAAGCATCGCCGGCGCAAAATGTTCGTACAAATCTTTTTGCGCGCTGCTTGATCCTTTCAGGCAATTTTTTACAAGTTCTCTATAATCCATCCGGATATCTTAGTGACAATAATTAATCATTAAGCGTTGCAATGATATTAAATTGACCTCATCCCAACCCCTGTCTGCCGACAGCAGGCTTCTCCAAGGGAGAAGGGCAAGAAACACGTTGAATAAATATAGCAGGATTAAAATTTCAATCTCTGAGAAGACCTCTCCTTTGGAGAAGATTTAGGTGAAGTCAAAAAAAAAGTCCCGCTATAAAAGCGGGACTTTGTAAAGAGAAAATTTTGTTTACCATTTATCCACTTCGTCAGAAGTGGTTTCTGAACCTGCAATATCATCCATAGATTCTACTATTGTGCCATCAAGTGCAGGCGCAGTTTCTGAATATTCGTGATTATAAGAATCAAAATCAAAATCAGGCATTAATTCAGTCTTTACATAATCCACGGCTTCAGTTAATGCTTTTGCAAACTTGTTGAAATCTTCTTTATACAAAAATAATTTGTGCCTGTCGTAACCGTCATCATTAAAACGTTTGCGGCTTTCTGTAATTGTTAAATAGTAGTCATTGCCGCGGGTTGCTCTCACATCAAAAAAATAAGTTCTTCTCTTTCCTGCCTTTATGCGTTTGCTGTAAACGCTTTCCATTTTCCTGTCATTATTTTCGTACGCCACTGGTTATGTGTTTTGGTGAATAATGTTGCTTGAATTGGCAAATATAATATTGTTTTACAATTACCAAAATTTAAGCGGCATTTAATTTACAGTTTCTTCTTCGTGTAATTGAAGGTTATAAAGTTCAGTATAGTACCCGTTCTGCGCAAGCAATTCATCGTGTGTTCCGCTTTCAACTATCGAGCCTTCATCTAAAATAATTATTTTATCAAAAGGAATTGAAACAAAAATGCGATGCGTAATTATGATGGTTGTTTTGTTTTGAAGAAACTCATTCAGGTTATCTACAATTGCATGTTCTGTTTTTGCATCTACGGCACTCAGGCAATCATCAAACAACATTATTTGCCCTCGTTTTAATAAAGCTCTTGCAATAGAAACGCGTTGCTTTTGTCCGCCACTTAATGTAACACCACGTTCACCTACTCTTGTTTCATACCCATTTTCAAGCGATAATATTTCGTTGTGAATAGCTGCATACTTTGCATATTCTTCAACTTCTGCTTCATTGCTTTCTTTCTTCAACCCAAATTTTATATTGTTTGAAACACTATCGCTGAAGAGAAATATATCCTGCGGAACATAACTGATATAATTGCGCAGGCTTTCAAGATTTACATCATGAATATTTTTTTCGCCGATAAAAATCTTTCCTTCATCAGGATCATAAAATCTCAACAGCAGTTGTGCAATGGTTGACTTACCGCTGCCCGTTCTGCCAAGTATCATAATTTTTTGTCCTGCCTTTACTTCGAAAGAAATATTCTTTAAGGCCTTAACGCCGGTATGCTGATAAGTAAATGAAACATTTTTAAAAACAATATTGCCGTTTAATATTTCATCTTTTTTGCTTTGTTTAAATGGATTGGTGATGACCGGTTTTGTATGCAAGAATTCATTGATTCTTTTTTGTGATGCCGCGGCTCTTTGCACCATGCTTGCTACGCTGCCGATAGCGCTAACAGGAAACATAAGCATGTTGATGTATAGAACGAACTCTACAATGATCCCAACTTTATGCGGATCCTGCAAAGCCATATTGCTGCCAATTAAGATAGTTAATAGCGTGCTTAATCCAACAAGCAATGTCATGCTTGGAAAATAAATGGCTTCAACCTTTGCAAGACTCACCGCATTTTTTCTGTAGGCTTCGCTGTTGTTACTAAAGAAACCAAGCATTGCTTTTTCCTGCACAAAAGATTTTATAACACGAATACCTGAATAAGATTCCTGTGCATTGGTTGTAAGATCAGAAAGCAGCGCCTGCACTTTTTCGCTTTTTCTGTGAATGATATTATTAATGATATAAATTGTTACAGCAAGTATTGGCAATGGTGCAATTACAACTAAGGTGAGATACATATCTTTCCGCAACATATTAACGAGACATAATGTTATTAATGCAACAAGATTTGCTGCATACATTATTGCAGGACCGGTGTACATTCTAACACGGCTAACATCTTCAGTTATGCGGTTCATCATATCACCGGTGCTGTGTGTTTTAAAAAAGCCGGCATCAAGCTCCTGGTAATGATTGTACACTTCATTCTTTAAATCATATTCAATATGGCGGCTCATTACAATTAATGTTTGCCGCATAAAAAACATCAATATACCTCTTAATAACGCAAGCAATAAAATAGTAACACTGCATATTATTACTATGTTTTTAAAATCGAAATGCCGAAGCCAGTTAATTAAAACCTTTATTGAAGCGCTGTAATTTTCTTTTGTTGCCGTATGGCTACCTGAAATATATTGTTGCACGCTGCCAATAACATAACCTGTTACTTCGGGTGCAAGCACCGCAAAATAGTTTGAAACAACAACGAATAAAATGCCCGCTAAAAAACGCACCCGATATTTCCAGAAATATTTATTTAAGGCAGAAAGATGTTTCATGCGCGGCAAAGTTAACTATGTAAATGCTGATTTTTTTTTGCTTATAGATTTTAGCTGTTGATTTTTCTTTTAATGCCAAGGTGGAATTCACCATAAAAATTTGATTGCTGTTAATAAAATGGCTTAAAAATTTTTATGGTTCATTTCAAACGTTATTTTTGCAGCGGAGAGATGTCAGAGCGGTTTAATGAGGCGGTCTTGAAAACCGTTGACCCAAAAGGTCCGGGGGTTCGAATCCCTCTCTCTCCGCAAAAAACTTAGTCCCGCAATATGCGGGACTTTTTTATGCAATTCTATTAAAGTAAAATACAATCAGTGTAAACCTACAACTTGGAGTAATGATTAAATTTTTTTAGCCTGCACTTACAGGGAAAAAACAATGAAACGACGTTCCTTTTCCCGGCTCACTTTCTACCTGTATAAAACCACTGTGTGCATCTATTATTTTTTGAACAACGGTTAAGCCTACACCGGAACCTTTATATTCTTTATCGTGCAGTTTTTCAAACATTCTAAAAATTCTTTCTTTATCTTTTTCTTCAAATCCAATTCCGTTATCACTAATAGTTACTTTGTAATATTGTGTTTCTGAAAAAGATTCATTCGCTTGCTCTTCTAAAAAAACATTTTCACAACTTAATTTAATAATAACCTTATCACTTTTATTAAACTTTACTGCATTATCTATTAAGTTGTAAAAAAGCATGTGTAAATAATTTTCATGACCGTTGATTGAGCCTGATTTTTCTATTACAATATCAACGTCTTTTTCTGATTTCTTTTTAATCACAGAACCGATTTCAGTTACCAGTTTATCTAAATCAACCCGGGTATTTGTTTTTTGCAAAATACTTATTTGCGAAATGCTTAAAATATCGTCCAGTAAAAGATCCATTCTATTTAAAGAAGATTGTATGCGCCGGAAGGCTGCTTTACCGCTATCACTTAAGCGGCTTGCTTCTACTTTTATTAAATGCTCTATGCCTGTATAAATATGTCGTATGGGTTCTTTTATTTTATTGCTTGTGATATAAGTAAATGATGCAAGCTCGTCTGAAGTTATTTGCAATTGCTTATATCTTTTTTCAAGCTCTTCATTTAAGTATTGCAATTGTTGTTCGGCTTTAATGCGGTGCGCCACATCGTGCACAATATTCATAACGCCAATAATATTACCCACATCATCTTTTAAAGAAATGTAATGATTTTCTACATGCCGCCTGTGTTCAAATAACCTCGAAGAAGAAACAAAACTTTTTTCGCCTAACAAAGCATGCTGAATAGCACTCATTGTTTCCTGGTCTTCTTTAATGCGCGGAAAAAGTTCAAAAATAGAATTACCAACTGCCTCTTTTTTTGATATATTATAAACTATTGAAGCTGTTTTATTCCAGGCAATTATTTTGTAATTATTATCTATGGCAATAATGGCATCAATACTCCTGTCAATCAGCATTTCGGCAAGATTATGATGGCTCACCAAAGTGTTTTCATTCTTCACTGTTGTATTCATGGTTGTTGAATGTATTATTTAAATACTTTTCTATCAGCTTAATAAATGTTTGTATTTTAAATGGCTTTTCTACAAATTCATCTGCACCCACTTCTTTCGCCAACCTTGCTACATAAGAGCTTGCCGAAACCATGATGACAGGAATATTCTTTGTTAGTTGATTATGCTTAAGCGATTCACAAACTACTAAACCATCCACGCCAGATAATTGTTTATCTATAACAAAAAGATCAGGTAGTGTAAAATCGTTAGTTAGTAAAGTTTCTCCTCCGGAATACATTGTTACACTATAACCTGCACGTTCTAAGATCAGCTTAAAAACATCCCGGATACCGGCATCATCATCTGCAATTATAATATTCTTCATGTAAATTTTAACTCAAGCGAAATACTACTTAGACAGCGAAAAAAATTATTAAAATTAATTTGGGAACGATCTTTAAACAATAATATTCTAAATGGGAAAGCACTAATCAAGCTATCCAGATAAACCTTAGCAACAATATTTATAAACTTGAAAGCAGGTATATACTTTCAGTAGTTCAAAAGTAGAGTTTATTTTATATAAAAAAGATTTACGTAAGTACTGTTTAAATTTCTTTACTCATTATCATAAGGCAAAACAAAATAAAACGTTGAGCCATTACCCTGTTTACTTTCTACCCAAATTTTTCCGCCAAGGCGTTTAATAATAGTAGCGCTGATATATAAGCCCAAACCCATACCGGGATAAGTATTTATTAGTGCATTACGCACCCTGTAAAAACGATCAAATATTCTATCTTTTACATCTTCAGGAATGCCCATTCCAAAATCTTTTACACTTACCTGAATGCCATCTTTAGCACGTACAATATTTACCAATATTTCGCCTGCCTTGGGGGAGTATTTAATTGCATTGGAAATCAGATTGGTTATTACCTGTATTATACGCTCTTTATCTGCGGTTATAAAAATTTTTTCTTCCGCATTTAAAATAATTTTATGAAGGTGTGTTGTATGCTGCAGTTCTTTAATACAGTTTTCTATTAATGTTTTTAAATTAAACTTTTCAGTCTGTATTATAAATTGCCCTTCTGCAATTTTTGTAGTATCAAGCAGTGAATTAATAAGTTTTGTAAGCCGGTCAATTTGTGTATTTAATTTATTAATCAATTCTAAGCTTTCTTCATCATGTGCATCTTTAAAAGTATCACTTAAAAATTCTGTGTAAGCTTTAATGCTGGTAACTGGTGTTTTTAATTCATGGCTTGCAATACTTATAAATTCGTCTTTTTGTTGTTCGAGTAATTTTTGCTCCGTCATGTCTCGTGCAATTTTTACATAACCCAATAAATTGCTATCATAAATTGGACGCATTACACCACTCATAAAAAATCTTGAACCATCTTTACGCTGATGCCATCGTTCATCCATAGCCTTGCCTTTTATTCTTGCTGTTTCCATTTCTTTATTCGGAATGCCAGCTTCCTTATCTTCTTCAGTAAAAATAATATCTGATGGTTTGCCCATTACCTCTTCGGGTGTATATCCAAACATTTTTTCAGCGCCGCTGTTCCATCCCTGTACAATACCCTCATTGTTTGTATTAATAATGGCAAAATCAACAGCGGCTTCTAAAGTAATGCGCAGGCGTTCTTCGCTTGTATGCAGCGCTTCCTTTGCAAGAATAGCATCTTCCATTATATTCAAAGCAGCACGCCGGGCTTCTTTTAGTTCTGCATTGGCTATCTGCAATTCTTTTACAAGCTGCGGAAGATTATGTTCTGCAGTAAAACCAATTGTGCTGTTTTTGTTTTTTTTAGTATTAAAGAAATCCGGCATGATCAACTATTTTTCCTCATTCTCAAAATCAAGCGGGTAACGCGGAGGTTCGCCTAAAAGCCTGCAAAGTTCATTCACTTCTTTTTTCAGTTCAATCATTCTCGATTCACGGCTTACCATAGTACTATTAAAACGGCTTAACTCATTTAGGTTTTCCTGCAATTGTTGTTCCGCCTGTTTTCTTCTTGTAATATCAACAAAGGTTATCACTACACCATTAATGCGGTCTTCACTGGTTCTGTAAGGCGAGATGCGCATCAGGAAAACATTTCCTTCACTGTTATGCACTTCGCGCTCAAGGCTTGTAAGTTTATCTAACACTGTTTCCACGTCTTCCGGCAAGTCTTTATAATTAAGTTTATTGGTGATGTCGTTTAATGATCTTCCGTAATCTGCAGGTATAAGATTAAAGATATTTCTTGCAGCAGGCGTAAACAATGCTACACGAAAACTGCGGTCTAAAAATATAGTGCCGATATCTGTTGAATTAATTAGGTTTTGAAGATTGTTGCTGGTGAGGCTTGTTTCTTCAATCTTTACTTTTAATTCCTGGTTAACCGTTCTTAGTTCTTCGTTCATAGATTGCAATTCTTCTTTGCTTGTTTCCAGCTCTTCTGCTGCGGAGCGCAATTCTTCATTCATTGCCTGCAGTTCTTCATTAGATGCCTTTAATTCTTCTGCCTGAAATTCGTGTTGTTCATTTGAAGAACGCAACTGAGATTTTAATCTCATTAATTCTTCTTCCAAATGCCTTGCAACCGGCTCATCTGAAGCAAGCAAAATTTCCTGTTTGCCATTATTTGTTGATGTTTCAAATAACACAAGTATAAAACCCCTTGCCGTATCGCCGGCACGTAATACCGGGCGTACGTGAATGTTTACCGTTTCGTCGTGATCATCAATACGTACTTTTAAGCCTCTTGCTTCAACTGCGCTTTGCTTTTGTGTTGCCTGGTATAATGCAGAGCGAACCTCAAGCCGTAATTCAGGGCGAATAAG
Source organism: Bacteroidota bacterium (assembly GCA_048498595.1). Lineage (GTDB taxonomy): Bacteria > Bacteroidota > Bacteroidia > Chitinophagales > Chitinophagaceae > Parafilimonas. The sequence goes on from JBEHXR010000111.1 coordinate 8,651, forward strand.
TTTTAATAAATTCTGCTGCGGCTCACCTCCGCCTATTTGCAAATAACGACCGGCGCGTTCTGAAAGATGAACAATATCATATTCTTCATTTATTACTAATGATGGTGGTGCATATTGTTCCAGCAATTGCTGATGCAGGTCAGCAAAAGAAATACGCTCCAATACTTTATTTTCATTTTCGTGCGAAACAGGTGAAGGTTGTTTGTCTATGCGAAAAACCGGAACTGTTTCTGGAATAGGATATGCTCTTGGTGATGCCTGCCTGCTTTGGAAAATATGATTTTCCCTGTTGTAACTGGCATACAAATCCGTGGCTCCATCCACAGATTCCGAAGTACCTAAAAGCAAAAAGCCGCCGGGGTTTAATGCAAAATGAAAAGTTTCTGCTACGCGTTCCTGCGCCACATTATTTAAATAAATCATCACATTGCGGCAGCTTATTAAATCCAAATGAGAAAAAGGAGGGTCTTTTAAAAAATTATGATTGGCAAACATGATGTTTTCCCTTACTTCTTTGCGAATGCGGTATTCACCGCCTTCTTTAATAAAAAAACGGCGCAACCGTTCCGGGCTTACATCAGCCAGCTCATTAATATTATATAATCCTTCTCTTGCTTCTGCTATGGCTGCATCATCAATATCTGTGGCAAAAATTTGAATCTTTGGTACATCAATTATACCCGATGTTTTTTCTGCACAAAGCATCCCAAATGAATAAGCCTCTTCTCCGGTAGCACATCCTGCCACCCAAATACGTACATGGTGTTCTGCAGTTTTGCCTTTTAACAGTATAGGTAAGATTTCTGTTTCTATAATTTCAAAAGCTTTTTTATCGCGAAAGAAATTAGTTACAGAAATAAGCAGGTCTTTTAATAATGCAGTTGTTTCATCAATATTTTGATGCATGTATGTTACATAAGAAGGAAGGTCTGCCAGGTTATGAATATTTATGCGGCGCTCAATTCTTCTTAATAATGTTGGTCGTTTATAATTTGAAAAATCATGACCTGTACGTAATCTTATTTCCGTAAATATTTCACGCAAGGCCTGCTGTTGATCGGGGGGGCGCTTTTCTGCATCTTCTAAAATCTGAACTTTACCCAAACTGTTTTTATAAGCAATAATTTTTGCAGGAATATCTGCAACATTCAATACTTCATCTACTAATCCTGTTGCAATTGAATTGCGGGGCATCTCGTTAAATTCTGCTTCCCGCGGATTTTGTACGAATGTAGCGCCGCCTTTTTCTTTCACTCTTTTTAAACCCATTGAACCATTGGCTCCGGTGCCGGATAAAACAACAGCTATCGCCTTTGGACCATGTTCTTCTGCCAACGTTCTAAAAAAAATATCTATAGGTGCACGGCGGTCTTCTATTTGGGTGTTGGTAGTAACAACAATAAAACCATCCTTCATAGTTAAATGCTGGTTAGGCGGCACTACATATACATGATCTTTTTCTACCTGCACTTTTTCTGTTACCTGCAACACAGGCATTTTTGTTACGGCTTGCAGCACCTTTGCAAGACTGCTATCGTGATCGGGTGACAGATGCAGTATAACCACATACACTATTCCCGATTTTGGCGGTGTATGTTGAAAAAATTCCCGGAATGCCTGTATGCCGCCTGCAGATGCACCTAAACCAACAATTAAAAATTCATCTTTCTTAGGTTTGTTATGTGCGGAGTTTATGCTATGTTCTTCCTCTGATTGATCTGACTTTGATTCAGCCATTATTTTTTTTAAAACAAAGTATAAATTTTATTTCTGATGTTGTAATTTTTGTTTTGCAGGTTAGAAAGATAATAAACAGCTCACA
>JBEHXR010000112.1:0-10372 GCA_048498595.1 Bacteroidota bacterium
TACCCGAGAAGCTTTGGCAACTGGGCACGAATAATTGATTTTGGAAATGGTGCCGGCAGCGATAATATATTGCTTGCATATACTTATGGCACCAGTGGCGTTCCATATCTTCATGTTGAAGGTCAGCAATTCCAGGCATCGCAAACATTGCAGCTTAATCAATGGTCACATGTTGCGGCTACTTTAAGCGGAACAACCGCTACTATTTATATCAATGGTGTAGCTGCCGGAACAGCTACGCTTCCAACACCTGTAAATATTACACGCAACTATTGTTACATCGGCAAGAGTAACTGGAATGGTGATGCGTATGCAAATGCGGAGTTTGATGAACTGCGCATTTGGAATATTGCAAGATCGCAAACAGATATTCAATCTGATATGTACACTGAACTGGCGGGCAACGAAACAGGTCTTATAGCTTATTATAATTTTAACCAGGGAACACCAGGCGGCACTAATACCGGCATTAATTCTTTAGTTGATAAAACAAGCAATGCTTATAACGGCACCTTAAACAATTTTGCTTTGTCTGGCTCAACGAGTAATTGGGTTACAGGCGCATCACCATTAATATATGATGGTACATCTGCCTTGAAAGCTTCAACCAGTGCGTATGCTATTAAGCAAGCTTACCCTTCTTCAACAGATGGTTATTACTGGATCAGGAATGCAAATATTAATGGTGGAAATCCTTTTCAAATTTATGCAGACATGACAACGGATGGCGGCGGATGGACCTTGATCATGTGTAATAAAAGTCCGAACAGCGGGTGGACAAATTCGAATGCTGTTTTACGAAACGAAACAAGCCCGAACCCAGATGGTGATTATTCTATTATTGCATGGGCAGATTATATAAAAAGAAGCAGCTTCGGTTTTCAATATATGTTTGATGCAAATACAAGAGGAAGCTACGGCGGCATTTTTACGGCGAACCAGGCATATAGTTTTGTGAGCCGTGTAAATACCAATACTGACATCACTGTGAACACAAAATTTGGATCATGGGATTTTTTTGAAGGTGGTGGTTTTGGACCACGCATGCCATGGTGGACAACCCAAACAACTGACGGCATTATCACTACCAGTCAAAGCGGTACAAGCTATTGGTGGGGAACATTGGTTACGGGTAGCGGCTGGAATCCTTCTCCATGGCTTTCCGGAGATAACGGAACTTTATCTATGCAAGCGCCGGGCATTATTTGGTATTGGGTGAGATAATTATATCATTACAACGCTTCAAAAAATTTTCAAGTTGTCTTGCATTATTCACTGCAGCAATGGTTGCCGTGTTATTAAAATAAATATAGGCTTCTTGTATGTTTTGTTGTGCAGTTAATTCAAGCGCAAAACTTTTTATTGTTTGCTTATTGTATTCACTGAAATAAAGTTTTTTTATTCCGTGAAAGCGATAATAAATATTTGAAGTGTTAGCAATAATTTCTGCAGGTAAGTTTTTTATGCTGATACCGCAGAAAGAAATTTTGTGCTTTGCTAATTCATCATACACAAATTGATTCCACCAACTGATGTGACGGAACTCAATAACGTTTTTAAAACTGCTGTCAAGGTTTTGTATGATGCGTTGTAAAAATTCTTCGCTGTATTCAATTCTTGCAGGCAGTTGAAATAACACAGTTGCTAATTTTTCTTTTAACCCATCGCGAACAGCATTATAAAAATCAAGCATTAATCTTTCCACTTCTTTAAACTGTTTATAGTGTGTGATAAGTCTTGGCGCCTTTACAGAAAACTTAAAACCAGCAGCGCTATTATCATACCATTTCTGCAACATTTCAATTGTTGGAAAGCGATAGAAAGTTGTGTTCAGTTCAAGTGTATTAAATTGAGTGCAGTAGAATTCAAACCATTTTCGTTGCGGTAAATCTTTCGGATAAAAAATTTCTTTCCAGTCTTTATTATAAAAACCTGAACAACCGATATAACATTGCATATTTTGTTTACAAGCAAAAACAAATCCAAAAGAAATTAATAATTATTTTGAAATTTTTATCGGCTAGAAACTCTAAAATTAGAGTTGATTTTTAAAATAAAAAGACAGCCATGTTTTATGACTGCCTTTTTTATATTGATGATTTTTCAATTAATCTACATCAAACCTGTCAAGATTCATTACTTTATTCCATGCTGCAACAAAATCTTTTACAAATTTTTCTTTTCCATCTTCGCTTGCATACACTTCTGCAACAGCTCTTAATTCTGCATTTGAACCGAATACAAGGTCAGCACGTGTTGCAGTCCATTTAGGTTGACCTGTTTTGCGATCACTTCCCAAATACAATTCCTTGCTGTCATCCATTGCTTTCCAGGCTGTGTTCATATCAAGCAAATTCACAAAGAAATCATTCGTCAATTGTCCTGGACGATCTGTGAACACACCATGTTTTGATCCATCATAATTCGCATTCAATGCACGCATGCCGCCAACTAATACGGTTAGCTCAGGCGCAGTTAATGTAAGCAACTGCGCTTTGTCAATTAATAATTCTTCTGTTGATGCGGACGATTTTGTTTTGCGATAATTACGGAAGCCATCAGCCTGTGGTTCTAAGTATCCAACCGATTCAACATCTGTTTGCTCTTGCAACGCATCCATGCGACCAGGTGTGAACGGAACCGTAATATTATGTCCTGCATCTTTCGCTGCTTTTTCAACAGCAGCGCAACCAGCCAACACAATTAAATCTGCTAAAGAAACTTTTTTACCATTTGTTTGTACGTTGTTGAATTCTTTTTGAATTCCTTCCAATACACTCAATACTTTTTGTAACTGAACAGGATTGTTTACTTTCCAATCTTTCTGCGGAGACAAGCGAATGCGTGCACCATTTGCGCCGCCGCGTTTATCTGAACCACGAAACGTAGAAGCAGAAGCCCAGGCTGTGGATACCAATTCAGAAATATTCAATCCTGATTGCAGCAATTTTTCTTTTAATGATGCAATATCATTCTCATCAATCAATGCATGATCAACTGCAGGAATCGGATCTTGCCACAACAAATCTTCCTGCGGAACATCAGCACCTAAGTAACGTGATTTTGGACCCATATCACGATGCGTTAATTTAAACCATGCGCGTGCAAATGCATCAGCAAATGCATCAGGACTTTCAAGAAAATGTCTTGATATTTTTTCATAAGCCGGATCAAATCTCAAAGACAAATCTGTTGTGAGCATTCTCGGCGGATGCTTCTTTGTTTCATCGTATGCATCGGGAATTATTGCTTCAGCATTTTTTGCAACCCATTGATGCGCACCACCAGGACTTTTGGTTAACTCCCATTCAAAGCCAAAAAGATTTTCAAAGAAATTATTACTCCATTTTGTGGGCGTTTTTGTCCATATAATTTCCAATCCGCTTGTGATGGTATCAGCGCCTTTACCGCTTCCGAAATTATTACTCCATCCAAAGCCTTGCAATTCTAAATCTGCAGCTTCAGGTTCTTTGCCTACATGATCTGAAGATGAAGCGCCATGTGTTTTACCAAAGCTATGACCACCTGCAATCAATGCCACTGTTTCCTCATCATTCATTGCCATGCGCCCGAATGTTATTCTTATATCATGTGCTGCAGCAACAGGATCAGGATTACCATCTGGTCCTTCAGGATTTACATAGATCAAACCCATATGCGCAGCAGCCAGTGGATTTTCTAATTTCTCTGAATGTATTTTTCTTCCCGGATCTTCATCAGATGAAACTACGCCCTGACCATCGACACCCTCTGAACCTTTTGCATAACGATCGTCATTACCAAGCCATGTTGTTTCAGCGCCCCAATACACATCCTCCTGCGCTTCCCACAAATCTTCACGTCCACCTGCAAAACCAAACGTTTTAAAACCCATTGATTCGAGCGCAACATTGCCTGCAAGAATCATTAAATCAGCCCATGAAATTTTCTTTCCATATTTCTGTTTGATTGGCCACAATAATCTGCGTGCTTTATCTAAACTCACATTATCGGGCCAGCTATTCAACGGAGCAAAACGTTGCATCCCTGCACCTCCGCCACCGCGGCCATCACTTACACGATATGTGCCTGCGCTATGCCACGCCATGCGAATAAACAAACCACCGTAATGACCAAAGTCTGCAGGCCACCAATCCTGCGAATCGGTCATCAAAGCATGCAAATCTTTTTTTACGGCTTCGAGATCTAAACTTTTAAAAGCTTCTGCATAATTAAAATCTTTATTCATGGGATTTGATAAAGATGAATGCTGGCGCAGGATATTCAGCTTTAACTGGTTTGGCCACCAGTCACGGTTTCTTGTTCCGCCGCCGCCTACATTGTGATGTAAACTTCCATTGTGAAATGGGCATTTACTGATATCGTTTGAATCATTTGACATTTTATAAGTTTTATTAGTGAACGAATTTTACAGGTTAAGCAATCTAAAAGGATTACAAACTTATAACTTTAGACAAATAAATTTAATCAATTAATTTTATACTTCAATAGCTTAAACCTATTATGACATTAGTTCAATTAGAATATATTGTTGCGCTCGATTCTTTAAAACATTTTGCGAAAGCCGCTGCACATTGTCACATCACGCAACCATCTCTCAGTATGCAGGTGCAAAAGTTGGAAGATGAATTAGGCGTGCAGATTTTTATTCGTACTAATCCGGTTACTACAACAGAAACAGGGCAGATTGTAATTGAACAGGCGAAGAAAATTTTGGCAGAATCACGCATGATGCATCAATTGATTCAACAGGAAAAAAATATTATCGCCGGAACATTAAAGATTGGAATCATACCCACATTGGCGCCTTATCTGTTACCACAGTTTTTGCAAACGTTCATAAAAAAATACCCGCAGGTTAGACTGAGCGTACATGAACTCACAACAGAAAATATTATTCGTCAGTTAAAGAATGGTTCATTAGATGCAGGCATGTTAGCAACGCCGCTCAACGTAACAGAATTGAAAGAAATATTTTTATTTAATGAAGAATTCGTGGCTTACGTATCACGCAAAGAAAAATTGTTCAATAAAAAATATTTATTGCCCGATGATATTGATGTACACAGCATGTGGTTGCTGGAAGAAGGTCATTGTTTGCGGAATCAAGTAATGAACTTATGTGAATTGCAAAAAGATTCATCCATCGAAAAACATTTTGATTATGCGGCTGGAAGTATTGAAACATTGAAACGTTTTGTAGATAAAAACGGCGGCATCACGCTACTTCCTGAACTTGCAACATATGATATGAGTGCGGCTAAAAAAGATATGCTGCGTTATTTTAAAAGTCCTGCACCGGTGCGTGAAATAAGTTTGGTTACTTTAAAAACATTTACCAAAACAAGACTCATTCATATTTTAAAACAAATCATTTTAGAAACATTGCCACCGCAAATGCAACGAAAAAAGAAAGTGGAAGTGATACCTGTATAACAGCAATGTTATTTGAATTGTTCGAATGAAAAAGTTTTGCCGATGAAATGCTGCCATTCATCGCTTCAACGCTATATTTAACCTTATTGATTTGTTTTACTATTTGATTAGCCCGAGCTTAGCGCCGCAATTCAAAAGTATACGCTGATGAAAAAGCAACCCGGCATTTTAAGTTTATTGAAACCATATCGCGGCATGGTGCTGGTGCTGATTTTATTTACACTGTTCAGCAACGGTATCAACCTAATCATACCAAAAATCATTTCCGGTGGTATTGATGCATTTAGCGCAGACAATTTTGATTACACAACACTCATCAAAAATTTTGGAACTGCAATCGTTTGCATTTTTATTTTTAGTTACCTGCAAAGTATTCTGCAAACTTTTACATCAGAAAAAGTAGCGAGAGATTTACGCAAAACACTTTCAGATAAAATTTCCAACCAGAGTTACGCTTTTATCGAACAGTCAAATCCATCAAAGCTGCTAACAAATCTTACTGCAGATGTTGATTCAATCAAGATGTTTATATCGCAGGCAATCGTTTCCATCGTTTCTTCAGTCATCATTATCATTGGTGCAAGTGCTTTATTAATTAGTATCGATTGGAAGCTTGCGTTATGCGTGATTGCAATCATACCAATTATCGGAATTACATTTTATGTTGTGTTGAAAAAAGTGCGTGCATTATTTATTCAAAGCCGCGCTGTTGTTGACTGGTTGAATAAAGTTATTAATGAAAGCATTTTAGGCGCTGCAATTATTCGTGTTGTGAACTCGCAGCAATCAGAATACAATAAATTTTTAGAAGCAAATACTAAAGCAAGAGATTTTGGTTTGCAGATTTTGAAATTGTTTGCAGGATTGATTCCGGTCATCACATTCACATCAAACATGGCGGGCTTAACCATACTTGCACTTGGTGGTCATTTCGTGATTAATGGAAGTATGACACTCGGAAATTTTGCAGCGTTCAATAGTTATTTAGCGATGTTGATTTTTCCAATTCTTGTAATTGGTTTTATGAGTGGTGTGATTGCACAGGCAACAGCTTCATATCAACGCATCAGCAATGTCATTAATTCGCCGGATGCGCCTGAAACAGGAACGATAATAACGCCATTAAAAGGCAACATTGATGTGAAAGATGTAAACGTTGTGTATGGTCAAATGCCCGTTTTAAAAGATATTTCTTTTTCTGTTGATGCAGGTTCGAAGATTGCAATTATTGGTCCAACTGCTGCAGGCAAAACACAGTTGTTGTATTTGCTGACTGGATTGATAAAACAATCATCAGGTGTTATAAATTTTGATGGACATGCAATTGATGAGTACAAGCAAGATGCATTTCATCAACAAGTTGGTTTTGTTTTCCAGGACAGCATCATCTTTAATATGAGTGTGCGTGAAAACATTGCTTTTAATGAACAGGTGAATGATGCATCAATGAACAAAGCAATTGAAACAGCAGAACTCAAAGATTTTATTCAGCAGCTTCCGCAGCAACTTGATACCATTGTTTCTGAGCGTGGTTCAAGTTTATCCGGCGGACAAAAGCAACGCATTATGCTTGCACGTGCTTTGGCTTTAAATCCAAAAATTTTATTGTTGGATGATTTTACATCAAGAGTGGATAACACTACTGAACAAAGAATATTAAGTAACATCGAAAAAAATTATCCTGACTTAACATTGATTTCTGTAACGCAAAAAATAACAACAGTTGAAAATTATGACCAGATTATTTTACTGATGCAGGGCGAAATCATTGCTTCAGGTAAACACGATGAATTGTTACATACAAGCCCTGAATATGTACAGATTTTAAACTCACAAAAAAGCACCAGCAATTATGAGTTACAATCTTAATGAAATACCGGATAAAAAGCAGAAGGCTTCAACATATTCTTCATTGAAGAGTTTGCTGCAATTGATTTCGCATGAGAAGAAGAATATTTTGATTGCAACATTTTTCATACTGCTTAATTCAAGCATCAATTTGGGCGGACCGCTGATTATTGGTTATACAATTGACCACTACGTTCAAACAAAACAATATCACGGTGTGCTGGTTTTTTCAGGAATATTATTGGCGATGTATACCTGCGGTTTGTTTGCAAGTTATCTTCAAACAAAACTAATGGGCAGCGTTAGCCAACGTATGTTGTTTACGTTGCGCAATACAATTTTTAATAAGCTGCAGCAATTGCCCGTTGCATTTTTTCATGCAAATAAAGCCGGCGATTTAATTTCAAGAGTAAATAATGATACAGATAAAATCAATACATTTTTTTCGCAATCATTAATGCAATTTATCGGCAGCGTTGCAACGATGACAGGTGCCGGAATTTTTTTGTTAGCCATTAATATTAAATTAGGATTAGCTGCTTTATTGCCAGGCTTAATCATTTTTATTTTTACAAAAATTGTTTCACCATGGGTGAAGAAAAAGAATGCAGTGAATTTGAAAAGTGTCGGTGGCATGAGTGCGGAGATACAGGAAAGTCTTGCCAACTTTAAAGTTATCATTGCATTTAATCGCCGCGATTATTTCAGGCAAAGATTTCAAACTGCGAATCAACAAAATTATTCAACGGCAATCGGCGCAGGTTTAGCGAATAATATTTTTTTACCGGTATATAGTTTTTTTTCCGGCATTGCGCAGTTGATTGTTTTAAGCTTTGGAATTTATCTTATTGCACATGCTGAATTCACGCTTGGTTTACTGGTGAGCTATATTGCGTACGTTACTTATTTCTACAATCCTTTGCGCCAACTGGCTTCATTGTTTGCAAGCTTTCAAACGGCGATGGCAGGCTGGGATAGGATTACAAAAATTTTGGGTCTTGATAATAATCTCACAACAATAAAAGATGGCGCAACATCAGATACTAATGCGGTAATTGAATTTAAGAACGTGCATTTTAGTTACGATGGTAAGAATGAAATTCTGCATAACATTTCATTGAAACTGGAACGCGGTAAAACGTATGCATTTGTTGGTCCGACAGGCGGTGGCAAAACAACTACTGCATCATTAATTGCAAGATTGTACGATGCAACAACAGGCACTGTTTTCTTAGATGGAAAAGATATCCGCTCTTTTAATGAACATGAACGCGCCCAAAGGATTGGTTTCATTTTGCAGGAACCGTTTTTATTTACCGGTACGGTAAAAGAGAATATTTTATACGGCAATCCAAAGTATAAAGATTATTCTGATGAACAATTGGAAACAGTTATTCATGATGCAAATCTTGAAAGCTTGCTTACCATTTTTGAAAATGGATTACAAACAAAAGTTACATCAAGCGGTGATAACATCAGTATTGGTCAGAAGCAGTTGATTGCATTTATGCGTGCTGTGTTGCGCAATCCTGAAATATTAATTTTAGATGAAGCGACTGCGAATATTGATACCATCACTGAACAATTACTTGAAAATATTTTGAAGAAACTTCCATCAAACACAACACGCATTATTATTGCGCATCGCTTAAATACCATTGAAAATGCAGATGAAATTTATTTTGTAAATGCAGGCGAAGTAATTCGCGCCGGTTCTTTTGATGATGCGGTTGAGAAACTGTTACATAACAAAAGAGTGAGCTGATTTTTGTTATTGAATACTTATTTGCTTCATTTCTTCCGTAAAAAGTTTGTCCTTTAACCTGGCAGCTTTAAACAAAACACAAGTGTTCTAAATCTGAAAGTATCAATAAAGCAAGCCTGAAAGGCTGATATTATTATAGAAAGAACATAAGCAATGAATTGAAATCCCGAAGGGATGACAGAAAATTTATGTCACCTCTTCGAGGTTTGTCTTCAAATTTCATTTTCTATAATCATAACATCCCTCCGGGATTTTTAAACATTCAAACATTTGTATTTAACAAAACTTGTATGGTTTATTTCGGTAGCATTTTTGTTTACATTCATTCACGATGCAGTTAATCGAGTTTACAGATAAAGGTTTGTTCTGCCGCGCCGGTAATTTTTATATTGATCCATGGAAGCCGGTAGATTATGCTATCATCACACACGCACACAGCGACCATGCGAAATGGGGCAGCAAGAATTATTTATGCCATCGCTTAACAAAACCACTGCTTCAGGCGAGACTCGGAGATAATAATTATGAAACAGTAGAATGGAATGAATCAAAAACAATTAATGGCGTAAAGGTTTCATTGCATCCTGCGGGGCATATAATTGGTTCATCGCAGATACGCGTTGAATACAATAATGAAGTGTGGGTTGCCAGCGGTGATTATAAAGTTGCGAATGATGGAATAAGTGGTGCATTTGAACCTGTAAAATGCAATGCATTTATAACCGAATCAACTTTTGGTTTACCGATTTATTGCTGGAAAGAACAAGAGATAATTTTTGAAAACATGCGCAACTGGATTCTTGCGAACAAAGCATTGAATAAAGCAAGCATCATCATTGCGTATAGTTTGGGCAAAGCGCAGCGTGTGCTGAAAGCATTGGAAGATTTTGATGAAACGATTTACATGCATGGCGCAACGTATAACATGCACCAGGCAATCATCAATGCAAATATTTCTTTGCCAAAAATTAATGCGGAACGTGTAACGCCTGAAACGCCGAAAGAAAAATTGAAAGGATGTATTGTGATAGCGCCGCCGGGTGCAGAAGGAAGCACATGGCAACGCAAGTTTGCACCAATGGCTGTTGGCATTTGCAGCGGATGGATGCAGGTGCGTGGAAATATGCGAAGAAAAAATGTGGACGGCGCTTTTGCATTAAGCGATCATGCAGATTGGGATGGTTTGTTGCAGGCAATTAAGGCAACTGAAGCAGAAAAAGTTTATGTAACACACGGTTATCAATCTGTGTTTAGCCGGTATTTGAATGAAAATGGCATTTGGAGCGCAGAAGTAAAAACAGAATACGGAACGGAAGATGAAGA
>JBEHXR010000113.1:0-10363 GCA_048498595.1 Bacteroidota bacterium
CCATCAAATTTTTCAGCGCTATCATAAATACAGGGTTAAACAAGCGTACAATAAAAACAAGGCGCTTACACTTCGCACATTAAAAGAATTACAACCCGGAGATTTTGTTACGCACATTGATCATGGCGTTGGCACATACAGCGGGTTGCAAAAAATTGAAGTAAATGGCAGACTGCAGGAAGCTGTTCGCATTATTTATAAAGACAACGATATTTTATATGTGAATATTAATTCACTTCATAAAATATCAAAGTTCACAGGTAAAGAAGGAACGGCACCAAAGATTAATAAACTTGGCAGTGATGTTTGGAATCGCTTAAAAGAAAAAACAAAGTCAAGAGTTAAAGAAATTGCTTTCGATTTAATTAAGTTGTATGCACAACGAAAAGCGCAATTAGGTTTTGCACACACGCCGGATAATTACATGCAAACAGAATTGGAAGCATCTTTTATTTATGAAGACACACCCGACCAGGCAAAGGCAACTGAAGATGTAAAAAAAGATATGGAAAGTGCATCACCGATGGACCGTTTGATTTGTGGTGATGTTGGTTTTGGCAAAACAGAAATTGCCATTCGCGCAGCATTTAAAAATGCAGTTGATGGCAAACAAACTGCTGTACTTGTTCCTACAACAATTCTTGCGTTTCAGCATTATAAAACTTTCAGCGAACGCTTAAAAGATTTTCCGGTAACAATAGATTATATCAATCGTTTTAAATCTGCCAAAGCAAAAAAAGAAACACTTAAAAAAGTTGAAGAAGGCAAAGTTGATATCATCATCGGTACGCATGGCTTGCTTGCAAACAGTGTTAAGTTTAAAGATTTAGGATTGATGATTGTTGATGAAGAACAAAAATTCGGTGTTGCACATAAAGAAAAATTAAAAACATTAAAAGCAACCGTTGATTGTTTAACACTAACAGCAACACCAATTCCGCGCACATTACAATTCAGTTTGATGGGCGCAAGAGATTTGAGTATCATCAATACTGCGCCGCCAAATCGCCAGCCAATACAAACAGAAGTGCAGGTGTTTAACGAAGATGCAATTCGCGATGCGATTTATTATGAAACAGAACGCGGCGGACAGGTTTTCTTTATTCATAATCGTGTGCATGGTTTGGCTGAAATGTCTGCGTTAATTCAAAGTCTTTGTCCTGATTTAAGTATAACTTATGCGCACGGACAAATGGAAGGCGACCAGCTTGAAGAACGCTTGCTTGATTTTATCGACAGAAAATATGATGTGTTTGTTTGCACAAACATTGTTGAAAGCGGTGTTGATATTCCAAACGTAAATACAATCATTATAAACAATGCGCATCAATTTGGTTTGAGTGATTTGCACCAGTTGCGCGGACGTGTGGGGAGAAGCAATAAAAAAGCATTCTGTTATTTGTTTGCACCATCGATGAGCACTTTACCCACAGATTCAAGAAAACGTTTGCAAACGCTGGAACAATTCAGTGAGCTGGGAAGTGGTTTTCAAATTGCGATGCGTGATTTGGATATTCGTGGTGCAGGAAATTTACTAGGTGGCGAACAAACAGGTTTCATGGCTGACATTGGTTTTGAAACGTACCAAAAAATTTTAGATGAAGCGATTCGTGAATTAAAACGCACATCATTTAAAGATGTATTTAAAGAAGAGATTAGTAAGCAGGATGATTTTGTGAGCGATTGTACCATTGATACTGATTTGGAAATTTTAATTCCGGATGATTATGTTGAAAGTATTACTGAGCGTTTATCGCTTTATACAAGATTAGATAATTGCGAGAATGAAAAAGAACTGCAGGCATTCGAACAGGAATTAATCGACAGGTTTGGTCCGCTTCCAAATGAAGTAACAGATTTAATCACAACGGTGCGCTGTCGTTGGGCTGCCGTTGATTTAGGTTTTGAAAAGATGACGCTGAAAGAGCAAACACTACGCTGCTATTTCATCAATAAAAATGATTCTCCTTATTTTGAATCTGATGTTTTTAAGGGCATCATGCAATATGTGCAAACTGAAACGAACAAAGCAAGATTAAAACAAACCGGCAAAAACTTTTTGCTTATTGTAAATGATGTTGATGATATGAATGTAATGCTGGAATTTTTACAGCGCATGCATTCATCTGTTACCCAAAAAAATGTTGCTGCTGCTGTTTGATGTTAGTTTGTCAAACTGTTTCTTATCTTCATCGGCGAAAACCTTCGCATATGAAATCTAAAATTGCTTTAACCATTTTAAGTTTTACTTTCATTTTTTTATTTGCTGTAAACGCAAACGCGCAAATGGAGCGCTTCGGAAAAAGTCAATATATCAGCAATGGCGATACTTTAAATTACCGATTGTTATTTCCTGATGCTGATACGTTGCGTAAATATCCATTAGTAATTTTTTTACATGGTTCGGGTGAAAGAGGAAATGATAATGAAGCGCAGTTAAAATGGGGTGTGCAAAATTTCGCGACAGATAAAAATATGGTGTTGCATCCTGCAATTGTTATTGCTCCGCAATGCCCGTCTGGTCAATCATGGTCAAACTTTTCGAGAGCAGATATGAAACTGCAATCAACACCAACTAAGCCTATGCAGTTATTAATAGAACTTATTAAACAAATAGAAACAAAAATGCCGGTTGATACAAACCGCATTTATATAACAGGTTTATCAATGGGCGGATTTGGAACGTATGATGCCATCGAACGTTATCCAAATATGTTTGCTGCTGCTGTTCCTGTTTGTGGTGGTGGCGATGTTTCACTGGCACCAACGATTGCACATATTCCTATGTGGATCTTTCACGGTGCAGAAGACCCTGCAGTAAAAACAATTTATTCAGTTGAAATGAATGAAGCACTTATAAAAGCAGGTGCACATCCAGGTCTTACAATCTATCCTGAAACCGGACATTTTTCATGGCTCGCAGCTTACAGTGATGAGCACATGATGGAATGGTTGTTCAAACAACACAAATAAATTAAAGCAAAAAAAAGCTGCGAATACAATCCGCAGCTTCGGGGGCTTTTAGTAAATATTATTATTGCTGAAGATGATTGTGAAAACTTAAGCCTGAACTTCTCACAGTAAAACTATCAGTTGAAATAGCGTTATGAAGTGCAATTGCATTATTAACGCCGCCGCCATCACCATCATACCAACTTACAATTGGAAAATTTGCGCTCGTTGCCTGGTAATTTATATACTTGCGCAAAATAGAACTGGTAAGTCTGTTTGATTTGCTAAGCTGACCAGTTTCATTTGTAATTACACTTACATGGTTGAATGAAGCATTTAAATAATTTACGCAACTATCTAATGCACCTGCCGTTGTTTGTGTTGAATCTATGCCATAAGCAGAGAAATAAGGATTGCCTAAACGGTTGGCTGCAAATTGGGATGCCTTTAATGGTTCATACCAATGAATATTGATATAAGATAATGGCAACGATGAATACTTATTGATTGTATATTTTGCAAGTATTATGTAATTGGCCATTAGCGTGCTATTGATTGTACTGTAAAAGTTTGGCGCCATAACATTGCTTGCCCATGTGTTTGCAATTGCTGAACCATACTTTGTTCTTAACCAATCCCACGTGGCTAAGGTTAATAAATAACTTGTAATTCCGCCATTGGTAACTTTAATACTTCTTGGTGCACAGATAGCGATTGCTGTTTTCAACAAATTCACATAGCTGTCAACAGTGGCGGTGGTGTTGTTAATATAATAAACAGGATTTGCTTCTTCATTTTCTACAACCACCAAAGCCGGCTTTAAATTAGGATCTCTTGCACTGATTGAATTAAGTACAGAAGTCAAGAAATTTCCATATTCAGCAGTACTTGCAAAATTTTGTGGCCCATGTAAAGAAGGAGCATTATAGTTTACATTCAATAAAACAGAAAATCCTTCATTGCAGGCAGTTTGAAAATTATCAATAAAATTTTTACTTCCGTTTGAAGCAACCCATGCATCATGTGTAATAGACATTCTTATATACTTTACACCATAATAAGAAGCGAGTTCTAATTTTTTTTCAAAACTTAAAAGCTTTAAAGTATCAGATGCTTTTGGTGTTTGTTTTGAATAAGCAGCGTTTGTAAGCACACCAAAAAAATTGCCTGTTGCTGTTGGATGTGCTGAATTACTGTTATTGGATATGCCCGAAAAATTGCCCGGTTCTTCATTCGCATTTTTTGTGCACGATGTTGTGGCAATACAACTTAAAATAACGCATAGTGTTAGCAGCGTAAAAATTTTCATTACGTAAAATTTAATTTTGAATAATAATACAGGATAAAAAGCTGAAGTGATTAACTTAAGTATTGCTGTATTAATACATCAACCCATACAGCAGGTACTTCAATGCATTCAGTTTCGGTTAGTATTAAATGTTGGTCGT
This sequence comes from Bacteroidota bacterium, assembly GCA_048498595.1. Classification (GTDB taxonomy): domain Bacteria; phylum Bacteroidota; class Bacteroidia; order Chitinophagales; family Chitinophagaceae; genus Parafilimonas. The sequence goes on from JBEHXR010000113.1 coordinate 4,401, forward strand.
TCATAATTTACAAATTGGATTCGTAAACAAATATAGAATGAGGTAATGATTCCTTATTTGTGTACGGCTTATATGAGCATACAAAAATCGTTTACAATATTGGTTAAAATTCAAGGTGAAATGTGCCTTAACTTTAATTGCTTTGTCTATCATAAATCGCAGCCTTTCATAACAATTACCTAAGATTATTTTGATTGATAGAAATCAAATTGAATATTTGCTAATACAATCTTTCCATCTCAACTTCTGTTTATGAAAAAAATACTTACGTTTTTTATCTGCTGCTTTACATGCTTTTCTTTGTTTGCACAAATTGATGCAGGTCTGTTTCGTTATCCTGATGTGTCTGCAACACAAATTGTTTTTAGTTATGCAAATGATATTTGGATAATGCCAAAAGATGGAGGCACTGCTTTAAAGTTAAGTTCACCTCCTGGTGTTGAAAGCTACCCAAAATTTTCGCCTGATGGAAAGTCAATAGCATTCACGGGAAATTATGATGGCAACAGTGATGTGTATGTAATTCCGTCAAACGGAGGCGTTCCGGTTCGCCTAACAGAACATGGTTTTCCAGATAGAGTTGTTGACTGGACAAATGATGGCAAACGTGTTTTGTTTGCATCAATAAGAGAAAGCGGTAAAGCAAGGTTTGATCAGTTTTATACAGTTGCTGCAAACGGTGGACCTGATGAAAAATTGCCTTTTGCTTATGCAGAGTTTGGTTCTTATTCGCCCGATGGAAAGCAAATGGCGCTTGTATTTCGCTCACAGGTTGGCAGAAACTGGAAACGTTATCGTGGCGGATGGAAGGCTGATATAGTTGTTTATAATTTTCAAAACAATACTTCAGAATATATTTCGCAATTGAATGATGCAGGTTATGAATTTCCCATGTGGCATGATAACTATATTTATTTTTTGAGTGACCGCGGTGATGAAGAAAGAATGAATTTGTGGCGATATGATCTTACCAAAAAATCATTCGAACAAATAACAAAATTTACAGATTACGATGTGCATTATCCATCATTAGGTCCTGATGATATTGTATATGAAGCAGGCGGCAAATTGTATTTATATTCTTTATCATCTCAACAACAAAAAGAAGTAAATGTAAATGTGGTAACAGATGATGCGATGCTGAAACCCAAACTTGAAAACGTTGCGAAATTAGTTCAGCATGTTTCGTTAAGTGCAGATGGTAAACGTGTGTTGGTTGAAGCAAGAGGTGATATTTTTTCTGTGCCGGCAACAGATGGTTATGTAAAAGATCTTACAAGAACTTCGGGCGTTGCAGAAAGATTTCCTGCATATTCTCCTGATGGAAAAACAATGGCTTACTGGAGTGATGAATCGGGCGAGTATGAATTATATATCGCTGATCCGAACAAAGAAAACAGCGCAAAAAAATTAACATCGTATGGTGCAGGTTTTCGTTATAGTTTATTCTGGTCACCGGATAGTAAAAAGCTTGCTTTTATTGATAAAGCGATGCGTATAAAAGTCTTTGATATTTCAACCAATCAAACAACTGACGTTGATAAAGCGTTGGCGTATACAGAAGGTGCACTTGAACCTTTTACAATAAGCTGGTCTCCGGATAGTCGCTGGTTTACTTATACACGTGATTTGGAAAATCAACACAACGCTGTTTTTATTTATGATTATCAAAACAAAAAACTGCACCAGGCAACAAGCGGTTTTTATAATTGCTTTAGTTCCGTGTTTAATGAAGATGGAAAATATTTGTATGTAGTAATCAACGATAATTTTCAACCTTATTACAGCGATATGGATAACACATTTATCTACGCCAATTCAGCGAAAATTGGTGTAATAAGTTTAAAGCAGTCCACGCCTTCATTAATTGCACCGAAGAATGATACTGTTACTGTGAAAGAAGAAGATAATTCAGAAGCAAAGAAACCAGAATCTAAAAATGACGAAAAGAAAAGTGCGAAAGACACAAGTGCGAATGAAAAGAAATCAGACGACAAGAATGTTGATATAGATTTTAACGGGCTCGAAGATAGAATGGATATACTTCCATTAAGCGCAGGCAACTATGGTTCGTTAAATGCTGCAAAAGGAAAGATCATTTATCTTAAAATGCCATACACCGGCGCTCCTGATGGCAGCAAAGCTTCACTAAAATATTACGATATTGATAAGCGTGAAGAAAAAACAATTTTAGATGGAGTAGATAATTATTGGCTTTCTGCAAATGGTGAAAAACTGCTCGTACAAAAAGACAATAACTATGCTGTTATTGATGCAAGCGAAGGACAGAAGTTTGATAAGCCATTGCGCTTGTCTGAAATGCAAATGATGGTTGATCCTAAAGAAGAATGGAAACAAATATTTACAGATGCATGGCGCATTGAACGAGATTATTTTTATGATCCAAATATGCACGGCGTTGATTGGAATAAAGTGAGAGAACGTTATTCCAAAATGCTTGCTGGTGCAATGACGCGTGAAGAAGTTGATTTTATAATTGGCGAAATGATCGGTGAATTAAGTTCATCACATACCTATCATGGCGGTGGTGATATTGAAGAAACAAAGAATGAAAATGTCGGTTATTTGGGCGTTGATTGGGAAGCTGATGGAAATTATTATAAGATCAAGAAAATTATTCATGGCGCACAATGGGATGCTGAAGCACATTCATCTTTAGATGCGCCCGGCATTAATATACATGAAGGCGATTATATACTCGCGGTAAATGGAGTGCCGTTAACAACAGCACAAGAACCTTATGCGGTTTTCCAGGGTCTTGCTAAAAAAACGGTTGAGTTAACTTATAACTCTTCACCAACTTTTACCAATGCAAAAACCGCAATTGTGTTAACGATGGATAATGAATACAGGTTGCGTAATCTTTCATGGATTGAAGACATGCGCAAACAAGTTGACAGCGAAACAAATGGCGAAGCAGGTTACATATATGTTCCGAGCACCGGTATTGATGGACAAAATGAATTGATAAGACAATTTGCTGCGCAGTGGGATAAAAAAGCGTTGATAATTGATGAGCGTTTTAATGATGGCGGACAAATTCCCGATCGGTTTGTTGAGATGCTCAATCGCACGCCGCTTGCTTATTATGCCATACGTGATGGTAAGCCAATCTCTTCTCCACCCAATGCTAATTTTGGTCCTAAAGTAATGTTGATAAATGGATGGAGTGGTTCCGGTGGCGATGCATTTCCTGATTATTTTAGAAAGAAAAATCTTGGATTGTTGATTGGTGAAAGAACATGGGGCGGGTTGATTGGTATTAGCGGTTGTCCAACATTAATTGATGGCGGCGGCATTACTGTTCCAACATTCAGATTTTTTAATCCTGATGGAACGTGGTTTGCAGAAGGTCACGGTGTTGATCCTGATATTGAAGTGCGGGAAGATTTGAGTTCAATGACAAAAGGAATCGATCCACAGTTAGAGCGTGCTATATCAGAAATAAAAAATGAAATAAAAACAAAAGGATATACTGCGCCTGCACAGCCTGCTTATCAAAACAGAACAAAGAATTAAACTTAGAGATGTGTCCTCGTGTCTTTGTGGTTAATTAAACCACGAAGGCACAAAGGCACGAAGAAGTTTATAACCTTCCCAAATACACTTTCGTTTCATAATCAAACTGCACTTGATTATTTTGATTGAATAAATTAAAAATATTTTTGAGATGTTCAAGCATTGCGTTGTGTTTTGGATGATTTTCATCAGGTGCATATGAAGAGGAGAGAAGCCTGCCTTTCAATCCTTCAAAATCAAAAACCTGTTTGTTGCTGAAAGATTTTTTAGTTACAATGTTTGGTGAGAAGAATGCATCAATTCTTTTATCGTCAATATTTTTATGATCAACTTTTGTATAGTCAGTTGAATAATCTTTTAGCAATTGTTCGTATGCTTTTAAGAAATCAGAATTATTTAAACGTTCATTCCATATTAAACAACAATAACCATTAGGTTTTAAAATGCGTTTAAATTCCTGCTTTGTCTTATCAATATCAAACCAATGAAAAGCCTGTGCTGCTGTTATCAGATCAACACTTTCATTTTCTAAACTTGTTTGTTCTGCAGTTCCATTAATGCTTTTAAATGAATGATAATTCACTAATAATTGTTCAGCTTTTTTGCGCATTGGTACATTCGGTTCAATACCAAAAACGACATTTCCATTTTGTAAAAATATTTCCGAAAGAATGCCGGTACCCGAGCCGATATCAGCAATAACAGAATCTTTATTAAAACCAAATTCTTTCTCCAGAAACGGAATAATCTCTGCAGGATAAGACGGACGATAATTTACATAATTATCAACTCGGTTACTGAAACGTTGCGTATTATCATTCATACATCAAACATAAAATAAAAAAGCTCCGCATTGCGGAGCTTAACAAGCATTTAGTTATTGTTTGACTTCCTCAACACTTTAGCAACGGCTTCGGCTTTTGAATTTACGTGCAGCTTATGATAAATGTTGCAGATATGTGTACGGATTGTACTGATGCTTACGACAAATTTGTCAGCAATTTTCTTATAACTCAACCCATCAACCAGTGCATGTAAAATTTCTTTTTCGCGGGAAGTGAGTTGGTATTCTTCCACGCTGTTTGCAGGTTGCACATGAAATGATTTGATAACTTTTCTTGCAATACTTGCACTCATCGGTGCGCCGCCATTATATAATTCGCGAACGGCTTCAGTAATTTCTTCCGGCGGCGTTTTTTTCAATAAATAACCTGATGCGCCAACACGAATGGCTTCAAAAATTTTCTCATCATCTTCAAATACAGTGAACATCATTACCTGCACATCGGGAAAATTTTCTTTCACCATTTTCACGCCTTCAATTCCTGAAATATTTGGTAAGCCAATGTCCATTAAAATTATATCCGGTGTTGATTTTTTTAATTCGCTGATGACATGCAAAAGATTATTGAGCGATACAATACATTGCATGTTTTCGGTATGATTAAAAAGATGCGTAAGGCTGTTGCGCAGCGTATTGTTGTCTTCAATAATTCCCACCTTGATCATCGTAGCAAATATTAGCTGCTAAAAGCTCTGCAGCAATAGGATGTTTATTTGATTTTTAGTTCTATTTTAATTTGCGTTCCTTCTGTTTTATTATTTGATTGCACCGATAAATTCGCATGAATTGCTTCTGCTCTTTCTTTCAAATTTATTAATCCATTTCCGTAAGACACCTTGTTAGTATTAAAGCCTTTTCCGTTATCATAAATTTTAATCAGCAAATTATCGTGCACATGTTTTATACTGATGTTTGCCTGTGTACATGCAGAATGTTTAATAATATTATTAATGGCTTCTTTAATCATTAAATATAAATGCTGGCGAATTTCCATTGGTAGTTTAAAACTGTGAATATGCTCGCTGATGTCAATTTCATAGTCTATATTTTTTGCTTCAAACAATTGCGCGGCAAAATGTTTAATACGCAGCAATAATTTTTCAAGCGAATCATTGCGTGGATTAATACTCCAGACAATGTCATCCATTTTCTCCATGAGGTTTACACTGTTTTCTTTTATCTCGTGCAACATTTCTTTCGAGTTACCATTTAAACTATCATGCATCACCATATCACTTAAAATAGAAATTGAACTTAATGTTGAACCAATGTCATCATGCAAATCTGTTGATATGCGTGTGCGCAAACGTTCAACACGCAACGCCGCATTTAACCTGTAGCGATACATCGCATAGATTATAATGCATGTTAGAATTATACATGCAATAATGAACCACCATGTTTGCCAAAACGGTGGCGAAATAATAATGATTAATGAAGCGCCTTTATTATTCCAAACATTATTGTTGTTGGCAGCTTTAACCATAAATGTGTAAGTACCAGGTGATAGGTTGCTATAGTTTGCTGCAGTGCGAATATTAGTATATGTCCAATCGTTGTCGAGCCCTTCTAATTTATA